>NZ_JBFAZB010000003.1:0-288901 GCF_040681575.1 Kitasatospora sp. NPDC051702
CTCCCGCGCCCGGGCCCGGTGCGGCACCGTCCGCAGCCGCCGCCGGGGGTGCTCCCCCCGGCGGGCCGGACTCCTCGCGTTCGGGCCGGACCCGGACTCAGGCCAGGTCGGCGGTGCGCCCGAGGGCGTCCGGCTGGCTCTCCTCGATCCGCCGCAGCATCCGGGCCAGGAGCCCGGACAGCACCGCCCGCTCCTCGCCGGTGATGTCCTGGAGCAGCTCCTCCTCGAAGACCGCCGCCATCCGCATCGACTCCAGCCACTTGTCGCGGCCGTTCTCGGTCAGTTCGATGATCACCCGCACTCGGTTGCTCTCGTCCCGCTCCCGGGTGACCAGGTCCTCGGCCACCATGCGGTCGATCCGGTGGGTCATCGCGGCCGGGGTGAGCCCGAGCCGCTTGGCGAGCTCGCCCGGTCCGAGCCGGTACGGGCTGCCCGAGACCACCAGGGCCTTGAGCACCTCCCACTCGGCGGCCGTGATCCCCAGCACAGTCAGCTGCCGGTCGTAGGCCACGCCCATCCGCCGGGCGACCCGGGAGAGGGTCTGCACGATGGTCTCCACCTGGGGGTCCACGGTGGGGAATTCCCGCTGGTAGACGGCCACCTGCTCGGCGATGCCGAGCTCCCGGTCGGTGGCCGGCGCGGGCTTGTCCGTAGTCATGCGGACCAGTGTCGCACGGGGGCGTGCATCTCTTAAGCCTTTGACTCCGCAGTCTTCCGGTGCTAAGACTTTATCTCGTCAAACTTTAGCTCTGAAATCTTCTGGACTTAAGAGTATCCAGTTGAAGCCAGGAAGGGATGTGCACGGTGATCGGCACGGTGAAGCAGCAGAGGCAGCAGCGACGTGGGGCGGGCAGCCCGCTGCGCCGCGTCCAGATCGGCAACGCGCTCAGCGCGTTCGGCAGCGGGTTCACGATGCCGTACATGTTCGTGTACGTGGACCAGGTGCGCGGGCTGGGCTCGCTGGCCGCCGGGATGGTGTTCACCGTCTTCGCGCTGGCCGCGCTCGCCGTGCTCCCGTTCACCGGCCGCGGCATCGACCGGTACGGCCCCCGCCCGGTCCTGCTGGCCGGCACGGCGCTCGCCGCCACCGGCGCGTTCGCCTTCGGCCACGCCACCGGCACCCCGGCGCTGCTGGTCGCGTCCTTCCTGTTCGGCGCGGGCGTCACCACCTGCCAGCCGGCGCTCGCCACGATGATCGTCCGCTGCTCGACGGCCGCGACCCGCTCGCACGCCTTCGCGCTGCAGTTCACCCTGGTCAACCTGGGCATGGGCATCGGCGCGCTGGTCGGCGGGCAGATCGTGGACGTCGCCGACCCGGCCAGCCTCACCCGGCTGTTCACCATCGAGGCGGCGACCTTCCTCGGCCTGGCCCTGGTCACCGGCACCGCCCGGATGCCGGCCGCCCCGCTGACCGTCCTGCACGGGAAGGCGGACGGCCCGACCGGCCTGCGCGCCCTGGTCGCCGACAAGGCGATGCTGCGGCTCTGCCTGCTCGCCGGGCTGATCTTCTTCACCTGCTACGGCCAGTTCGAGTCCGGTGTCGCGGCCTTCGCCACCGACACCGTCGGCACCGCGCCCTCCACCCTCGGCTTCGCGATCGGCGCCAACGCGCTGACCATCGTCGTCCTGCAGATGTTCGTGGTGCGGATCACCGCGCGCCGCCGCCGCACCACCGCGATGGCCGCGGCCGGCGTGGTCTGGCTCGGCGCCTGGACGATGGCCCTGGTCGCCGGCCTGATCCGGACCGAGACCATGGCCGCCACGGTCGCGATCGTCTCGATCTACGCGCTGTTCGGCGTCGGTGAGTCGCTGCTCGCGCCCACCATGGGCCCGATCGTCGCCGACCTCGCCCCGGCCCGGCTGCTCGGCACCTACAACGCCGGCTACGCCCTCGTGAAGCAGATCGCGATCGCGGTCGGCCCGGCCGTCGGCGTGCTGCTGGTCGGCTCCGGCACCTGGCCGCTCTACCTCGCGGCCATGGCGGGCTCCACGCTGCTGATCGTCGCCCTGGCGCTGCGGCTGCGCCCGCACCTCACGCCGGAGCAGGACAACGCCGCACCGGCCGTGGTCCGCGTCGCCCCGGTCCGGGAGCTGCAGACCGCCGCGTAGCAGAGCCGTTCGAACGGGCGCCGACCAGGTCACCTGGTCGGCGCCCGTCGCGCTTGGCTTCGCGACCACCGCCACATAGTGTCAGTGGCTGTTGGCCGCCCGGCCCCCGGCCGACGGGGCGGACCCGGGCACAGCAGACAGTCGGATCGGCGAGGCAATGACGCAAGCGGCGCTCACGCACCCCCCGGCGGCAGCGGCCCCCGCCGCCCCCGCACCGGCCCCGCGCCGGCTGCCCCCCTGGGTGGCCGACCACGCCGGCTGGCTCGGACCGATCGCCGTCGCGCTCTTCGCCGGCCTGCTGCGGTTCTGGAACCTCGGCTACCCCAACGCCTTCGTCTTCGACGAGACGTACTACCCCAAGGACGCCTGGTCGCTGCTCCGGCAGGGCTACGAGGGCAGCTGGCCGGACCACGCCAACACCGACATCCTGGCCGTCCCGCAGACCGTCCCGCTCACCCCCTCGCCCGAGTTCATCGCGCACCCGCCGCTCGGCAAGTGGGTGATGGCGATCGGCGAGCAGCTGTTCGGCCTGCACCCGTTCGGATGGCGGTTCATGACCGCGCTGCTCGGCACCGTCACCGTGCTGATGCTCGCCCGGATCGGCCGCCGGCTCTTCGGCTCCACCCTGATCGGCTGCACCGCCGCGCTGCTGATGGCCGTCGACGGCCTCCAGCTGGTGATGAGCCGGGTCGGCCTGCTCGACGGCATCCAGATGTTCTTCGTGCTGGCCTCCTTCGGGAGCCTGCTGATCGACCGCGACCACGTCCGCGCCCGGCTGGCCGGGGTCGCCGACGCCGACCGGGTCCGGCTGGGCCTGCGGCCCTGGCGGATCGCCGCCGGCGTCCTCGTCGGCGCGGCCTGCGCGGTCAAGTGGAACGGCGTGATGATCCTCGCCGCCTTCGGCCTGCTCACCGTCCTGTGGGACCAGTCCGGCCGCCGCGGAGCGGGTGCCCGCCGCCCGTGGCGCTCGATGCTGCGCCGGGACGCCGTCCCCGCCCTCCTCGCCATGGTCGGTTCCGCCCTGGTGGTCTACGTCGGCGCCTGGGGCGGCTGGCTCGCCAGCGGCGGCAACGGCGAGGGCGGCTACGACCGGCACTGGGCCGACGGGCGCGCCGGCCTGTCCCCGGACCGCTTCCTGGGCGTCCCGCTGCCGCAGGTGCCGATGAGCTGGGTGCCGGCGGCGCTGCGCAGCCTCTGGCACTACCACTCGCAGATGTACGACTTCAACACCGGCCTGAGCACCCCGCACACCTACCAGTCCAACCCCTTCAGCTGGCTGGTGGTCGGGCGCCCGGTCTCCATGTACTGGGAGCAGGTCCCGAACGGCCAGCGCGGCTGCACCGACTCCGGCGGCTGCGCGGCGCAGATCCTCGGCCTCGGCACCCCGCTGCTCTGGTGGACGGCCTGCTTCGCCCTGGTCTACCTGCTGTGGCGCTGGTTCTTCCGCCGGGACTGGCGCTCGGGCGCCGTGCTGTGCGCGGTGGCCGGGATCTACCTGCCCTGGTTCCAGTACCAGGAGCGGACGGTCTTCTCCTTCTACATGGTCGTCCTGGTGCCGTTCCTGTGCCTGGCCGTCGCCCAGATGCTCGGCGCGATCCTGGGCCCGCCCGGGTGCAGCCCCGAGCGCCGCCGGATCGGCGCGGCCGGGGCCGGGCTGATCGTGCTCGCCATCGTCGGCTGCTTCGCCTTCTTCTACCCGCTGTACACGGCGGAGGTGATCCCGATGTCGTCCTGGCAGGACCGGATGTGGTTCACCAGCTGGATCTGACGCCGGTGGCGCTGGCCGCCCAGGGGGGCCAGCTGCTGCCCGTCACCCCGGTGCTCGGGGCGGTCACCGCCGTCCTGCTGCTGGCCGCCGTCGCGGTGGCCGGGTGGGGCCTGCTCGGGCACGGGCACGCGGTGCTGCGGGCCGGGCTGCGGGCGGTCGTGCAGCTGGCCGCCGTCGCCGCGGTGATCACCTGGGTGGTCGGCTCGCTCTGGTGGTCGGCGCTCTTCGTGCTGCTGATGTTCACGGTCGCGGTGCGTACCGCCGGGCGGCGGATGACGCCGGGCCCCGGCTGGGTCTGGGCGGCCGCCCCGATCGGCGCCGGGGTGCTGCCCGTCCTGGGCCTGCTGCTGGCCGTCGGGCTGCTGCCGCCGAAGGGCCTGTCGGTCATCCCGGTCGCGGGCATCCTGATCGGCGGCGGGCTCACCGCCACCTCGCTGGCCGGGCGGCGGGCCCTGGACGAGCTGCGGCAGCGCCGCGGCGAGGTGGAGGCCGCGCTGGCGCTCGGCTTCGAGGACCGCGACGCCCGGCTGGAGATCTGCCGCACCGCCGCCGCGACCTCGCTGGTGCCCGCGCTCGACCAGACCCGCACGGTGGGCCTGGTCACCTTGCCCGGGGCCTTCGTCGGGATGCTGCTCGGCGGCGCCTCGCCCGTCCAGGCGGGGGCGGTGCAGCTGTTCGTGCTGGTCGGGTTGCTGGCGGTGGAGTCGGTGGCGATCGTGGTGGTGCTGGAACTGGTGGGCCGCGGACTGGTGGCCGCCGGGGCACCGGGCGACGTCGGGTACCCTTGACGACGTTGAAGGGGAGTAGCCCTCCACCGGACCGTCGACACACTGGCCCCCCGGGGCCCGGCGCCCGGGGCACCCGTACCTCCGGGTCGGTGCCGGCGAGACCTTCGGCCGCAGTGCTGTGACCATGACCAGTGCTGTCGGGCCGAGGCGTCCCCTGACGGAGCTGCGGAGGCCGGGCAGCCCGACCGAGGGAATCCCCCTGATGAGCCTGACCGTTGCCGCGTTGACCTTCGGCATCATCTTCCTGGCCGAACTGCCGGACAAGACCGCCCTGGCCAGCCTGGTGCTCGGTACCAAGTACCGCGCGAGCTACGTGTTCGCGGGCATCGCCGCCGCCTTCGCCCTGCAGGTGGGCCTCGCGCTCGCCGCCGGGCACCTGCTCTCGCTGCTGCCGCAGCGCTGGGTCGAGGGCGTCACCGGCGTGCTGTTCCTGGCCGGCGCGGCGATGCTGCTGTTCCACGGCGGGGGCGAGGACGAGGACGGCCACGCCGCCAAGGAGCCCTCCTCGAACAGCTTCTGGAAGGTGGCCGGGGCGAGCTTCGTGGTCGTCGCGGTGGCCGAGTTCGGCGACCTGACCCAGATCATGACCGCCAACCTGGCGGCCAAGTACGCCGACCCGCTGGCCGTCGGCCTGGGCTCCTGGCTGGCGCTGTGCGCGGTCGGCGGGGTCGCCATCGTGGGCGGGCAGAAGCTGCTGAAGCACGTGCCGATGAAGCTGATCATCCGGGTCGCGGCGTCGATCATGGTGGTGCTGGCGGGCGTCAGCATCGTCAAGGCGATCACCGGCTGACGCCCGGTCGGCCACTCTCCGGCGACGGGCCGGGCGGTCGCCCTCCGGCGGACGGCCGCCCGGGTTCCGGGGGCGCCGGCCGGTCAGCAGCCCGGGTCGGCCTCCAGGGCGGCCCGGGTCTTCGGCCCGTAGACGTTCTTCTCGCCCTTGATCCGGTTGTAGTTCTGGTAGTCCGTCAGCACCGACTGGGTCCAGTAGTCGAAGGTGCCGGTCACGATCGACTTGTCGACGAATCCGCATTCGGCGGCCCACAGGCGCTGCTGCATGTCCTTCACGTCCGGGCCCGACATCCCGAGCTGCAGCACCCGGGTGGTCGCGGTCGGCGTCGGGGTGGCGGTCGGCGACGGGGTGGTCGTCGGCGTCGGGGTCGGGGTGGGCGTGGGGGTCGGCGTGGCGGCCGGGGCCGGGGGAGCGGCCGGCGGGGCCTGACTGGTCGCCACCGGGGAGGGCGTCCTCGTCGGACTCGGCCGGCTCGTCCTGGTCGGCGTCGGGCTCGGCGCCTCGCTGGTCGGCGGCTGCGCGCTCGGGGTCGGCACCGCCGGGGTGGTCGGATCCACCGGGGCGGGCGCCAGGGTGGTGGTGGGCAGCGGCTGCGCCTGCCGGTGGCCCGCCCCGGGCGAGGGCGTCACCGCGTAGGCGATGCCGACGGTCAGCGCCAGCAGTCCCGCACCGGCCCCGGCCAGCACCAGCTTGTGCCGGGCGAGCGGGTTCTGCGCGGACTGCTCGGCCGCCCGGCGCGCGGCCCGGCCGCCGGCCCGGTCGGGGTCCTCCGCCGCCGGCGCCGCGTACTCGAACGGGAAGACGCCGAGGTCGCCGCCGGGCGGGGCCTGCGGCGGCGCCGCCGCGGCGTAGGCGCCCGGCCCGGAGGCGGGCACCGGCGGCAGCACGGTGGTGGCGTAGGCGTCGGCGTCCGGCCCGAGCGGCGGGGCCACCGGCGCGGCGGGCCCGGCCGGGGGCGCGACCGGCGGGAGCAGTGCGGTGGCGAAGGCGTCCGCCGCGGGGAATCCCGCGGCGGCCCCGTCGGTGGGCCGGCCGGCCGCCTGCGCCACGTAGGGGCGGACCAGCGGCGGGCCCTCCAGGTGCGGGAGGACGGCCGTCTCGGTGAGGCTCGGGTCCGGGAGGCAGCCGCACCCGGTGGAGCGTGCGGTGCCGCACGTCGGGCAGTGCTGGTCCGGCATCGGCCGGCCCTCCTCGGTACTCGGGTGGTCTCCGGGGCGGTCCCGGGCTCACGATCGCGGTGCCCCCCGGCCCACGATCGCGCCTGATTATGCAGGACGTCCCGGAGGGTGGACAGGGGCGTCCGACCCCGGGTGGGGGTGTTGTGCCGGTTGGTGGTGGTTGGCTCCTGATGAACGGTCGGGGAGGAGCGGATGTCCCCCGTGCTTACGTTCGGCTCAACCACGAGGCGCAAACCAGGGCATTTCTGACAGCATGGTGAGCTGGGAGTGATCATCCGCCCGGACCGCCGCGTCGGCCGGCCCGCGACCCTACGGAGACGCCATGACGGACCCGCTCGCCGCGTCCGACCGGGGCCCGGCGCCCGCGCCCGGGCCGCCGGAGGTCACCGTCCCCAACCTGTGGCTGCCGATCGGCGCCCTGCTGCTGGCGATGCTGCTCGCCGCCCTCGACCAGACCATCGTCTCCACCGCGCTGCCCACCATCGTCAGCGACCTCGGCGGCCTGGAACACCTCTCCTGGGTGGTCACCGCCTACCTGCTGGCCTCCACCGCCGCCACCCCGCTGTGGGGCAAGCTCGGCGACATGTACGGCCGGAAGCGCTTCTTCCAGGCCTCCATCGTGATCTTCCTGCTGGGCTCCGCCCTCTGCGGAGCGGCGCAGGACATGGGGGAGCTGATCGCCTTCCGCGCCCTGCAGGGCCTCGGCGGCGGCGGTCTGATGGTGCTCTCCCAGGCCATCGTCGGCGACCTCGTCTCACCCCGGGACCGCGGCAAGTACCAGGGCCTGTTCGGTGCCGTCTTCGGCGTCACCAGCGTCCTCGGCCCGCTGCTCGGCGGGCTGTTCGTCGACCACCTCAGCTGGCGCTGGGTCTTCTACGTCAACTTGCCGATCGGCGCCGTCGCCCTGGTGGTCATCGCGGTGGTGCTGCACGGGCGGGAGGTCAGGCGCCGGCACCGGATCGACTACCTCGGCACCGCGCTGATCGCCGCCGTCGCCACCTGCCTGGTGCTCATGACCTCGCTGGGCGGCACCACCTGGGCCTGGAGCTCCTGGCAGGTCGTCGGCCTCGGGGTGCTCGGGCTGGTGCTGCTGCTGGCCTTCGTCGAGGTCGAGCGGACGGCCGAGGAGCCCGTGCTGCCGCTGCGGCTGTTCCGCTCCCGGACGTTCAGCCTGGTCGCGGTGATCTCCTTCGTGGTCGGCTTCGCGATGTTCGGCGCGCTCACCTACCTGCCGACCTTCCTCCAGGTCGTCATGGGGGTCTCGCCCACCCTGTCCGGCATCCACATGCTGCCGATGGTGCTCGGCATGCTGGTCACCTCGATCGGCTCCGGCCAGGTCGTCGCCCGCACCGGCCACTACCGGGCCTTCCCGATCGCCGGTACGGCCGTCACCACCGTCGGCCTGCTGCTGCTCTCCCGGCTCGACGAGCACAGCAGCACCGCCGAGATGAGCCTCTACTTCCTGGTCTTCGGCCTGGGGCTGGGGCTGGTGATGCAGGTGCTGGTGCTGATCGTGCAGAACTCCGTCGGCTACCAGGACCTCGGCGTGGCCACCGCCGGTGCCACGTTCTTCCGCTCCATCGGGGCCTCCTTCGGCGTCTCCGTCTTCGGGACGGTCTTCGCCGGCGGACTGCGCGACCGGCTCGCCGACGCCCTGGCCGGTGTGCCGCTGCCGCCCGGCTTCGACCCCGGCGCCATCACCTCCGACCCACGGGTGATCACCGCCCTGCCGGCCGCCGTCCAGGAGAGCGTCCACCACGCGTACGCCGAGTCGATCACCCGGGTGTTCCTCTACGCGGTGCCCGTCACGGCGGTCGCCTTCGTGCTCTCGCTGTTCCTGCGCGAGCAACCGCTGCGCTCCACCGTCACCGCGCCCGACCTGAGCGAGTCCATCGGCCTCAACCCGGTCGAACGCTCCTCGCTGGACGAGATCGCCCGGGCCCTCTCGGTGCTGAACACCCGCGAGGCCCGGCGCGACCTCTTCCGGCGGATCACCGCCACCGCCGGGCTCGACCTGCTCCCGGCCTCCAGCTGGCTGCTGCTGCAGATCCACCACCACGGCTCGGTCGAGCCGGCGGAGCTCGCCGAGCACCGGGTCGTCCCGTTCGCCGTCGTGGAGGCGGCGGTCCGGGAGGTCGAGGGCCGCGGCCTGGCGGCCCGCTCCGGCGGCCTGCCGCTGCGGCTCACCGAGGCCGGGGAGGAGGCCGCGCTGAAGCTGGTCGCCGCCCGGCGCGCCCAGCTCTCCGAACTGCTCGGCGACTGGGACGAGCAGCAGTACGCCGACCTCGCCGACCTGCTCACCCGGCTCAGCTCCGCGCTCTGCGCCGACCGGCGCGACCGCCCCGACCGGGTCGAGCCCGAGCCGCCGAACTTCGCGGAGGGCCGGACGCTCTAGGCGCGGTCGTTCCGGGCGCTGTCGTTCCGGAGGCGTAGGGCCCGGGCCGGTGGGCGACCGTCAGGGGCCCCCGAACCACCGGGCGGTGTCGAGGCGGAACGGGTCGCCGGGGGCGAGCAGCCGCAGACCGGCCTCCAGCTCGCGCAGCCGCTCCTCGCCGAGGGCGGCGGACCACTCGGCGCGCAGCTCGTCGAAGATCCGGGCCGAGCGGACCAGGCAGTCGACGCCCCGGGCGGTGAGGCGGACCACCTTGCGGCGGGCGTCGGCCGGGTCCGCGGCGCGTTCGACGTAGCCGAGCTGCTCCAGGTGCTCGACGGTCTTGCCGGCGGCCTGCTTGGAGACGCCGAGGCGGCGGCCGAGCTCGACGGCGGTGGTGCCGTCCGGTCCGATCGCCTGGAAGACGAAGCCGTGCGTCGGGCGCAGGTCGGGGTGGCCCTCGCGGGCGATGCGTTCGTGCAGCTCGTCGATGATCGTGCGGAACGCGGACAGCAGGCGCAGCGGCAGCTCGAAGCCGGGCGGGGCGGGTTCACTTGACACGATAGACAACCTCATTGACCATATAGACAACGCCATTGACCATCTTAGGGGGATTCCTCAGCCATGCCCGTCATCCGTCACGCCGAAGCCCGCCGCACCGAGACCCCCAACGCCGTCATGACCACCTACGCCTCGCCCACCCAGGGCTCGACCGGCCTCGCCCTGTGGCGCGTCGACATGCGCGCCGGCGGCACCGGCCCGCTGCACGCCATGGACGTCGAGCAGGTCTGGACCCTCCTCACCGGCTCCGCCACCGTCGACCTCGTCGAGGGCCCGGTCACCGTCGCGGCCGGCGACACCCTGGTCCTCCCGGCCGACACCGCCCGGCAGTTCACCACCGCCGACGGCTTCACCGCCGTCGTCGCCGGCCCCTCCCCGGCCCACGCCTACAACCTCGACGCCGTCACCCCCGAGGGCGCCTGCGCGATGGCCCCGCGCGACGCCGAGCGGGTCCTCCCGGCCTGGATCGCCTGAGCCGCCGCCCGGGCGGTGCGGCTCCGGGTCGCCGACCGCTTCGGGGCACCGCTCCGTTCCGTGCGCTGTTCGGTGGGGCAGGATGGAGCCATGAGCGTAGTCAAGATCAACGTACTGACCGTTCCCGCCGAGCAGCGCGAGGTGCTGGAGAAGCGCTTCGCCTCCCGCGCCGGTTCGGTCGAGGGCTCCGACGGCTTCGAGTGGTTCGAGCTGCTCCGCCCGGTCGAGGGCACCGACAGCTACCTCGTCTACACCCGCTGGCGTGACGAGGAGTCCTTCCAGGCCTGGATGGAGGGCCCGATGAAGTCGGCCCACCAGAACGGCGGCGAGGGCGAGGCGCCCAAGCGCCCCGCGGCCTCCGGCTCCACCCTCTGGTCCTTCGACGTCGTCCAGTCGGCGGGCCCGAAGGGCTGATCCGACGGCGGTGGCGGCGCGCCCCGGGGTTCCGGGGCGCGCCGTCGTGTGCGGCGGGACGCCCCGTCGGGCGCCGTCACGCGGCGGCGGGGCGGAGGACCTCGCGCAGGCCGGGGACGGGCTCGCGGTCGGCGCGCCAGACCAGCCGCAGCCGGAGCCCCGGCACCTCCAGGGGGAGCCGGACCAGGGTGCCCGAGGCGAGCTGCTCCCGGACCGCGAAGTCGGGGAGCAGGGCGATCCCGAGGCCCTGTTCCGCGCAGGCGCGGGTGACGGCGACACCGCCGGTGCGGACGCGCTCGACGTCGTTGCCGAGCAGGCGCTCCCCGGCGAGCCGGAAGGAGCAGGCGGGGGAGTCCACCAGCAGGTGCCGGCCGCGCAGGTCCTCGCGGTGGAGGCCGCCGGCGCGGCCGAGCGGGTGGGCCGGCGCGGCGACCAGCGAGAGCGGGACGTCGCACAGGTCCAGGTGGTCGAGCGGGGCGGGCGGCAGGTAGAAGCCGAGTTCGCCGAGCGGGCCCGCGGTGTCCAGGACGAGCGCCGCCTCCAGGGCCCCGGCGGCGACGCCGCCCAGCAGGCCGTCCCGGGCGGTGCCGGTGTGCAGTGAGACCGCCAGGTCGGGCCGGCGCTCGGCGAGGCGGGCCAGCACGGCGGGCACGTGGGTCGCCGCGACGGTCTCCAGGGCGCCGAGCCGCAGCCGGGGGCGGGCGGTGGCCACCTCCCGGCGGGCCCGGTCGGCCTGGTCGAGCAGGCGGCGGGACCAGGGCAGCAGCCGTTCGCCGGCGGCGGTGAGGGCCATTCCGCGCGGGGCCCGGTCGAACAGCTCGGTGCCCAGGCTCCGTTCCAGCGTCCGGATCTGCTCGGACACCGAGGAGGGTGCGAGGCCGAGCGCCACGGCCGCGCCGGTGACGGTCCGGTGGGCCACGACGGCCTCGAAGACGCGCAACTGACGGAATTCCACCCGGCACCCCTCGAACGTCCTTGCTGCTCGTTCCGCGGGACAGCGTACGGGTGGGACGCGTGGTCGCGTACGGGTACGACGGATCGTCACCACCGCACCGCCCCGGGCCCGGCGCGGGGGCCGGGTCCGGGGCGGTGCGGTGCGGGGCGGCTCAGGAGGGCAGGATCCAGCGCTGGTTGGCCCCGCCGTGGCAGTCCCAGATCTGCAGCCGGGTCCAGTCGGCGCTGCTGCCGTCGCGGGCGTCCAGACAGCGGCCGGAGAGCGGGTTGACGAGGGTGCCGTCCGGGCGCGGCTGCCAGTGCTGGGCTCCGGTGCCGTTGCACTCGTACAGCTGGACCGGTGTCCCGGCCGCGGTCCAGCCGTTGGTGACGTCCAGGCACTTGCCGAAGGCGTGCAGCGAGCCGTCCTGCTGGACGGTCCAGTCCTGGGCGCCGGTGGAGTTGCAGTGGTAGAGCTGGACGGTGGTGCCGTTGACGGTCGCGGCGCGGATGACGTCCATGCACTGGCCGGCGATGCCGGTCACCGGGCCGCTCGGCCGGGGGGTGTTCCAGCGCTGGTCGGCGGCTCCCGAGCAGTCCCGCAGGAGCAGCCGGCCGTCGGCGGCGGCCAGGCAGCGGCCGGAGGCGGGCTGGAACAGGGAGGCGTCCGGGCGGAGCCGCCACTCCTGGCCGGCGCCGCCGGTGCAGTCCCGCAGGCGCACCGCGGAGCCGTCGGCGGTGCCGGCCGGGGCGAGGCAGCCGCCCGGAAACGCGATGCCGCCGTCGGAGCCGACGGTGGCGTCCTGGGCCGCGGTGCCCGCGCAACCGGCCGACCGCACCGCCTCGTCCGGGTCCGCCGCGGCGACCTCGGCGTCCAGGCAGGACCCGTCGGCGCCGGTGATCCGGCCGGACCAGGTGGAGACGGCCGGGGAGCCCGGCACCTCGACCGCACCCTGCAGCCGCGGGGCCCGGGAGGAGGATCCGACGGTGAGGCCGTACCGGCCGCCGGGCACCTGCCAGCCGTGCACCCCGGAGTCCCAGACCGAGAAGTCCGGGCGCTCCAGCCGCAGCTCCACGTGGGTCGAACGGCCCGGCGCCAGGGTGACCTTGTCGAAGCCCTTGAGCTGCTGCGGCGGCTCCCCGGCGGCGGACGGGAAGGCGACGTACAGCTGCGGGACCTCGGTGCCGGTCCGGGTGCCCCGGTTGGTGACGTCGAAGCCGACCCGGACCCGGCCGGCGGCGTCCGGGCCCGTCACGGTGAGCCCGGAGTAGCCGAAGGAGGTGTAGGACAGGCCGTACCCGAAGGGGAACAGCGGCGGGGTGCCGGAGGCGTCGTACCAGCGGTAGCCGACGTCGAGCCCCTCGGTGTAGTGGTAGGCGCCGTCGGTGCCGGGGTACTGCGACGCGTCGCGGATCGGCGTGGCCGCGGCCGAGGTGGGGAAGGTGACGGGCAGCCGGCCGCCGGGGTCGACGTCGCCGAACAGCACGTCGGCGAGCGCGGTGCCGCTCTGTTCGCCCGGGTACCAGGCCTCGACGACCGCGGGGACGGAGTCCAGCCAGGGCATGGTGACGGGGCCGCCGGTGTCGAGCACCACCACCGTCCGGGGGTTGGCCTTGGCGACGGCCCGGATCAGGGCGTCGTCCGCCGGCGCGAGGTCCAGCGAACCGCGGTCGGCGCCCTCGGTCTCCTCGTCCCCGACCACGACCACCGCGACGTCCGCCCCGGCGGCCACCGAGGCGGCGGCGCCGGCGTCGTCACCCTTGTGGTAGCGCACCTGGACCCCGGCGCCGGCCCTGGCGGTGATCCCCTGGCGGGGCGTCACCGTGTAGCCGTCGTAGGGGGTGACGTGCGAGGAGCCGTAGCCGCCGGTGTAGCTGCGGTCGGCCCACGGCCCGATGACCGCGATCGAGTGCAGCCGGGAGGCGTCCAGGGGCAGTGCCGCGCCCTGGTTGCGCAGCAGGACCGTGCCGGCCGCGGCGGCCGTCCGGGCGTCGCGGGCCCCGGCGGCCGGATCGGCGGCGGGTGCCTGGCCGCCGTCCAGGGCCCCGGTGCGGACCATCAGCCGCAGCACCCGGCGCACCTGGTCGTCCAGGACCGCCGGGGCGAGCCGGCCGTCGGCCACGGCGGCGGGCAGGTCGGTGAACCAGGTGGAGCCGCCGAACTCCTGGTCCAGTCCGGCCGCAGCGGCGTTCACCGAGGAGTGGGTGGCGGGGTAGTCGGAGCCGACGACCCCGTCGAAGCCCCAGCGGCCCTTCAGCACGTCGCGCAGCAGCGGGAAGTTCTCGCAGGCCCAGACGCCCTCGACCGGGTTGTAGCCGCACATCGCCGACCAGGCACGGCCGTCCCGGACGGCCGCCCGGAAGGCCGGCAGCTCGATCTCGGTCAGCGTCCGCTCGTCGACCTCGGAGCTGTACGACTGCCGGTTGTCCTCCTGGTTGTTCGCCGCGTAGTGCTTGACCTGCGCCGCGACGCCCTGGGACTGGATGCCGCGTACCTCGGCGGCCGCGACCCGGGAGGCCAGGAACGGGTCCTCGCCGAGCGTCTCGAAGTTCCGGCCGCCCTGCGGGACGCGCACGATGTTCACCATCGGGGCGTAGAGCACCTGGTAGCCGCGGGCCCGTGCCTCGCGGCCCAGGACGGTGCCGTAGGTGGTGGCCAGGGCGGGGTCGAAGGCGGCGGCCAGGGCGACCGGCGCGGGCAGCGCGGTCGCCGGCAGGCCGTCCCGGACGCCGGCCGGGCCGTCGGAGAGCAGCAGCGGGGGGATCCCGAGCCGGGGCACGCCCTCGACGTAGCCCACCGAGTGGGCGTCGTCCGGCGCGGTGACGCCCAGCAGCAGCCGGGCCTTCTCGTCGGTGGTCAGTTGGGCGAGCAGGGCCTCGACCCGTTGTTCCGGGGAGGCCGCGGTGGCGGTCCTGGGGGTGGTGGGGGGTGTGGTGGGGGCGGGGGCGGGTGCGGCGACCGCGGTGGTGGTTCCGGAGGCGGTGGTCACCGTGAGGAGACAGCCACCGAGGCCGAGGCGGAGGGTTCGCGTCCAGGAGGAGGTTCGACGCATGGCGACACCGATCGATGAACTGCGGCCGTGTGGGGCGGCCGAGAAAATGTGACTGCCTGTCAAACTTACCCATGGTGAACGCCTGGTTACACGTCGTGCGGGGGTGTGTCGTGCAGGTCGGCGGGAGCGGAGGGCTTCCGCGGTGGGCGCCCTTCGTGTGCCCCCCGTCCGCCGAGGGCGGGGGCGATCGGGTTTCGGGACGCCCGGCGGGGCGTCAACCCGACTGCGGCGCGCGACGTTCGGCGGCGGGACCGCGGTGGCGGAACTCCGTCGGGGTGCATCCGTGGTGCGCGCGGAACCGGCGGGTCAGGTGCGGGTGGTCGGTGAACCCGGCGGCGGCCGCGATCTCGGCCAGCGGGAGCCGGGTGCGGCGGATCAGATGGCCCGCCACGTCCAGGCGCACGGCCGCGAGCTCCGCCTGGAAGCTGGTGCCCGCCCGGGCGAAGGCCCGCTGCAGCGAGCGCGGCGCCACCGCGAGCTCGCCGGCCAGCGCGGCGACGCGCCAGGCCGCGGCCGGCTCCCGGGCGAACCGGGCGCGGGCCGCGTCCACCAGGGCCCGTCCGGCCCGCGGCCCGGGGGTGGGCGCGGCGGTGGGGGCGGGCCGGTCCGACCACTCCAGTCGCCACCCGTGGATCTCCGGGGCCCCGCCGGGCCGCCAGGGGGCGTCCGCCGGAAGGGCCGTCGAGGCCGCCCCGAGCAGGGTGACGCGCACCGGGCCGTCGACCACCGCCCCCACCCCGGCGGCGTGCAGGGCGCAGACGAAGACCGTCTCGGCCACGGCCGGGCGACGCCCGAGGTAGGGCAGGTGCTCGACGGTCAGGCGGCCGGGTCGCAGCAGGGTGCTCGTCCGGTGGCCGGCGTGCAGCCACGGTTCGGCCAGGCTCGCCCGGGCGAGCAGGTCGGCGACGTCGGCGGCGCAGAGCAGCGCCCGCAGCCGGGCGTCCCGGGGGCGCTCGAACAGCCGGCGCGCGGCGTCGAGCACGGCGGCCGGCCCGCAGGAGTACAGGGCGCCGAGCAGCTCGCGGTGCAGGCCCTCGGGCACCGGTGCGCCCTCGGCGAGCAGCGCCCGGACGGTGCCGGCGGAGGGCGCGAGCGGGCCCCGGCCGTGCCGGAGCACCCCGTGCAGGGCGGCGGCGGCCAGCTCGGGGCTGACGGTGCGGGTCACCGGTCGGGCCCCGCCGGGCGGAGCGGCCAGGCGTGCGGCATGGCGCGATGGTACAAGTGCGGACCGGCCGGGGAGGCCATCGTGGGGGCATGAACGTGAACGGAAGACGCGTCCTGGTCACCGGCGGCACCAGCGGGGTCGGACTGGCCCTGGCGGCGGAACTGACGGCGGCGGGTGCGCGGGTGGCGGTCTGCGGCCGCCGGGTCGTCGAGGGCGGCGCGCCGCCGGCGGAGGGGGTGACGGCCCTCGCCGCCGACCTCGGGCGCCGCGGCGAGGCCGCCCGGGTGGTGGACCGGGCGGCGGCCGCGCTCGGCGGGCTCGACGTGGTCGTCGCCAACGCGGGCGTGCAGCACCTCGTCGACCTCACCGGCGGCCCGAGCGCCGCCGTCCTCGACCGGACCGCCGAGGAGATCGAGGTCAACCTCCGCTCGGTGGTGGAACTGGCCGCCGCGGCCTGGCCCCACCTGGCCGCCGGCGGTGGCGCCGAGCCCGCGGCCTTCGTCGCCGTCACCTCCGGACTGGCCTACGCCCCCAAGCGCTCCGCCCCCGTCTACTGCGCCACCAAGGCCGCCGTGCACACCCTGCTGCGGTCGCTGCGCTACCAGGCCGAGGAGTCCACCCCGTGGATCCGGGTCCAGGAGGCGGTCCTGCCGCTGGTCGACACGCCCATGACGGCCGGCCGGGACGGCGCCGTCCGCAAGATCCCGGCCGCCACCGCGGCCGCCGCCCTGCTGGAGGGCATCCGCCGGGGCCGCCCGACCATCCCGATCGGCGCCGCCCGCACGCTGCTGGCCCTGCTCCGGCTGCACCCCCCGACGGCGTACCGGCTGCTGCGCGACACCTGACGGCGCCGGCGGCGCGCGTACGGGCCGGTGGCCGGCGGGCCCGCCCCGGGTGCGGCCTCACCCGCCCGGCGGGCGGAAGGACACCGGGGCGTCGAAGGCGGCGCGGCGGGTGGCGCGGCGCAGGGCGCGCAGCACGGGCGTGCCGAGGGTGAGGCACAGCACGACGGTGAGGGCCGCCCTGGGGAGGTCCCACCCGAGGGAGGTGGTGAGGCAGTAGGCCGCGAAGCGGACCAGGTTGGCGGAGACCGGGTCGCCGGGGACGAACGAGATGGAGCCGGACAGCCCCGCGATGTAGGGCCAGCCCTGGAGGTTCATGACGGTGCCGTACAGGACGGCGGCGAGGGCGCCGTAGACCGCGAGCAGCCAGAGTTCGCGCCGGCCGCGCAGGGTGGCCGGGCCGGGCAGCAGGCCCGCACCGAGACAGACCCAGCCCATGGCGAGCATCTGGAACGGCAGCCACGGCCCGACGCCGCCGGTCAGCAGCGCGGACGCGAACATCGACAGCGCGCCGAGGACGAAGCCGAAGCCCGGCCCGAGCACCCGGCCGGAGAGCACCATCAGGAAGAACATCGGCTCCAGGCCCGCCGTGCCCGCGCCGAGCGGGCGCAGGGCCGCGCCGGTCGCGGCCAGCACGCCCAGCAGGGCCACGGACTTGGCGTCCAGTCCGGGGGCCCCGCCGCCGGCCGTGCGGCCCTCGGAGATCTGGGCGACCACGACGGCGAGCAGCAGCGGCAGCAGCAGTGCGAACAGCCAGGGGGCGTCGGCGGAGTGCCCGACCAGGGCGGAGTCGGTGGCGGCGAGCAGCGGCCAGCCGAAGCCGGCGACGCCGACCGCGGAGACCAGCAGCAGGGTCGTGACGGAGCGGCGGCCGAGCGGGACGGGCCGGGCGAGCGTGCGGGGGCGGGCCGCCTCGGGCTGCCCGGGCTCCGGGCGCACGGGTGCCGGGGGTCGGGGCTCCGGGCGGTGGGCTTCCGGGCGGTTCGGGCGGGGCGGGCCCGGGTCGGGGCGGCTCATGAGCTCAGCGCCTCCGCGACCTGCCGCACGGTGAGCCACGGGCCGGGCGCCAGCACCTTGGCGACCTGCGGGGCGAAGGCGGGGGAGGAGACCACGACCTCCGCGGTCGGCCCGTCCGCGACGACCTCGCCCTCGGCCAGGATCACCGTGCGGTGGGCGAGTTCGGCGGCGAGCTCGACGTCGTGGGTGGCCAGCAGGACGGCGTGGCCGTCGGCGGCGAGGTCGCGCAGGATCTCCACCAGCCGGGCCTTGGCGGCGTAGTCGAGGCCGCGGGTCGGCTCGTCGAGGAGCAGCAGCGGGGGCCGGGCGGTGAGCACCACGGCCAGGGCCAGGGTGAGCCGCTGGCCCTCGGAGAGGTCGCGCGGGTGGGCGGTGTCGGGGATCCCCGGGAGCAGGCGCTCGACCAGGGCGCGGCAGGTGCCGGGGTCGGCACCCGCGTCGCCGTCGGCCGCGGCGCACTCGGCGGCGACGCTCTCGCCGTACAGCAGGTCGCGCGGGTCCTGGGGGACGAGGCCGACCTCGCGGACCAGCTCGGCGGGCCGGGTGCGGTGCGGGGTGCGGCCGCCGACCCGGACGCTGCCGGAGGCGGGCGCGTGCAGGCCGACCAGGCCGCCCAGCAGGGTGGACTTGCCGGCGCCGTTGCGGCCCATCAGGGCGGTGATCTCGGCGGGGCGCAGCGTGAGGTCGACCCCGCGCAGGGCCTGGACGGGGCCGCGTCGCACGGCGAGGCGCTCGACGGTGGCGACCGGGGTGCCGGTCGGGGTGCCGGCGGTGGCCGGGTGGCGGCCGTCGAGGCGTTCGCGCAGCGGGCCGGCCTTGCGGCGGGCGTCGCGGACGGACAGCGGCAGCGGCCGCCAGCCCGCGAGCCGGCCGAGGCCGACCACCGGCGGGTGCACCGGCGAGTGCGCCATCACCTCCGCAGGTCCGCCGAGGACGGGCGGGGAGCCCGGGGTCAGCAGCAGCACCTGGTCGGCGTACTGGACGACCCGTTCCAGCCGGTGTTCGGCCATCAGCACGGTGGTGCCCAGGTCGTGCACCAGCCGTTGCAGGACGGCGAGCACCTCCTCGGCCGCACCCGGGTCGAGCGCCGAGGTGGGTTCGTCGAGGACCAGGACGCGGGGGTGCACGGTGAGCACCGAGCCGATCGCGACGCGCTGCTGCTGGCCGCCGGAGAGCGAGGCGAGGGCGCGGTCGCGCAGGTCGGCGAGGCCGAGCAGGTCGAGGGTCTCCTCGACCCGGCGCCGCATCACGTCGGCGGGCAGGCCCAGCGACTCCATGCCGTAGGCGAGTTCGTCCTCGACGGTGTCGGTGACGAAGTGCGCCAGCGGGTCCTGTCCGACGGTGCCGACCAGGTCGGCGAGGTCGCGGGGCCGGTGTTCGCGGGTGTCCCGGCCGCCGACGGTGACCCGGCCGTGCAGGACGCCGCCGGTGAAGTGCGGGACGAGGCCGCTGACCGCCCCCAGCAGGGTGGACTTGCCGGAGCCCGACGGGCCGACCAGCAGGCACAGTTCGCCCTCGGGCACCGTCAGGTCGACGCCGCTCAGGGCCGGCTCGGCGGTGTCCGCGTACTGGACGGAGACCTGCTCGAAGGTGATCACGAGGCCCTCCGGGGCGGGGTCGGGGTGGCGAACGCCGGTACCAGGCCCAGGAGTACGGCCAGGACGGCGGCCAGCGGCAGCGCGGGGACGGTCGGCGGGACGACGGTGGGGGCGAAGGCGGCGGGATCGACGGAGGAGAGGTGGACGGTGAGCGCGGCGACGGCGGCGCCGGAGCCTGCGGTCAGCCATTCGGGCAGCGCCCAAGGGTCGGGCCGGTAGCGGGTCCTGACGGACCGTCGGCCTCCCAGCAGCAGCCCGGTGAAGGCGGCGGCCAGACCGAGTAGCAGGACCGGCAGCGCCCAGTCGGCGCCCCCGGCGGTGAGCAGCCCGTACGCGGCCAGGCAGACCCCGAGCAGGCCGGCCAGGGTGAGTGCGGCCGTCACCCGCGCGAGGCGGCGCGGGACGTCGGCGGTGCGGCCGAAGCCGCGGGTGTCCATCGCGGCGGCCAGCGCCACCGAGCGCTCCAGCGCGCCCTCCAGGACGGGCAGTCCGACCCTGAGCACGGCGGCGACGCCCTTGTCGCTGCGGCCGCGCAGCCGGCGGGCGGCGCGCAGCCGGCGCACGTCCGCGACCAGGTTGGGCGCGAAGGTCATCGCCACCACGACCGCGACACCCGCCTCGTACAGCGCCCCGGGCAGGGTGCGCAGCAGGCGCGCCGGGCTGGCCAGGGCGTTGGCGGCGCCGACGCAGACCAGCAGGGTGGCCAGCCGCAGGCCGTCGTACAGCGCCGCGAGCAGCCCCTCGACGGTCACCCGGCCGCCGATCCGCACCCCCTGCGCCCAGGCCGGGAGCGGTACCTCGGGCAGGGTGAACAGGACGTGCGTCCCGGGGACGGGCGAGCCGAGGAGGATCGCGAACACCAGGCGGATGCCCAGCACCAGCAGGCCCAGGCGCAGGAACGCGCCGTACGAACGGGACCAGGGCGCGTCGCCGCGCCGGGCCGCCACCACGTACCCGGCGACGGCGGCGAGCAGCAGCAGGATCGCCGGGTTGGTGGTGCGGGTCGCCGCGGCGCCCAGCCCGAGCGCCCACAGCCACCAGGCCCCGGGGTGCAGTTGACGGGGGCCGGTGGGGGGTCGGGTGCTGCGGGCTGGGCGCACGGATCAGTCCAGGTCGGGATCGGGATCGGGATCGGGTCGGGCGGGTAGGGCTTGTTCGGGGGATCAGGAGGAGCGGCGGCGGCGGGTCTGCCAGACGGCGCCGCCGGCCAGGACGGCGACCAGCGCTCCGCCGGCGATCAGGCCGAGGTCCGGTCCGCCGTGGCCCCCGCCGTCGGCGGGGCCGCCCGCCGCGGCCGCGCCGCCGAGCTGCTCGCCGCACCCGGCCCTGGGGTAGCCGGCGATGGCGCAGAGCAGGCCGTTGGTGTCGTACCGCAGCGGCGGGGCGACGGCGGCCAGCACCTCGGCCGAGGTGGCGTTCGGGGCGACGGCGGCACACGCCGTGCGCTGCTCGGGCGGCGCCTCGGTGGAGCCGGCGTCGGCGGCGGTGCCGAAGTCCAGCACCACGGCGACCCGCTTGCGGCCCTCCTGGGCGGGGGTGTCCGCGCAGACGGCGGCGAAGCCCGTGGCCGCACGCGGCCGGGCGGCGTCGCGGCCGCCGTCCGGGCTGACGGCGAAGCGCCAGCCGTCCACCGCTCCGTCCGGGGGGACCGACACCGCCGGCCCCTGCTGCTGGTAGGCCCAGCCGGTGTCGGTGGCGCGCCAGAACGACCAGTACCGGTACCCGGCGGCCTCGGCGGGCGAGGCGGTGGCGACCAGCAGCAGCGCGCCCAGCAGCGGGGCGAGCAGCAGCGGGGCGAGCGGCAGGGCGGTGCGGGGCCGCCGGCCCGGACGGGCCCCGGGGCCCGTCCGCGGGGAGCCCGCCGGGCCGCCCCGGGCGGGGCCGGTGGTGCGGGGGGTCACGGCCTGGCGCCGCGCTTGCGCTGGAGGCTGAGCACCAGGCCGCCGCCGACGCCGATCAGCAGGCCGACGATGATCAGCCAGTACTGGCCGAAGCCGTCGCTCTTCTTCGCCGGCTGGGTGGCGGCGGCCGCCGGGCTCGCGGTGGCCGCGGGGGCCGGGCCGAGGGCGGTGAGCTGGGCGGTCAGCGCGGCGGTGTCGCGCTGGGCGGCCTGGGTGACCAGCAGGAGCGTGGCGGTGGCGCCGGCGTCGGTGCCGCCCTTCGTCCAGGTGGCGCCCTCCTTGCCGAGCCAGTCGACGGCGCCGGTGGCCTGCTGCGGGTGGCCGCTCTGGATCAGGCCGAGGGCGGCCCAGGCGGTGGCGGTGTAGTCGGGGGTGGCCGGGGCGCCGGGGGTGGTGAGCGAGAGGTGGTCGCCGCCGGCGGTGAGCTGGGCGCTCAGGTAAGCGGCGGCGGCCTCGCCCGAGTCGGCGTGGGCGACGGGCGCGGCGGGGGCGCCGTCGGGGCAGCCGAGGGCCTTGGGCGCGGCGTCGGCGCGGGCGGTGGTGGCGACCGGGAGGTGGCCGCCGGCGGCGGCGAGCGAGGCCTGGCCGCTGGCGAGGGCGTTGGGCGCGAGGGCGCCGGTGGCCGGGTCGGGCTGGTAGGCGAAGGCGCCGCGCTGGTCGGCGGGCGCGGCGCAGCCGAGCTGGTAGAGGGCGAGCCCGTCGAAGGCGTTCCGGCCGGCCTTGGCGACGGCCGCCGGGTCGGCCTTGGCGGCGAACAGGGCGTTGACGGCGAGGCCGGTGGAGTTGGCGTCGCCGGGGCTGCCCGGGTTGTAGGCCCAGCTGCCGTCCGCGTTCTGGTTGGCCTTGAGCCACTGGACGCCCTTGTCGACGGCGTCCTGGTGCCCGCCGAGCGCGACCAGGGCCTGGACGGCGACGGCGGTGGCGTTGCTGTCCTCGGTCTTGGCGTCGCAGGCCGCGCCGGCGGCCCGGTAGGAGGGCCAGCCGCCGTCCTCGCACTGCTGCCCGGTGAGCCAGCCGACCGCGGACGCCGCCGGGGTGACCTTGGCCGCCGCGAGGGCGGTGAGCGCGAGCGACTGCCGCCAGACGCCGTCGTACGTCGGGTCGCCCTTGCCGTACAGGCCGTCGGGGACGACCGCGGTGGTCGGCGCGGGGCTGTCGGCGAGGGCCGGTGCGGCGGCGGCGCCGGTGAGCAGCGCGGCGGACAGGGCGGCGGCGCCCAGGCGGGCGGCGGTGAGCATGGTGGAGTGGTGCCTTTCGGTGAGCGGTGGTGGCCCCGGGGGCCGTTCCGTAGTCCTCGACGGTGCCGGGCGGTGCGCGGTGGCGGGCCCGGACTGGCCGCTCGCCCCTCCGCGGGCGGTCCGACTCGCCGGGGCCGCGGCGGCTCCGGACTCACGGTTGCGGGGTCAGCGCCGGATTCGCACCGGCTTCCCCCGCGGGAGGGGCGGGATGGAGTTGTGCTGCCCGTCGACTCTAAGCCCTGGGGTCCGCCGCCGGGCTCAGGGCCCGTCCGGGGCAGCCCGCCGGGGTGCCGCCCGGGGAGGAACAGGTTCCAGTCGGGGCCCGGTTCAGGGCAGGGTGAGCAGCCGGGCCGCGGTCTGCAGGTCGGCGCGGA
Organism: Kitasatospora sp. NPDC051702; assembly: GCF_040681575.1. Lineage (NCBI taxonomy): Bacteria > Bacillati > Actinomycetota > Actinomycetes > Kitasatosporales > Streptomycetaceae > Kitasatospora > Kitasatospora sp. NPDC051702. Next base: position 22,575 of record NZ_JBFAZB010000003.1, read on the forward strand.
CCTCGGCGATCGAGGCGCGGCCGGAGAGCCAGGCGACCAGGGCCGAGTGCCAGGTGTGCTCGATCACCCGGACGGCCGCGCGCTGGCTGTCGCTGGGTGGCCCGGACTGGCCGATGGCGTCCAGGATGAGCTGTCCGGTGGCGGAGCTGACCTGGTCCACCTCGGCCCCGACGGAGCGGTCCGCGAAGGACAGCGCCCGGACCATCGCCTCGGCGAGCAGGGGCTCGCGCTGCAGGGCGTGGAAGGCCCGGGTGAGCGTGTCGGCGACCCGGGGGGCCGGTTCGAGGTCGGTCGGCGGGTGCCGCCGGATGTGTTCCTGGAGGCCCTGCAGCTGCTCCAGCATGACGGCGACCAGCAGGTGGACCTTGGACGGGAAGTACCGGTAGAGCGTGCCGAGGGCGACCTGGGCGCTCTCCGCGACCTCCCGCATCTGTACGGCCTCGTACCCGCCCCGGGCGGCCAGGGCGGTGGCGGCCCGCAGGATCCGCCGGCGGCGCTCGGCCTGGCGCGCGGTCAGCGACGGCTCACCGGGCGGTGCGGGCGGCGGTGCGGCGGGGCTCGTGGAGGTGGTCGGAGGCGGCAAGGAGTGCTCCCGGGGCGCGTGGGTGGCGGTGTGCTCCACAAGGTCGGCATGGTCCGGCGTGGCGGGAATCACCAGCCCTGGCTCCTGAGGGAAAGCTACGGGCCGGTATCTTCGAGGTCTCTCATTGTTCACATGGTCGATGACGAGTTCCACACCCACTGAAACCTGATCTACTTTAGCGACCAGCAGCACAGATAGCAGCTAGAGATGAGGGCCCGAGGATGACCGCGCAGCCGCTGCGGATTGCCCTGCTGTCGTACCGCGGGGACCCCTTCTGTGGCGGTCAGGGCGTGTACGTCCGGCACCTGTCGCGCGAGCTGGCCAGGCTCGGCCACCACGTGGACGTGATCGGGGCCCAGCCCTTCCCGGTGCTGGACGAGGTCGAGGGCCCCGGTTCGGTGCGCCTGGTCGAACTCCCCAGCCTGGACCTCTACCGCGCCGACGACCCGTTCCGCACGCCGGCCCGCGGGGAGTTCCGCGGCCCGGTGGACGTCCTGGAGTTCGCCACCATGCGCACCGGCGGCTTCCCCGAGCCGCTGACCTTCTCGCTGCGCGCCCGGCAGTACCTGGCCCGGCACAAGGGCCGCTACGACGTGGTGCACGACAACCAGACCCTCGGCTACGGCCTGCTCGGCCTGGCCCGGCACGGCTTCCCGCTGGTCACCACGATCCACCACCCGATCACCGTGGACCGGCAGTTGGAGCTGGACGCGGCCGACACCCGGCTGCGCAGGCTGTCGCTGCGCCGCTGGTACGCCTTCACCCGGATGCAGCGCCGGGTCGCCGCCCGCCTGGACCACGTGATCACCGTCTCCGGCAGCTCGCAGCGCGAGATCGCCGAGCACCTGGGCGTTGCGCCCGGTGCGATCTCGGTGGTGCCGATCGGCGCCGACACCCGGCTGTGGTCGCCCTCGGACGCGGTCGAGCGGGTGCCGGGCCGGATCGTCACCACCTCCAGCGCCGACGTCCCGCTGAAGGGGCTGGTGTTCCTGGTCGAGGCGCTCGCCAAGGTGCGCACCGAGCGCCCCGCGCACCTGGTGGTGGTCGGCAAGCCGCAGAAGGACGACGGCCCGGTGGCCGAGGCGGTGCGCCGCTTCGGACTGGCCGAGCACATCGAGTTCCGCAGCGGCCTCACCGACCGGGAGCTGGTGGACCTCTACCGCTCGGCCGAGGTGGCCTGCGTGCCGTCGCTGTACGAGGGCTTCTCGCTGCCCGCCGCCGAGGCGATGGCCACCGGGACCCCGCTGGTGGCCACCACCGGCGGCGCGATCCCCGAGGTGGCCGGCCCGGACGGGCGCACCTGCCTGGCCGTGCCGCCGGGCGAGGCGGACGGGCTGGCGGCGGCGCTCGGACGGCTGCTGGACGACCCGGAGCTGCGCGGGCGGCTCGGCGGCGCCGGCCGCGAGCGGGTGCTGGCCCGGTTCACCTGGGAGCGGGCCGCCGAGCTGACCGCCGAGGCCTACCGCGCGGCCATCGCCACCGGGGCCGGGGCCCGGGCCCGTTCGGGGCCGGGCTGGCGCTACGTGCCCTGAGCCACCCGCCCCGGCCGGCCCGGGCGCGCTCCGGCGGCCCCGACCCACCCGGCCGCCGGCCCGGCGCGAATCGTTCTGACGCGGCGTCAAGTCCGCTTGGTAGCAAAAGGAATGGGAGCCCTGCAGTGCTGACCGTCGATTTCTCGCGCTTCCCGCTCGCCCCCGGCGACCGGGTGCTCGACCTGGGCTGCGGCGGGGGCCGGCACGCGTTCGAGTGCTACCGCCGCGGCGCCAACGTGATCGCCCTCGACCAGAACACCGAGGAGATCGCCGAGGTCAAGAAGTGGTTCGCCGCGATGGAGCAGGCCGGCGAGGCGCCCGAGGGTGCGTCGGCGGTCGCGATGGAGGGCAACGCGCTGGCGCTGCCGTTCGAGGACGAGTACTTCGACAAGATCATCATCTCCGAGGTGATGGAGCACATACCCGATGACAAGGGCGTGCTCAACGAGATGTTCCGGGTCCTCAAGCCCGGCGGCCTGCTCGCCGTCACCGTGCCGCGCTGGCTGCCCGAGAAGATCTGCTGGGCGCTGTCCGACGAGTACCACGAGGTCGAGGGCGGCCACATCCGGATCTACCGCGGCGACGAACTGCTCGGCAAGCTCAAGGACGCCGGCCTGGAGCCGTACGGCACCCACCACGCGCACGCGCTGCACTCGCCGTACTGGTGGATCAAGTGCGCCGTCGGCGTGGACAACGACAAGGCGCTGCCGGTCAAGGCCTACCACCAGCTGCTGGTCTGGGACATCGTCGGCACCCCGGTGATCAGCACCCTCACCAAGGCCGCCGAGCGGGCCCTCAACCCGGTCATCGGCAAGAGCTTCGTCGCGTACGCCTCGAAGCCGCGGAGGGCGGGCGCATGACCGCGGCCGTCCCCGAGGTGCTGCTGCTCGAGGGGGTGCTCGACGCCGAGCAGGCGGCCGGCACCGTCCGCAGCATCCTCGCCGAACAGCGCCCCGACGGTGCCATACCCTGGTTCGCCGGCCACCACCTGGACCCCTGGGACCACACCGAGGCCGCCATGGCCCTCGACACCGCCGGCGAGCACGCCGCCGCCGAGGCCGCCTACCGCTGGCTCGCCGCCAGCCAGAACCCGGACGGCTCCTGGTACGCCGCCTACACCGACGGCGTGGTCACCGACCACGCCAAGGAGACCAACTTCTGCGCCTACGTGGCCGTCGGCGTCTGGCACCACCACCTCAGCACCGGCGACGACGCCTTCCTGGAGTGGATCTGGCCGGTCGTCCGGCGCGCCCTGGACTTCATCGTCGGCCTGCGGCTGCCCGGCGGCCCGATCGCCTGGCGCCTCGACGAGGACGGCACCGCCACCGACGAGGCGCTGCTCACCGGTTCGTCCAGCATCCTGCACGCGCTGCGCTGCGGCCTGGCCATCGCCGAGTACCTGGAGGAGCCGCAGCCGGACTGGGAGCTCGCGGCCGGCCGGCTGGGGCACGCCGTGGCGCACCACCCCGAGCGCTTCCTCGACAAGGACCGCTACTCGATGGACTGGTACTACCCGGTCCTCGGCACGGGCCTGCGCGGCGACGCGGCGGTCGAGCGCATCGACCGGGAGTGGGACCGCTTCGTCGTCCCCGGCCTCGGCGTGCGCTGCGTCAGCGACCGCCCCTGGGTGACCGGCGGGGAGAGCGCCGAACTGGCCCTGGCGCTCTGGGCGATCGGCCAGTCCGACCGCGCGGTGGACATCCTGCGCTGGATCCAGGAGCACCTGCGGCACGAGGACGGCTCGTACTGGACGGGGTACGTCTTCGAGGACGACGCCATCTGGCCGGAGGAGCGCACCACCTGGACGGCCGGCGCACTGCTGCTCGCGGTCGCCGCGCTCGGCGGTGACCCGGCGACCGTCGCGGTCTTCGGCGGCGAGCAGCTGCCCGCCGGGCTGGTGGTCCGGGACTGCTGCTGACCCGCCCGCGCCGGGCCGGCCCGAAGGGGCGGGACGGCGAAGGGACGTGACAGCGCGAAGGGGCGGGACCGGAGAGATCCGGTCCCGCCCCTTCGCCGTACCGCCGGGGCGTCAGCCGCGCTGGATGCCCGCGGTGTCGGCCAGCAGGCCGAGGCTGCCGTCGGCCAGCTGGGCGACCAGCGCGGAGCCGCGCTGCTCGACCGCCAGGTACCAGGTGCCGGGCACCAGCTCACCGATCGGGGCACCGACCGGGTTGTCCTTCGGGGCCAGCGGGCGCGGGGCCGGCACGGCGAACCAGAACGGCGCGAAGTCGGCCGCCGGGGCGGCCGGGGCCGGCTGCGCCTGCGCGGCCGGGACGGGCTGCGGGGCCGGGGCGGCCGCGTCCTGCGGCTGGCCGGCGGCCGCACCGGCCGGGTAGCCGTAGCCGCCGGGCTGGGCGCCGTACGCCGGGGCCTGGTTCGGGTCCTGGCCCGGGCCCGGGTAGCCGTACTGGCCGGGCTGACCGGGCTGGCCCGGGGCCGGGTAGCCCTGGTACGGCACGGCGGCCGGGCGGTCGGTGACCAGCGGGGCCTTCAGCGCCGGCACCAGCGGCGCGGCCGCGGCCGCACCCGCCAGCACGATCAGCGAGATCAGGCCGAGCCAGGCGCCGAAGCCGTGACCGAAGCCGGAACCCGACGGACCGCCACCCAGCGACCACAGCGCCGTCCACAGCGCGGTGACGGCGAACGCGATGCCCCACTGGTCCAGCCGGAGGCCGAGCACCTGGCGGCCGGCCGCGGCCGGGCCCTGGAACCGCTGCAGCAGGATCAGCACCGCGGCGGCGATGCCGAGCAGGTAGATCGAGGGCAGGATGGGGAACAGCTGGGTGCTCCACGCGTTCTGCGACGTGTCGCCGCAGTACCGGCCGCTGCAGTCCACGGTCCAGTAGGGCAGGAAGGAGGCGATGAAGAGCAGGACGGCCGCGCCTGCGACGGCGGCGTCTCCCCTGGTGAGAGCGCGCAGATTCACTAACGTTCCCCTCGTTGACGTGTCGTGGTCGGCGGTTCGTGCGGTCGGGCTGACCGGCCGAAACTCCCGAACGGACCAGAAGCCTAGGCCCAACCGCGCCGCCGGCGCACGGCGGGACCGGTAATGGGGCGAAGTCGTTGCAAACGGCGCGGGCCGGGCGCGCTGCCGCCCACCGGGCCGGCCCGCCCCAACTCCCTTTACCGCGTGGTCAGATACGCCGTCAGCGCGTCTGCGATCCCCTGTGCCGCCTGCTGCCGCCACTGAGGATCCGTCATCCGCTTCGCGTCCGCCGGGTTGCGCATGTTACCGCACTCGATGAACACCTTGGGGACCGTGGACAGGTTGAGGCCCCCCAGGTCGGAGCGGGTGTCCAGGCCCTGGTTCGCGACGTAGTCCGCGTACTGCTCGCCGGTCGCCGCGCGGAAGTGCTCGCGCAGCAGAAGGCCGAGCCGGTGCGAGGGTTCGACGATCGCGGAGGTGTCCGCCTTCCCCGCCACCACGCGCGCCGGCATGATCACGTGGAAGCCGCTGCCGCTCGCCGGGCCGCCGTCGCCGTGCACCGAGAGCGCGACGTCGGCGTGCGCGGCGGCGCTCGCCCGGGCGCGTTCGTCGATGCACGGGCCCCACGGGCGGTCACCGTCCTGCACCAGCACCACGGTGGCGCCGCGGGCGGCGAGGATGGCCCGCGCCCGGCGGGACACGTCCAGGGTGTACTCGGCCTCGGTGTAGCCGGCGTTGGTCTCGGTGCCGGTGGTGTCGCACTCCTTGTGGGCGTTGCCGATGTCGACCTGACGGTTGATCTCGGTGGTGTGCGCCGAGTTGCCCGGGTTGTGGCCGGGGTCGAGCACGACGGTGCGGCCGCTGAGCGCGGTCGCGTCGGGCGAGCCGGAGGCGCCGGGGGAGGCGGTGGCGGCCGCGGTGTCCGACGGAGCCGGGGAGGCCGCGGTGGGCCGGTCCGCGGCCGGGGTGCCCGAGGCGTCCGGCGCGCCGGACGCACCCGGCGTCCCCGGTCCTCCGGACGGGTCGGTGCCGGACGGGGTGGTGGGCGCCGCGGCGGAGGTGCCCGCGGCGCTCACCGGGGTGGGGCCTTCGAGGGCCTGCCAGCCCAACCAGCCCGCCATGCAGAGCGGTACGGCCGCGCCCACCACCGTGGTGACGCGCAGCAGGGCGGAATGGCGGGGCGGTCGGGAGGCGGAGCCGGTCACGGGTGGTTCAGATCCTGTCCTGGGTGCGCGGGGTGAGGCCGTAGCTGTCGGCGATCGGCTTCCACTTGGCGGCGAAGTCCTTCTTCGCCTGGGTGGCCTGCGGGTTGAGCTCGTCGGCGTGCTTCTTGTCGGCGGTGTTCGGGGCCGAACCCGAGCAGCCCTGGCCGGCCACCGCCCGGGCCCAGCTCGCGTACGCCCGGTCGATGTCGGCCGACAGCTGCCAGGCCTGCTTCAGCGAGGCCACCGCGTCGGCGCCGCCCGGCACGTCGCCGACGCCCACCCCGGCGAGCTTGCGCAGCAGGTCGTCGCGCTGCTTCGCACCGTTGTCGAACACCTGCGCCGCGCTCTCGATGTCGGCCTTCGCCGGGCAGCTGGTCACCTTGGCGACCGCGCTGCCGATCGGGGCCTTCGCGCTCTCGCCCTGAGTGAGCAGGTCGTCCAGCGCCTGGGCCTGGCCCTTGGCGTTCGGGCCGGCTCCGGAGGCGGTGGGGCTCGGCGTGGCGCCGGCCGAGGCCGGGTCGGTCGCGGCGCCGCTCGGCGCGGCGTCGGTGCCCGTCGGGGCCGGGGCCGGCGGCGGGTTGCCGGCCGAGGTCGGGGCGGTGGCCGACGGGGCGGGCGCGGCCTGCCCGTTCTTGTCGTCGCCGTTCCTGGCGGCCATCAGCAGGCCGCCGCCGACCGCCAGCACCAGGAGCAGGGCGAAGCCGATCAGCAGGGGGGCCTTCCGGTTGCCCGGGCGGTCCTCGTCGTCCGGGTCCGCGTAGTCGTTCGGGTAGTCGGCGGGGTGGCCGGCCGGGTACCCCGGCTGCCCGGGACCGCCCGGGTACGGGCCCGGGCCGTGCCCGTACGGGGCCTGCGGGGGGCCGGCGGGCGGCTGCGGCGGGTACACGTAGCCGGGCCCGGGGGCCTGGCCGGAGACGTAGCCGGGGCCGGCCTCCCGGCCCGAGACGTGACCCGGGCCCGGGGCGGTGCGCTGGGACGTCGCGTGGGATGGGAACGGAGCGGCGGGCGGCTGCGGGGCCGCGGCGGGGAAGGCGGGCGCGGTCGGCGCCTCGTGGCCGGGTGCGGCGGCCAGGTAGGGGCGGGCGGCCAGCGGGGGGCCCTGGTCGCCCACGGCGCCCGCGGTGGGCGGCGGGGCCACGGGGCCGGGAGGGACGGGGCCGGTCACGAGCGGCGGCGGGCCGGCGGCCTCCTCGCCCGGGGCCTGCTGCGGGCCGCGCACCCAGCCGCCCGCACCACCGCGCGCGGTGGGGTCCCAGACCGCCGGAGCGGTGTTGTGCTGGTCCGTCATGTGCCGCTAGCCCCCACCGTCCGCCGATTGCTCTGCCTGGTGCTGCGCGGACACCGTACCGTTCGAACCCCCGCCCGACAGCCCCGGCACGACGTTAGAGCATCGGGGTGTGGCTGTGGGGCGGCTCGGCGGATCGGTCGGAGGCGCGGCGGTCGTCCGTGCGCGTCGGGGCCGGGCGGGAGGGTTCGCGGGGCCCGTCGGGGCTCCCCGGGCGGGGTGCGACGGGCGGGGTGCGGCGGGCGCCGGGGCGGACGGCGGGGGAGGCTCAGCCCGCCGTGCGGCGCAGGACCCGCAGCGAGCCCGTCACCGAGACCTCCTCGAAGCCCTCGGCGAGCGCCCGCAGGTACACCCGGTACGGGGCCTGGCCGCCGTCCGCCGGGTCCGGGAACACGTCGTGCACCACCAGCAGCCCCTCCGGCGCCAGGTGCGGGACCCAGCCCTCGTAGTCGCCGGTCGCGTGCTCGTCGGTGTGACCGCCGTCGATGAACACCAGGGCCAGCGGCCGCCCCCACAGGGCGGCGATCCGGGGCGAGCGGCCCACCAGGGCCACCACGTGCTCCTCCAGCCCGGCCGCGTGCAGGGTGCGGCGGAACCGCGGCAGGGTGTCCATCAGCCCCACCTCCCGGTCCACCAGCGTCGGGTCGTGGTACTCCCAGCCGGGCTGCTGCTCCTCCGAGCCGCGGTGGTGGTCCACCGTGAGCGCGACCGTCCCGGTCTCCCGGGCCGCGGCGGCCAGCAGGACCGCGGAGCGCCCGCAGTAGGTGCCGATCTCCAGCACCGGCAGCCCGGTGCCGCGCGCCGCGGTCACCGCCGCCGCGTACAGCGCCAGCCCCTCGTCCACCGGCATGAACCCGGTCGCCGCCTCGAACGCCGCCAGCACCTCGGGCGCCGGGCGGGCGCTCTCCAGCAGGTCGGACATGCCGTGCTCCTCGGGTTCGGGACGTCCGGGACGGGGGCGGACGTGCTCGCCCCGGACCCTACTCGACGGTAGACGGGGGGACCACAGGGGCCCTGGAACGTGTTCTAGTCCCGCCGGGCCGCCCGTGCCAGAATCGGCCCGACCGCCGATCCGAGGCACACCAGGCACACCGGGAGCAGCCCCATGCGCGCAGCCGTCCTGCACAAGACCGGCCAGGACACCCTCGACGTCCGGGAGGACGTGACGGCCGTCGGGTTCGGCCCGGGCACCGTACGGGTCCGGATGCGCGCGGCCAGCCTCTGCCACTCCGACCTCTCCGCCATGAGCGGCGTCCTGCCGCAGCCCGCGCCGTTCGTCCCCGGGCACGAGGGCGCCGGGGACGTCGTCGAGGTCGGCGACGGCGTCCGGGGCATCGCCCCCGGCGACCGCGTGGTGCTCTGCTGGATGGCCCCCTGCGGCCGCTGCGCGCACTGCGAGCACGGCCGGGGCCACCTGTGCGTCGCCAGCCTGCGGCGGCTCGGCGCGCCCGGCTTCCGCTTCGAGGAGGGCGGCGCCGCCGTCGAGGCCTCCGGGTTCTACGGCACCGGGGCCTTCGCCGAGGAGGTCGTGGTCTCCGCCGACGCCGTCATCAAGGTGCCCGCCGACCTGCCCCACGAGGCCGCCGCGCTGATCGGCTGCGGCGTCACCACCGGCGTCGGCGCCGCCGTCAACACCGCCCGGGTCGAACCCGGCTCCTCCGTCGCGGTGATCGGCGCCGGCGGGGTCGGGATCGCCACTGTCCAGGGCGCCCGGGTCTGCGGGGCCGCCCGGATCACCGTCGTCGACCCGGTCGCGTCCCGCCGCGAGCGGGCGCTCTCCTTCGGCGCCACCGAGGCCCTCGCCCCCGAGGAGCTCAGGGCCGCGGCCAAGGGCCTGCCGGGCGGCGGCTTCGACTACGTCTTCGAGGCCGTCGGCCGGGCCGCCACCGTCCGGGCCGGGTACGACGCCGCCCGGCGCGGCGGCGCGGTCGTGGTGATCGGCGCCGGCGCGCAGGACGACCGCGCGCAGTTCACCATGGGCGAGCTGTTCTTCAACGAGAAGCGCCTGCTGCCCTCGCTCTACGGCGGCGCGCCCGTCGCCCGCACCATCGGGCTGGTCGTCGACCTCTGGCGGGCCGGGCGGATCGACCTCGACGCCATGATCACCCACCGGGTCCCGCTGACGGACGTCAACGAGGCCGTCGCGCAGATGCGCAGCGGCGAGGCCCTGCGCACGGTCGTGACGCTGGGCTGAGGCGGCCGGCACCGGACGCGGAAGGGCCCGCCGGGGGTGCGTCCCCGGCGGGCCCTTCCGTGCGTGCGTGCTCAGCCCAGGCGCGCCGCGGCGCGGTGCCGGCCGTGCGGGTCGGCCGCGGGGCTGTCGTCGGCGGCGGACCGTCCGCGGTGCCGACCGTGCGACGCGGTGTCCTCGGCCGTGTTCTCGTCGGCGTCGGTCCCGTTGGCCGCGGGTCCGGTGGTGTCGGTGAGGGTGTCGGACATCAGAATCGTCTTCTCCGTGCGAGGGTGCAGGTCATCGGCGCCCGGCCGGCGCGTGGCGCGCGGCCCGGTCCCCGATCGGGCGCTCGGTACGCGCCACAGCCGGTGATCGCGGCCCGTGCCCCGGCCACCATAACGGCCGGAGCGGACGAGACCCTATCGAGATCACGATGCGCGCCCGGGGGCCGGGCGCGGCGGTGTCATCAGCCCGGTCGGCCGGTCCGCAGGAACCCGGCGAGCAGCTCGTGCAGGACGGCGGCGCCCTCCTCGGCGAGCACCTCGTGGCCGGAGCCGGCCGCCTCGACGTACCGGAAGTCCACTCCCTCGACCCGGCCGATCCGCAGCAACTCGTGCCGCAGCGAGCGGGATTGGCCGACCGGGACGACCTCGTCCCGATTGCCGTGCACGATCAGCAGCGGTGCGGTCAGCCGGTGCGCGAGCTGCAGGACGTCGCGCGGGCCGCGGGCGTCGGCGATCGTCTCGCCGCCGCCCAGCCGGGTGGTCAACGCCCCGACGGGCCCGGCGGCCTCGGCCAGCAGCCGGGCGCCGGACAGGAACGGGGCGACCACCGCGCAGCGCGACACCTGCTCCGCGGGTGCGTGCGCGGCCGCCAGCAGGGCGAGGAACGCGCCGTAGCTGACCCCGAACAGGGCCGGGGGCTCCAGGCCGAGCGCCGCACGCTGCCCGGCGATGCCGTCCAGCAGGTGCAGCACGTCGTCCAGGTCCGGTCCGCCCCAGGCGCCCCGGATGGCCATCGCGTGCGCCACCCCGTAACCGGTGGAGCCGCGCTGGTTGGGGGCGACGACGGCCAGCCCCTCGGCGGACATCCGCTGCAGCGCGGGATCGAACTCCAGCCGCCAGGCGTCGGCCGGGCCGCCGTGCAGCGCCAGCACCAGGTGCGGGCTGCTCAGCCAGGCGTCCCCGCCGTACACCACGGCCTCCAGGGGCCCTGCGGGGCCGGCGAGTTCGAGGCTCTGCGCGGGCTGCCAGCGGCCGCCGTCGCCGGGTGCGGTGCTGCCGTCCACCCGCCAGCCCGGCGGCGGGGTGCGGGTGGCCCGGGGGCCGTCGGGCTGCCACGGCAGCCCGGCCCCCCGCCAGGGGCCGGGGGGCCCGGAGCCCAGTGGTGCCAGTTGCAGCGGCAGCGGCGTCGGGCCGCCGGCGGCCGGGGCGGGGCCGTGCGCGAGCAGCGCGTCGACGTCCAGGGCGGCCAGCGCCGCGGGGTGGTCGGGCGAGGAGTAGGGGAGCCGCAGTGCCGCCTCGCCCCAGTGCCCGACCGAACCGAGCCGGCCGGGCGGGACGGGGAGCGGTTCGAGCCGGCCGGTGCCCGGCCGCCAGAGGGCGAGCGCCGAGCCGGCGCCGTGGTCGACCTGCACCGCGACCCGCAGGCCGTCGCCGTCCGGCCGCAGCGCCACCGGACGCAGGACGGTGCCCGCGACGTGCAGGCACGCCGGGAACCGCAGCGGCTCGCCGCCGCCCAGCACGCCCCAGCCGAGCCGGTCGGTGCCCGGTGCGTCGCTGCGCACCATCGCGAACCCGCTGTCCGGGTCGAACAGCACCAGCCGGTCGTTGCTGTGCCCGCCGATCTCCAGCAGCGGGGCGGTCGTGCCGCTGCGCAAGTCCAGCAGCACGCTGCGGACGAGCCCGGCGTCGACCCGGTCCAGCGCCAGCAGGTCACCGGTGCGGTCCAGCCAGGTGCCGCCGCCGTGCAGTCCGGGGATCTCGGCGACCCGTTCGGGCTCGCTGCCGTCCGTGCGCACCAGCCAGGCGGTGGTGGCCGGGCGGTTGTCCGTGCCGAGGGCCAGGGCGACGGGCGTGCCGGGGCCGGCGCCGGGGCCCGTCGGGAGTGCCAGCAGCCGCAGTCCGGGCATCCGGATGGTGGCCACCGGCTGCTCCGCGGCGGAGGTCCCGCCGTAGGAGAGGCGGACCAGGTCGTGGCGGTCCCCGTCGTGGCGGCAGATCAGCACCGAGCCGTCCGGCAGTGCGACCAGGTGGGAGCGCAGGTCCTCCGAGCGGTTGCCGGACAGCGGCAGGGCGAGCGGGGCGGCCGGGCCGCCGTCCGGGGGCAGCCGCCAGCTCTCCGCGTACCAGCCGCCGTCGGCGGCCGAGGCCAGGCAGGCAGCGTGTCCGCCGTCGGCGGCGAAGGCGAAGCCCAGCCGGCGCAGCGCCGGCGCGACGGTCCGGGTGGCCAGGTTCACGTCCCGATCACCCCGCTCGTCGTGCCGCGACACCGGTGGACCTCCGGCCGTGCCGGCTCCGGACGCGGGCCCGTCGCGGATCCGGTGGACCCGACGCAGACGGCCCGGCCGTGCACCGGAGGCCCTCGACGGCGACCTCCCGGTCGTCGTCGCCTCCCCGGCCTCCGGCGCCGGCCGGCGCCGCCCGCGTCGTCCCCGGCCACGGGGCCGCCGCATCCGGCCCGTGGCCCGCCGATTCCCCGCCCGCGGCCGTACGCAGCGATGTGTCCGCCTCCATGCGCCGCCACATCCCTTCGTCTGGGCCGCCGGCCCGGGTGCCCACTGCTCCGGCACCCGGGCCGACGCCCCGGCCTGATCGGTTCCTCGGAAGGAGCGGGAGCCCCGGGGGCCGGAGTCACCGGCCCCGCCGTGCCCCGCCCGGTGCCCGCTCCTGCCGGGCCCGCGCGGGGCGGAGCGCCGTCCGGACCGCCAAGTCGGGGCGCCTCCCGGGGCAACTCCCGTTCGCAGGACTGAAGTTACTTTCGAGGCGGGGGTGACTCAACGGAGCGCCGGTCACTTCACTCATAAGGGTGATCCGGGCTTCGTTTCGCCTTCGTGCGAGGGCCCCGGTGTGAGCAACGCGCGCCCGGCGTGCGGAGGCGCGGAGGCCGCGCCGGTCGCTCCCGGCCGCCCCCTCCGCCGGTTGACGCGCATCCGTACGCCGACGGCACCTCCGTCCGAACGCCGCCCCCCGCTCGGGCCCGACCCCCGCCCGACGGGGGCCCGCGCCCCGCCCGAACGGCACCCCGGACTCCTCCGGCTCCCGCGGCCCGGCCCGCCCCGCCCCACGGCCGGGGCCCGACCGCCCCCGCGCGCACGGTAGTCTCGACAGGTGCCGAAACTGTCCGACGTCATCACCGCGCTCGAAGAGGTCTACCCCCCGCAGTGGGCGGAGTCCTGGGACGCCGTCGGCCTGGTCTGCGGGGACCCTCAGGCCGAGGTCGGCCGCGTGCTGTTCGCCGTCGACCCCGTGCAGACGGTCGTGGACGAGGCCGTCGAATGGGGCGCCGACCTGGTCGTCACCCACCACCCCCTCTACCTGCGCGGCACCACCAGCGTCGCCGCGACCGGTTTCAAGGGCCGGGTGGTGCACACGCTGATCAGCAACGGCATCGCCCTGCACGTCGCGCACACCAACGCCGACCACGCCGACCCCGGTGTCTCGGACGCGCTGGCGGAGGCGGTCGGACTCCGGGTGACCGGCCCGCTGGTGCCGGACCCGACCGACCCGCTGGGCCGCCGCGGCTCCGGCCGGATCGGCCTGCTGGAGCCCCCGCTGACGCTGTCCGCCTTCGCCGCGCAGGTCGCCAGGGGCCTGCCCGCCACCGCCGCCGGGGTCCGCGTCTCCGGGGACCCGAACCGGCTGCTGAGCCGGGTCGCCGTGTGCGGCGGCTCGGGCGACGGATTCTTCGCCGAGGTGCGGGCGGCCGGGGTGGACGCCTACCTCACCGCCGACCTGCGCCACCACCCGGCGTCCGAGGCCGCCGAGGCGGCGCCGGTCGCGCTGGTCGACGCCGCGCACTGGGCCACCGAATGGCCCTGGCTGACCCTGGCCGAGCGGGCCCTGCTGGCCGCCGCGGACAAGCGCGGCTGGGCCGTGGAGACCAAGGTCTCCCACCGGGTCACCGACCCGTGGACCGCGCACGCCCCCATGTCCTTCACCGCCTGACCCGATTCACAGGAGCCCTCCGCTTGAACGCCGCGCCCGCCGACCAGATCCGCCTGCTCGACCTCCAGGCCATCGACTCGAAGCTCGACCAGCTGGCCCACCGGCGCCGGACCCTGCCCGAGCACGCCGAGATCGAGAAGGCCTCCGCCGACCACACCGCGCTCAAGGACCTGGTGGTCGCCGCCGAGGCCCAGCAGGGCGACACCACCCGTGAGCTGACCAAGGCGGAGGGGGACGTGGAGCAGGTCCGCGCCCGGTCCGCCCGCAACCAGCAGCGCCTCAACTCCGGCGCGATCACCTCGCCGAAGGACCTGGAGAACCTCCAGCACGAGATCGGCTCGCTGGCCAAGCGCCAGGGCGACCTGGAGGAGGTCGTGCTGGAGGTCATGGAGCGGCTGGAGAGCGCCCAGGGCCGGGTCGTCGAGCTGGGCGCCCGCCTGGAGCACTCCACCGTCGTCCTCACCGAGGCCGAGGCCCGCCGCGACGCCGCCTTCGCCGAGATCGACGGCGAGGCCGAGAAGGTCAAGCGGGACCGCGAGGCCGTCGCCGCCGTCATCCCCGCCGACCTGCTCAAGGTCTACGGCAAGCTGCGCGAGCAGCAGGGCGGCGTCGGCGCGGCCCGGCTGTACCAGCGCCGCTGCGAGGGCTGCCGCACCGAGTTCTCCATCACCGAGCTGAACGCCATCAAGGCCGAGCCGGCCGACAAGGTGGTCCGCTGCGAGAACTGCTCGCGGATCCTGGTCCGGACCGCCGACTCGGGCGTCTGAACCGGTGGCGGCACGCTTCATCGTCGAGGCTGACGGCGGGTCCCGGGGCAACCCGGGGCCGGCCGGCTACGGCGCGGTGGTCCGGGACGGCGACACCGGGCAGATCGTCGCGGAGGCCGCCGAGTTCATCGGCCACGCCACCAACAACGTGGCCGAGTACCGGGGCCTCATCGCCGGCCTCAAGGCGGCCCGGGACCTCGACCCGGACGCCTCGGTGGACGTCCGGATGGACTCCAAGCTGGTCGTCGAGCAGATGTCGGGCCGCTGGAAGATCAAGCACCCCGACATGCAGCCGCTGGCCGCCGAGGCGCGCACCGTCCTGCCGCGCGGCCGGGTGACGTACACCTGGATCCCGCGCGAGCGGAACAAGGACGCCGACCGGCTCGCCAACGAGGCGATGGACGCGGGCCGGGCCGGCCGCCAGTGGGAGCCCCGGCCGAAGGCCGCCGCCGTCGCCGCGGAACCGCCGCTGGAGACCGCCGCCCCCAGGGCCGGCTGGGCGGCCGAGGCCGACCTCGGTACCCCGACCACCTTCGTCCTGCTGCGCCACGGCGAGACGGCGCTGACCCCGCAGAAGCGGTTCTCCGGCAGCGGCGGCACCGACCCGGAGCTCTCCGACCGGGGCCGCTGGCAGGCCGAACGGGCCGCCGCGGCGCTCGCCGCGCGCGGCAGCGTCCAGGCCGTGGTGGCCTCCCCGATGCGCCGCACCCGGCAGACCGCGGAGATCGTCGCGGCCCGGCTCGGCCTGGAGGTCCGGTACGAGGACGGGCTGCGCGAGGTCGACTTCGGCGACTGGGAGGGCCTGACCTTCGCCGAGGTCCAGGAGCGCTACCCGGACGACCTGGCGGCCTGGCTCGGTTCGGCCAAGGCCAAGCCGACCGGCAGCAGCGAGAGCTTCACCACGCTCACCCACCGGGCCGGCGTCGCCCGGGACAAGATCATCGCGCGGAACCCGGGCCGGACGGTGCTGGTGGTCTCCCACGTCAGCCCGATCAAGACGCTGGTCCGCCTGGCCCTCGGCGCCCCGCCGGATTCGATGTACCGGATGGAGCTGTCCGCCGCCGCGCTGTGCTCCGTCCAGTACTACGCGGACGGCAACGCCTCGCTGCGGCTGCTCAACGACACCTCGCACCTGCGCTGAGCGTCCGCGCCGCCGGGGCCGGGGCCGGTGCCCCGCCCCGGAGGCGCGCCGCGGGGCCGCCGCGCTCAGTGCACCTCGGTGACCACTAGGTCCAGCTGCCAGGGCTTGCGCGCCGTCCCCTCGGCCGCCACCTCCACCCGGTGGCCGAGGCCCAGCAGCGCGTCCGTCAGTTCACCGGGCGTCTTCGGCTCGGCCCCCGCGACCAGCAGGTCCCGCACCAGACGGCCCTTGGTCGCCTTGTTGAAGTGGCTGACGACCGTGCGCCTGCCGTTGCGCTCCTGCAGCACCCGGACGGTCGCCGTGCGGGACACCACCTCACCAGCCGGCTTCCACGCCGCCGCGTACGCCGAACTGCGCAGGTCCAGCACCAACCCGTCGGCCACCTCGGGCAGCACGTCGGCCATCGCGCCCCGCCAGTACGCTCCGAGCGCCCCCAGCGGCGGCAGTTTCACGCCCATCGAGCAGCGGTAGGGCGGGATCCGGTCGGAGATCCGCACGGCGCCCCAGAGACCGGAGAAGACCAGCAGCGAACGCTCCGCGCGGTCGTACGCGGCGGCGTCCAGCGTGGCCAGGCCCAGGTTGTCGAACAGCACGCCGGTGTACACCTCGCCGGCTGGCCGCGCCCCCGCCGTCGGCAGCCCGGCGTTGCGGGCGACCTCCCCGCGCAGGCCCGGGCTGAGCCCCAGCACCCCGGCGGCGGTGTCCTCGTCGCCCCGGCAGAGGCCGACCAGCGCGTCCAGCACCGCGCCGCGCGCGGCCGTCAGCCCGGGCAGCGACAGCCGGTCGAGTGCCACCGGCACGCCGTCCCCGGACGCGGCCTTGCCCTCCGAGGGCGGCAACAGCACCAGCACAGCGGACTCCTCAACACTTTGTGGCAGACGGACCCCGCCACCCTACCGCCGGGCCGCCGGACCCCGGCGGGGGCGACCGTCGCCGGGACGGCCGCCCGGCTGCCCCCGCCCGTACCTCCCGCGCGCGTACCTCCCGCACCTTCCGCGCCCGGTCCGTGCCCGCGCCCCTGAAATCCGGTGGGCCCGGCCGGCGTCCGCCACTACCGTGAGCAACGAGGAGCGTGAACGAGATGACCCTGCGACCCCTGGACCCGGTGCCCGGCGACGACGACGCCGCGGCGGAGGCCCTGTCCGTGCCCGTGCCCGCCGGCCTGCCGGCGGAGACCCGGCAGGCCCTGGAGTTCGCGGTGCGCGCGGCCGCCGAGGCCGTGATGGCCGGGAGGGTCCGGGTGACGGAGGCGCCGGCCGGTTCGGACACCGCCGAGCTGGCCTTCGACGTCCGCCGCTCCGCCGTCCCGGACGTCCTCACCGAGCACCCGAGGCCGCCGTCCCGGCCGGCGGCGCAGCCGTCCCCGGAGTCCCCGGATCCGTCGGAGCCCCCGGAACGTGCCGGGCCGGGCCGGGCCGAGCGCCGTGCGGCCCTGGTGGCCCGGATCCGTGCGGCCAACGCGGAGACGCTGGAGAGGCTCAAGGACCTGTGACCGAGTACCTGGACCTCGACGACGTCACCTACCTCGCCGGCGGTCCGGGGAACGTCCGCGACCTCGGCGGCCTGCTCTCGGCGATCGCCCGCCCGCAGGCGAGCCTGTTCGGCGGCGACGCCTACCCGGACCTCTGGTCCAAGGCGGCCGCCCTCGGCCAGAGCCTGGCCCGCAACCACCCGCTGGTCGACCGGAACAAGCGCACCGCCTTCGAGGCGATGCTGCTGTTCCTCGACTACAACGCCGAGCCGTACACCGACCCGCACCCGGACGACGCCGTGGCCTTCATGCTGCGGCTGGCCACCGGGGGCTACGACGACGCGGTCTCGCTGGCCGCCAAGGACCTCAAGTCCCTGCTGGGGCGGTGAGTTCGCGGCACGCCGCCGGGCGGCCGCCTCCGTCCGGAATCACCCGATTCGCCCTACGCTGCCTGCATGCCTCGCCGAAAACTGCGCGTCAAGGCCGCCGACTCCGCCCGGATCAACGCCGAACTGGCCGAGCTCCGCGCCAGCCTGGAGGTCCACACCGAGTGGCCCGAACCGGTGCTGGCCGAGGCGGAGGAGGCCGCCGAACGCCCCCGGCTCCCCGAGTACGACGCCACCGACCTGCCCCTGTTCACCGTCGACCCGCCCGGCTCCCGCGACCTCGACCAGGCCATGCACCTGACCCACCGCCCCGGCGGCGGGTACCGGGTGTACTACGCCATCGCCGACGTCGCCGCCTTCGTCCGCCCGGGCGGCGCGATCGACGCCGAGGCCCGCCGCCGCGTCGAGACCCTCTACTTCCCGGACCACCGCGTCCCGCTGCACCCCGCCCGGATCTCCGAGGACGCCGCCAGCCTGCTGCCCGGCGAGCCCCGGCCCGCGCTGCTCTGGCAGCTGGACCTCGACGCCGACGGCGCCGTGCTGCTCGCCGACCTGCGCCGCGCCCTGGTCCGCTCGCACCGGCGCCTGGACTACGCCGCCGTCGAGCGCGCGGTGGAACTGGGCGGCGCCGACGAGCAGCTCGCCCTGCTGGCCGCCGTCGGCCGGCTGCGCGAGGAGCAGGAGCGCGCGCGGGGCGGCGTCAGCCTGCCGGTGCCCGAGCAGGAGGTGGAGGAGACCCTGCACGGGTACGTGCTCGGCTACCGCGCCGCCGGCCCCGCCGACGGCTGGAACGCGCAGATCTCGCTGCTCACCGGCATGGCCGCGGCCGAACTGATGCTGGACGCGGGCGTCGGCCTGCTGCGCACCCTGCCGGCCGCCCCCGCCGCCGCGTACGAGCGGTTGCGCCGGATCGCCGCCGCACTGGACGTGGACTGGCCGCAGGGGCTCCCGTACCCGGAGCTGGTCCGCTCGCTGGACCCGGACACCCCGCTGGACGCCGCCTTCCTCAACGCGTGCACCGGCCTGCTGCGGGGCGCCGGCTACCGGGCCTTCGACGAAGCCCGCGGCGTGCCCGCCCCGGCGGATCCGGCCCACGCCGCGCTCGCCGCCCCGTACGCGCACTGCACGGCGCCGCTGCGCCGGCTCGGCGACCGCTTCGCGCAGGAGGTGTGCGCCGCCGTGGCGGCCGGGGAGGAGGTGCCGGACTGGGCGCGCGAGGCGCTGACCGAGGTGCCGGGCCTGATGGCGACCGGGGACCGCCGGGCGGCCGAGGTCGAACGGGCCTGCGTGGACCTGGTCGAGGCGGAGCTGCTCACGGGCCGGGAGGGCGAGGACTTCACCGCGGTGGTGGTCGACGTGGACGGGAAGCGGCCCGGCTCCGGCACGGTGCAGCTGCGCGAGCCCGCCGTCCGGGCCCGCTGCGACGGCCCGGCCGAGGCGGGCGCCGCCGCGCCCGGCGCCCTGCCGCTCGGCGGCCTGGTCCGGGTCCGGCTGACCCGGGCCGACCCGGCCACCCGGACGGTCCGCTTCGCCGCCGTCTGAGCGCCGCGGGGATGGGAGGATCGGTGCGTGCCCGAAGCCGACCCCTCCAGCGCCCCGGAGCGCCGCCGCCGTCTGCTCGTCCTCGCGATCTGCTGCCTGAGCCTGTTCATCGTCGGTCTGGACAACACCGTGGTGAACGTCGCGCTCCCGGCGATCCAGCGGGACCTCGACGCCCCGGCGTCCGGGCTCCAGTGGATCATCGACGCCTACACCCTGGTCCTCGCCTCCCTGCTGATGCTGTTCGGCTCGGTGGCCGACCGCTTCGGCCGCCGCCGGGTGTTCACGACCGGGCTGGCGTGCTTCGCGCTCGGCTCGCTGCTGTGCAGCCTGGCGGCGGACCTCGAGTGGCTGGTGGCGTTCCGCGCCCTGCAGGCGGTCGGCGGTTCGATGCTGAACCCGGTGGCCATGTCGATCATCACCAACACCTTCACCGACCCGCGGGAGCGGGCCCGGGCGATCGGCGTCTGGGGCGGGGTGGTCGGCCTCTCGATGGCGCTGGGCCCGCTGCTCGGGGGTTTCCTGGTCGACGCGGCCGGCTGGCCGTCGATCTTCCTGATCAACGTCCCGGTCGCCCTGGTCGCGATCGCCCTGACCGTCCGCTTCGTCCCGGAGTCCCGCTCGCCCCGGCCGCGCAGGCTCGACCCGGTCGGACAGCTGCTGATGGTCGTCCTGCTCGGCTGCGGGACCGCCGCCATCATCGAGGGCCCGGGCCACGGCTGGACGTCCCCGCTGATCCTCGCCCTGGCGGCGGCCGCGCTGGCCGCGCTGGTCGCCTTCCCGCTCTGGGAGCGGCGGGTGGCCGAGCCGCTGGTGGACCCGCGGTTCTTCGCCGGTGCGCCGTTCACCGGGGCCACCGTCACCGCGGTCTGCGCCTTCTCGGCGCTCGGCGGCTTCCTCTTCCTCAACACCCTCTACCTGCAGGGCGTCCGGCACTACGGCCCGATCGAGGCCGGCCTGTGGACGCTGCCGATGGCCGGGATGATGCTGGTCTGCGCGCCGCTGTCCGGGCGGGTCGTCGCGGCCCGGGGGCCGCGCGGGCCGCTGGTCGCGGCCGGGCTGGGCCTGGCCGCGAGCGGACTGCTGCTGACCCGGCTGGCCGCGGACTCCCCGCCGGCGCTGCTGCTGGTCGCGTACGCGCTGTTCGGCTTCGGCTTCGGCACGGTCAACGCGCCGATCACCAACGCGGCCGTCTCGGGCATGCCGCGTGCCCAGGCAGGGGTGGCCGCGGCGGTCGCCTCGACCAGCCGGCAGGTCGGCCAGTCGCTGGGGGTGGCGGTGATCGGCACGGTGGTGACGGCGGCCGTGGTCGGCCCGGTGGCGACGGGCTTCGCCCCGGCGACCCACGCCGGCTGGTGGATCCTGGTCGGCCTGGGCTGCGCGATCTCCCTCCTCGGCCTGGTCACCACGACCGCGTGGGCCACCGGGACGGCCGCCCGGGTGGCCGCCCGCCTCGGCGGCGATCCGCCGGTGGACCGGTCCGGTGTGCGGGAGGCGCCGCCCGAGCGGCTACGATGACCACTACGGCGGAAGAGCCGGCCGGGCGGTCGCGACGGGTCCCAGGACCCGCCGAGGAACGTCCGGGCTCCACAGAGCAGGGTGGTGGGTAACGCCCACCCGGGGTGACCCGCGGGACAGTGCCACAGAAAACAGACCGCCCACCGCTTCGGCGGAGGGTAAGGGTGAAACGGTGGTGTAAGAGACCACCAGCGACCGGGGTGACCCGGCCGGCTCGGTAAACCCCACCTGGAGCAAGGTCAAGATCGGTGTCCTCGGGCACCGTGCGCGAGTGTTCGAGGGCTGCTCGCCCGAGCTCGCGGGTAGACCGCACGAGGCTGTCGGCAACGGCAGTCCTAGATGGATGGCCGCCTCCCCGGGCCGCGCGAGCAACCCGGGAGACAGAACCCGGCGTACAAGGCCGACTCTTCCGCCCCTGACTTCACGAGGGCCCTCCGACCTGCGGAAACGACAGGTGGGAGGGCCCTCGGTGGTGTTCCGGCGCCCCGCCGTGGAGTTCCGGATGCGGGCCCCGGCGGGGTCAGGACGGGTGGACTCCGACGGCGTCGCGGATCTGCTCGCCCAGGCCGCCGTTGACCCGGGCGCAGTTGGCGCAGCAGAAGAACATGCCCGCGACCTCCACGCCGTGGCCCACGATGCGGACGTCGCACTGTTCGCAGCGCGGCGCGAGCTTCTCCATCGCGCACTCGAAGCTGTCGAAGGTGTAGGTGTCGCCGGTGACCGTCCTGATCTCGAAGGCGAGCCAGTAGTCGTTGCCGCAGGTGACGCAGATGGCCATGGCGGCCGTCTCCTTCCGGTCGGGGCCGGCCGGCCGGGGTGGCCGGGCGGCCTGCTCCCAGTGTCTGGGGGCCGCCCGGGGGCGGCCACCCGGCGGCTGCGTCAGGTGGACCGGGCGGCCAGCTCCTCGAGGGCCCGGACGGCGCGCTCGGCGTCGTCGGCGCCGACGAACAGGTGGTCGTGGTGGAAGCCGGCCACCACGTTGCAGCTGATGCCCTCCTCGGCGAGCCGCCCGGAGACGGCCGCGGTCAGACCGACGGCCTCCAGGGCGGAGTGGATCCGGAGGGTGATCCAGGCCGCCACGTACGAGTAGCGCAGGCCGAGTGCGTCGGCCTCCTCCTGGGTCACCACCACCGTCACCCCCTCCGGTTCGGCGACGGTCACCACCGGCCGCATTCCGGCGGGCACCTTCGCGGGGAGCGTGCAGTACACGTACCGCCCCGGGTTGAGCAGCGGGCGCATTCCGCGCAGCAGGGTCGCAAGGTCTCGTTCTCCGGCCATGCGCGCCACCGTAGCGGCTGGGTCGCGGACGGGCGCCGCGTCCGGCGGCCGTGTCGGAATCCGTTGACGAGCGACAGTCACCGATATATCGTCGAGCTATCGAGACAGTAACTCGACTGGCTCGGTCGACAAGGAGGTGGGCGCCATGCGCTCAGGAAACCCGGGAATGCGATTCAGGGGAGAGGGCCCGCGCGGTGCTCGGCGCCGGTTCGGGCCGGGCCCCGGGCCGGAGGGCTTCGAGGGCTTCGGCGGCCGGGAGGCCTTCGGCGGCTTCGGCCCGCCGTTCGGCGGTGGCGGCCCCGGTCGCCCGATGGGCGGCCCGTTCGGCCACGGCTTCGGCGGGCACGGCGGCCGGCGCGGCGGTCCGCACGGTCGGCGCGGCGGCCGGGCCCGGCGCGGGGACGTCCGCGCCTCGCTGCTGGCCCTGCTCAAGGAACGGCCGATGCACGGCTACGAGATGATCGCCGAGATCGTCGAGCGGACCGGCGGGGCCTGGCGGCCCAGCCCCGGCTCGATCTACCCCAACCTCCAGCTGCTGGAGGAGGAGGGCCTGATCACGGCCGAGGAGGTCGGCGGCAAGCGGCTGGTCTCGCTCACCGAGGCGGGCCGGGCCGTGGCCGAGGCGGGGCCCGCCGAGCCGTGGGCGGAGGCCGGCCGGGAGGTCGACTGGGAGGCCGTCCAGGAGGTCGGCCAGGCGCTGGCCGCCGTCGACCAGGCGATCCGTCAGGTCATGACGACGGGCACCGAGGCGCAGCGCACCAAGGGCCTGGCGGTGCTCACCGAGGCCCGCAAGAAGCTGTACCTGATCCTCGCCGAGGACGACTGACCGGTGCGGGGTGCCGACCGGTACCGGGGCGACGGGCGGTGCGGCCGCTCAGGAGCGGACCGCGAACAGGGCCACGCAGGCGAGCAGCAGCACCGCCCAGCCGAACCAGAGCCAGCCGTTCGGGCCGATCACCACGGTGTAGAGGCTCACCACCACCAGCAGGGCCCCGGTGACGCCGGCGACCTGCCGGTTGTGGTGCGCGACCGCCTGGGAGCGGGACCTGGGGTGCCGTACCGTTCTCGCCATGCCGTCCTCCCGGGGAGGCTGCGAGGGCGGCCCGGGACGCGCGGGGCGCGGCCGTCAGCCGGACGCGCGGGCGGTGGCCGCCTCGTCGAACTCGTAGCGCCAGTGCCAGCTGATGCCCCGCACCTGCTTGGACCGGACGTAGACCAGTGTGCGCGCCGGGGTGTCCCCGTGCGCGGGGACCGGCACCGTGTACTTCTTCGGCACGCCGAACATCGGCCCCAGCGGGACGGGGAGGATCCGGCCGTCCAGGGGGCCGCCGACGAATGCGGTGTCCGTGCTCTTCACCCCACCAGGGTCTCACCTCCGCACGGGTGACCGGAGCGCCGGCCGGAGCAGTCGGCCGGCGGGGCCGTGCGGACGGGCCGCACGGCTGGTCCGGGCCGTGCCGGGAGGACGTGGCAGGGGGGTCCGGCGCAGGCCGTGTGTCGGCCGGGTGCCGGGAGTGTGACCGGAGAGGCACCGCCCCCGGTCATCCGGATGCCCCGCGCACCCTTATCCTTCCTGTTACGCCCTCGGGGTTCACCCGGGTCAGCGGGCCCCGTACGGGCCGGGCGAGGCGCGAATCCGCGTGCGTTCCGGCCGAGATGGCGCGGACAGCGTGCTGCCGCGACTTCGTACCGTGACCCGGGCGTCGGCCTCCGGTGACCCCGGATCCGGTCGGCAGGGCGCGGACAGCAGGGCCGAGCACCGTCCCGGGAAGCAGCGGGGGGCGCTGTGCGTTGCGTCGGAGTGGTACGTCGAACGCTGTGTCGCACCAGGCACGGCAGTGCGCGGAAGGGGCCCGATGGAAGCCGGCGGCAGGTGGACGACCTGGTGGCAGAAGCGTGATCGTCAGCGGGCCCGGTCGGGCGACGTGGACGGCCCCGCGGCCAGACTGGATCAGCTGCTCGGCGCGGTCCGCGCCGGATTCCCGCTCGCGCCCGCCGCCCATCCGGCCGGGTACCGGTGTTCCTGTGACCGGGTGGCCTGTCCGGCCCCCGCCCAGCACCCGGTGTCCTTCGCCTGGCAGACGCAGGCGACCACCGACCCCGAACAGCTCGCCCGCTGGCTCTCCCGCGACCCCCAGGCCAACTTCGTCACCGCCACCGGCCGCGCCCACGACGTGCTGGACGTCCCGGCGGAGGCCGGCCGGCTCGCCCTGGAGCGGCTGACCGAGCTGGGCGTCGAGGGCCCGGTCGCCGCCGTCGGCGAGGACCGGTACCTCTTCTTCACCGCCACCCGCGGTACCCCGCAGGACGAGGACGAGTGGTGGCCGAGCGCGCTCGACTCCACGCCGGACACCATGTCCGAGCACCCCGGCCTGCGCTGGCACTGCCGCGGCTCGTACACCCTGCTGCCGCCGGCCGCCCTGCCGGACGGCTCCCGGGTGCGCTGGCTGCGCGGTCCCGAGCAGCCGCTGCCGGACCCGCTGCGCGTCCTGGACGTGCTGACCGACGCCTGCACCGAGGTGGGCGCCGTCGCCGAGGAGCAGTGGCTCATCGGCTGACGGCGGCGCGCCGCGCGGGGGTCACGGCAGGGTGAGGACCTCCGCGCCGTCCGCGGTGACCACCAGGGTGTGCTCGAACTGGGCGGTGCGCTTGCGGTCCTTGGTGACGACCGTCCAGCCGTCCGCCCAGATCTCGTAGTCGTAGGTGCCGAGGGTCAGCATCGGCTCGATGGTGAAGGTCATCCCGGGCTTGATCACCTCGGTGGCCCGCTCGCTGTCGTAGTGCGGGATGATCAGGCCGGAGTGGAACGACGTGTTGATGCCGTGCCCGGTGAAGTCCCGCACCACGCCGTAGTCGAAGCGCTTGGCGTAGGACTCGATGACGCGCCCGATGACGTTGATCTGGCGCCCCGGCTTGACCGCCTTGATCGCCCGGTCGAGGGACTCCCTGGTCCGCTCGACGAGCAGGCGGGACTCCTCGTCCACGTCGCCGACCAGGTAGGTGGCGTTGAGGTCGCCGTGCACCCCGTGGATGTAGGCGGTGGCGTCGATGTTGACGATGTCGCCGTCCTGCAGCACGGTCGAGTCCGGGATGCCGTGGCAGATCACCTCGTTGATCGAGGTGCAGACGGACTTGGGGAAGCCGCGGTAGCCGAGGTCGGACGGGTAGGCGCCGTGGTCGCACATGTACTCGTGGGCGACGGCGTCCAGCGCGTCGGTGGTGACGCCGGGGGCGATCAGCGCGGCGGCCTCCGCCATCGCCTGCGCGGCGATCCGGCCCGCGATCCGCATCTTCTCGATCGTCTCGGCGGTCTGCACCTCGGGCCCGGTGTACGGCGCCGGGGCGGGCCGGCCGACGTACTCGGGGCGCGCGATGTGCGACGGGACCTTGCGGGTGGGGGACTGGATGCCGGGTACGAGTGCCATGGCCGCGAGTCTATCGGCCGGCCCCGGACCGATCGGGTGGTGTGCGCGGCGGCCCGGGCCGGGGAATGATCAGTACGACCCCAACACGTCGACGGGAGGGCACCATGCCCCTGGGATTCCACCGCAAGCCGACCGGCAAGCCCGGCGAGTGGTTCTACTGCATCAAGCACGGCAAGGTCGAGGAGGGGCCGGAGTGCCCCGCCAAGGACCGCCTCGGGCCGTACGGCAGCCCGGAGGAGGCCGCGCACGCCCTGCAGACCGCGGACGAGCGCAACCGCGAGTGGCAAAACGACCCGCGCTGGACGGACCGGACGGACCAGCCCGAGGACCGGGCCGAGTAGGTCCTGTCCGGCCGTCAGTTCGCCGCCGGCGCCCGCCCGGCGCGCTCGCCGTCCGTCCGTGCGGACCCGGTGGGTTCGGGCTCGGCCTGCTCGCGTTCGGCCTGTTCGCGTTCGGCCGCCTCGTGCCGGGCGCGGACGGCGGCGGCGTGCGGATCGGTCCGGTCGTCGTACGCGAGCAGGCGGGGCAGCGCGGCCGCGACCGCCAGGACGGCGGCGACGCAGGCGAGGCCGCCGGTCCAGACGGCCGCGCGGACGCCGATCAGCCCGGCCATGGTGCCCGCCCGGACCTGGCCCAGCTGCGGGCCGACGGAGTAGCTGAGCAGCTCGACCCCGGCCATCCGGCCGCGGACCTCGTCCGGGATGGACTGGTTCCACATCGTCGAGCGGGCGATCCCGCTGATCTGGTCGGCGCCGCCGGCCAGCGCCAGCCCGAACAGCACCGGCCAGACGCCGTCGGACAGGCCCGCGAGCGTCATCGCCGCGCCCCAGCCGACGGCGGCGACCAGCAGCAGCCGGCCGTGCCGGTGGATCCGGGACGTCCAGCCGCTCGTCGCCCCGACCAGCAGGGCACCGGCCGCGGAGGCCGCGTACATCGGGCCGAGCGCCCAGTCCGCGCCCAACTCGGCGGCCAGGAAGGGGAAGACGGCCACCGGGAAGGCGAACAGCATCGCGCAGAGGTCGATCGCGTAGGTCCCGAGCAGGTCCTTGCGGCTCCAGGCGTACCGCACACCGGTGAGCACCGCGGCCACCGAGGGCCGTTCGGCGCCGGTGGCCGGCGGCACCGCCCGGATCCGGGCGAGCAGCAGCAGCGAGACGACGAAGGTCAGCACGTCCAGGGCGTACGCGGTCTGCACCCCGGAGAAGGCCACCACCACGCCGGCCAGCGTCGGGCCGGCCACCGAAGCGGCGTTGTGGTAGAGCGACTTGAGGGCGAACGCGGCGGCCAGGTGCTGGTGCGGGACGATCCGCGGGGTGAGCGAGTCCAGCGCCGGGCGCTGCAGCCCGTCGCAGGCCGCGACGAGTGCGGCGACGACGTAGACCGGCCAGAGCAGCGGCGACGGCAGCAGCGCGTTGAGCAGCAGCAGCCCGGCCAGCAGCCCGAGGGCCGCCTCGGAGCGCAGCACCAGCTTCCGGCGGTCCAGGGCGTCGGCGAGGGCGCCGCCCCAGAGGCCGAAGACGATCAGGGGCACGAGCTCGAAGGCGCCGACCAGGCCGACCGCGAACGAGGAGCCGGTCAGTTGCTTGATCTGCATCGGCACGGCCACGTACGTCAGGAAGCTGCCGAAGCTGGTGACGCAGCCGGAGAGCCAGAGGAAGCGGAAGTCGCGGGAGGCGTGCCAGGGCGCGAGGTCGGGTCGGAGGGCACGCAGCAGCGACCGCACCCGGCCGGGGGGATGCGGTGGTTCGTCGTCGTTCACGAACCACCATCCTGCGGCGGGCGTTCCCGCCGCCGCAAAGGGTTTTCCGGCCGGCGCCGCCCGCGGCCCCGCCTGCCCGCCCGCGGCTCCGCCCGTCCGGCCGTGGCTGACGGCGCCGGCGCTACCAGCGGCTGATCGCCGGCGGCGCGGTCAGCCGCCGGGCCAGCCCGGCGAGCCGCTCCAGCGCCGGCCGGCGGGCCGGGGGGTGCCCGGCGGCCGCGCTCACCAGGTGCTGGGCGAGGTCGAAGGGCTCCTCGGCGGCGGTGCCGACGGCCAGCCGCTCGTGCGCCAGCCCGCCGAGGTCGCCCGGCGAGGTCGGGGCGGCGCCGTCCAGCGCCAGCACCGTCGCGCCGTGCCGCCGGGCGTCCTGAACCCGTTCCAGCAGCGGCGCGCCGGCCGCGTCCGGGGCCACCACCAGGACGGTGGCGCCGCGCCGGGCCGCGGCGAGCCGGTCCAGGTCGTGCGCGAGGTGGGCCGCGGCGCCGGCGGGCGGGCGGTGCCGCAGCAGGGTGGGCGCCAGTCGGGGAACGGCCGACCAGGCGGCCTCGTCCGCGAGGTGCGCGGCCAGGTGCCAGGGCTCGTATGCCTCCGTGCCGACCAGCAGCAGCTCGCCGGCCCCGCGCCGGGACACCGCGCGCCGCAGCGATCCGGCGAAGCCGCCGACCGCCTCCAGCCAGCCGGTGCCCGCCAGGTGCTGCCGGAGTGCCGAAACTCTCACCGCGTCCATGCGGCCCAGAATGTCGCGCCCGGCCGGGCATTTGGCAGGATCGGCCCATGACTTCCCTCGATTCAGCGACAAACCCGGCCCACGAACTGCCGGACGTCTCGCACCTGGTGGTCGGTGTCCTGGGCGGCACCGGCGACCAGGGGCGCGGACTCGCCCTCCGACTGGCCAGGGCCGGCCAGCAGGTGATCATCGGCTCGCGCGACGCGGCCCGCGCCGAGGCCTCCGCCGCCGAGCTGGGCGTCGGCGTGCGCGGCGCCGACAACGCCACCGCCGCCCGGGAGAGCGACGTGGTGATCGTCGCGGTGCCGTGGGACGGGCACGCCGCGACCCTGACCGCGCTGCGCGAGGAGCTGGTCGGCAAGATCGTCGTCGACTGCGTCAACCCGCTCGGCTTCGACAAGCAGGGCGCCTACGCGCTGAAGCCGGAGGAGGGCAGCGCCGCCCAGCAGGCCGCCGCCCTGCTGCCGGACTCCCGGGTCACCGCGGCCTTCCACCACCTCTCCGCGGTGCTGCTGCAGGACGAGTCGGTGGAGCGGATCGACACCGACGTCATGGTGCTCGGCGAGGAGCGGGCCGCCACCGACGTCGTGCAGGCGCTGGCCGGCCGGATCCCCGGCATGCGGGGCGTCTTCGCGGGCCGGCTGCGCAACGCCCACCAGGTGGAGGCGCTGGTGGCCAACCTGATCTCGGTCAACCGCCGCTACAAGGCCCACGCGGGCCTGCGGGTGACCGACGTCTGAGCCCGACGGGCGTGTCGGCCTCACCCCCGGACCCGGTCCGGAGGTGAGGTCGGCGACAATGGGCTCCGGCCACGACCCGGCCGTCCGTAGCCGCCCCTAGGAGCCTCCCGCCATGCCCCGCACGTCCCTCTTCGCCCTGATCGTCGTCGTCCTCGCGCTGGCGGCCGCCGTGGTCTCGCTGACCCAGGGCTTCTGGCTGGGCCTGATCTGGCTCCCGATGGCCGGCGTGGCGAGCAACGTGCTCTGGCTGAACCGCCGCCGCGCGCGCATCGCCGAGGCCGTCGAGGCCGCCGAGCAGGCGTAGGGGCGGATCCGCCGGACGGAGCGGGGCCCGCCCGGCGGGATCCACCGGACGGGCCCCGGCCCGCGTCCGCCCCGGCCCGAGGCCGGGAGCCGTCAGTTCTTCCAGAAGCTGAACAGGTACCGGCCCAGCGTCGCGTAGTCCTGGTCCACGCCGAACAGGTTCATCAGGTCGTGGATGACGCCGAAGAAGAAGGAGTTCACCTCGGGCTGCCAGAGCAGCGCGAACACGGCCAGCAGGCCGTACGGCGCGAACGGCTCGACCGCGCGCCGGGTCTTCAGCGACAGCCAGGGCTCGACGATCCCGTAGCCGTCCAGGCCGGGCACCGGCAGCAGGTTCAGCAGGGCGGCGCTGAGCTGCAGCAGGCCGAGGAACCCGAGCGCCCCGGCGAACGGCGACACGGTGAGCTCGTAGCCGTTCCAGACCGCGTGCACCTTCGGGTCGTCCAGCCAGCCGGCGCCGATCGGGATCAGCAGCAGGGCGGCGCACACCACGTTCACCAGCGGTCCGGCCGCCGAGATCAGGCTGTGCTTGAGCCGGCCCTGGATGCGGTGCCGCTCGATCCACACCGAGCCGCCGGGCAGGCCGATGCCGCCGAGGATCACGAAGACGATCGGCAGCACGAAGCTGAGCAGCACGTTGGTGTACTTCAGCGGGTTGAGGGTCAGGTAGCCCTTGGCGCCGACGGTGATGTCGCCGCCGTGCAGCGCGGTGCGCGCGTGCGCGTACTCGTGCAGGCAGAGCGAGACCATCCAGCCCGCCACCACGAACAGGAACACCCCGAACGAGGCGTTGCCGTAGCCGGCGTACACCGCCCAGCCGGACGTGCCGAGGACGGCGAGGAGCACCCAGAACACCGGGCTGATCCGGCGGTCCTCGCTGCGTGAGCGCTGCGTGGCGGCGAAGGTCATGGCGTGGGTGCTCCGGGGGTCCGAGGGGTGGCCGGGCCGGCTGTCCGGGCCGGGCGTGCGGGCTGGTGTCCGGGTGACCGGACCGGGGACCGATCATGCCCGGCGCTCCGGTGGACGGACAAGCCGCCCAGGGTGAACGTCCGGGACCCCGTCCCGGGTTCCGCCCCCGGTGGCGGGGCCGGAGCGGGCCGGCGGACGGCCGACGGGCGGCGGACGGGACGGCCGACAGGACAATTGTGCGGCCCCGGAGGCGCCCATCGACCAGAATGGTCCGGTGCACTACGGCATCCTCGGAACGACCACGGCCCACCACGACGACGGCACGCCGGTGCCGCTCGGCGGCGCCCGGCTGCGGGCGCTGCTCACCGCACTGGCCCTGCGGCAGGGCCGCCCGGTGCCGGCCGACCTGCTGGTGGACGAGGTGTGGGAGGCCGAGCCGCCGCAGGACTCCTCCGCCGCACTGCAGACCCTGGTCGGCCGGCTGCGCCGCACCATCGGCCGGGACGAGGTCGGCTCCGGCCCGGCCGGGTACTGGCTGACCGGCCCGGCCACCGACCTCGCCGAGTTCCAGCGGCTCGGCGCCGAGGGCCGCCGGGCCCTCGACACCGGCGACCACGCGCTCGCCGCCGACCGGCTGCGGGCCGCCCTGGCGCTGTGGCGCGGGCCCGCGCTGGCCGACCTGCCGGACCGCGGCGGCCCGGCCGCCCGGCTGGAGGCCCAGCGCGACGAGGCCCGCCGGCACCGGATCACCGCGGACCTCGGGCTGGGCCGGGCCGCCGACCTCGTCGCCGAACTCGCCGAGCTGTGCGAACGGCAGCCGCTGGACGAGCCGTTGCAGCAGCTGATGATCCGGGCGCTGCACGAGAGCGGTCGGACGGCGGAGGCCCTGCGCCACTACGAGCGGACCAGGCGGGCCCTCGCCGAGGAGCTCGGGGTCGACCCGGGGCGCCGGCTCCAGTCCCTGTACGCCGAGCTGCTGGCACCGGCGGAGCCCGTACCGGAGCCGTCCGCGCAGGCCGCCGCGCCGGAGCCGATACCGGCGCCCGCAGCGGGCCCGCCCGCCGCGCCCGTACCGTTCCCGCGCGGGAACCTGCGCGGACGGCTGACCAGCTTCGTCGGCCGGGAGGCCGACCTCGCGGCGCTGCGGGCGGCCCTGACGGACAGTCGGCTGGTCACCCTGACCGGCCCCGGCGGCTCCGGCAAGACCAGGCTCTCGATCGAGGCCGGCCGCGCCGAGCAGTCCGCCGGCCTGTGGCCGGACGGCGTCTGGGTGGCCGAACTCGCCCCGCTGGAGAGCCCGGACGCGGTGCCCGCCGCGGTGGTCTCCGCGCTCGGCCTGCGCGAGATCGTCCTGCACAGCTCCAACATGGTCGCCGAGGTGATGGAGAAGCGCGCCGAGGACCCGGTGCGCCGCCTGGTCGAGCACTGCGGCCACCGCCGGATGCTGCTCGTCCTGGACAACTGCGAGCACCTGATCCAGGCCGCCGCCGACCTCGCCGACGTCCTCCTCGCCGAATGCCCCGGGCTGACGGTGCTCGCTACCAGCCGCGAGCCGCTCGGCGTCCCCGGCGAGAGCGTGCTGCCCGTCGAGCCGCTGCCCGACCCGGTGGCGCTGCGGCTGCTCGCCGAGCGCGCCGCCGCCGCCCGACCGGGCTTCGACCCGGGCGGGGACCCGGAGGCCTGCGCCGAGATCTGCCGCCGCCTGGACGGCCTGCCGCTCGCCATCGAACTGGCCGCCGCCCGGCTTCGGGTGATGACGGCCCGTCAGATCGCCGACCGCCTGGACGGCCGGTTCGCCCTGCTGACCGCGGGCAGCCGCACCCTGCTGCCGCGCCAGCAGACCCTGCGCGCGGTGGTCGACTGGAGCTGGGACCTGCTGGGCAAGCGCGAACGGGCGGTGCTGCGCAGGCTCTCGGTGTTCGCCGGGGGCTGGCAGCTGGAGGACGCCGAGGCGATCTGCGCCGACGGCACCGGGGTCGCCCGCGAGGAGGTCGCCGACCTGCTGCTGTCGCTGGTCGACAAGTCCCTGCTGGTGGCCGACCTGGACGACGGCGCCCTGCCGCGCTACCGGATGCTGGAGACCATCCACGAGTACGCGACGGAGCGGCTGGCCGAGTCGGGCGAGGAGCGGAGCGCGACGGAGGCCCGGCACCTGGCGCACTTCCGCGCGGTGGTCGCCGCCGCCGACCTGGACATCCACGGCCCCCGCCAGCTGCACCTGCTGTCGACGCTGGAGCGCGAGCAGGACAACATCCGGGCCGCGCTGCGCCGCGCGATCGACCTGGCGGACGAGGAGCAGGCGCTGGTCCTCGCCCTCGGGATGAGCTGGTACTGGTCGCTGCGCGGCTACAGCATGGAGGCCCGCGGCTGGTACACCGCGGTCGCCGGGCTGGGCCCGGACCCGTTCGCCCCGGGCACCCCGCCACCGGTGCCGCTGGAGCGCGGCGTCCTGGCCCAGGGCGTGCCGATGCCCGACGGGGTCGTCGAGGAGGCCCGGCGACTGCTGGCGATGCACCGGCTGATCGGGCTGTTCGAGGGCAACCTGGAGGTGCTGGGGGACGCGGACGCCCTCGCCGTCGCCGAGCACCTGCTCGCGGTCTACACCCCGGACCTGCCGCAGTCCTACCGCTTCCCGGCGCTGATGCGGGTGTTCGGCGCCTTCCTGGCCGGCCACCTGGAGAAGATGAAGGACCTGCTGGACGACGCGGTGCGCGGCTGCGAGGAGCACGGCGAGCCGAGCGACCTGGCCTTCATCCTGCAGGTGCGGGCCAAGATGATGAACGACTGGCCGGGCGGGGCCGAGCAGGGGATCCTGGACGGCGAGCGCTCGCTGGCGCTGTACCAGCAGGCCGGCGACCTCTGGGGGACCTCCCAGGCGCTGGCGGCCCGCGGGGAGTCGCTGGCCAACGGCGGCGACGCCGAGGGCGCGGTCGCCGCCTACGGGCGGGCGATCGCGCTGGCCGAGGAGCTGGGGGCGCCGCAGGAGGTGCCGATCCTGCAGGTGAACATGGGCGCCGCCCTGTTGGAACGGGACATGGCCGAGGGCGAGCGGATCATCCGGGAGACCCTCGCGGGGATCGACTCGCCGGCCGTGGACCAGGCCACCACCGGCGCGCTGCTGTTCGGGCGGCTGACGCTCTGCGGCATCCACGCCTACCGCGGCGAGTACCGGCTGGCCCTGGCCGAGCTGGACCAGCTGACCGTGTCCAGCGTCGGCGGCTTCGCCCCCGGGATCGTGGCCGGGCTGCTGACCACCTCCCGGGGCTGGATCACCGCCCGGGGCGGCGACCCCGAGGAGGGGCTCGCCCTGCTCCGCGAAGGGCGGCGGCTGCTCCGTTCGATGGAGGTCGCGAGCGGCTTCGCCGAGCAGATGACGGTCATGGTGGTCCCGGCGGCGGTCGGGGTGCTGCGGGCCTTCGCCGTCCGAGACGGCGACCTGTCGAAGGCCCGGCAGGCCGCCGCGCTGCACGGGGCGCACGGCGGGCTGAACGGCCCGAAGGGCGGTTTCCTGGAGCGCGCCGAGCGCGAGCGGGCGGAGGCCGAGCTGCGGCGGCTGCTGGGGGACGACGGGTTCGACGCGGCCCGCGCCGCCGGGGAGGGCCTGACCACGCGGCAGACCCGGGACCTGCTGGAGGAGCTGATCGGCTAGGGCCCGCCCCAGCCGATCAGCCGGGGCGCGCCCGGGGCCCGCCCGGCGGAATCCGCCGAACGGGCCCGGGGCCACCTGGCGGCGAGGGCCTGGCCGGCCGGTGCCCGTCCCCTGGTCACCGGCCGGCCCGCCCGTGCTCCGGCCGGCACCTGTCCCGGGTGCCGGCCGGTCGTCCGCCGGGCCCGGGGGAGGGGGCGGCGGGCGTTCCGGGGCCGTCGGCTCAGGTCCGCTTGCGGAACCGGGCGACGGCGAGCGGGGCGAAGACCGCGGTCGAGGCCGCCGACCAGACGAGCACGATCATCACCGGGTGGGCCACCGGCTCGTGGCCGTTGAGCAGGGCGCGGGAGGCGTCGGCCAGCGCCGAGAGCGGGTTGACCTCGGTGAACGAGCGCAGCCAGCCCGGCATGGTGCTGGTGGGGGCGAAGATCGAGCTGCCGAACTGCATCGGCATCAGGACCAGCATGGACACGCCCTGGACGGCCTGGGCACTGCGCAGCGACATGCCCAGCAGCATCGAGATCCAGACGATCGACATGCCGAACAGCAGCGAGAGTCCGACGGCGGCGACCACCTCGGGCAGGCCGGTCTTCACCTCGAAGCCGATGCACATCGCGAAGCCGATGAGGATGACGAAGGAGAGCAGCGCCCGGCAGGTCTCCGCGGCGATCTTGGAGAGCAGGACGGCGGAGCGGCCGATCGGCAGGGTGCGGAAGCGGTCCATCACCCCGGTCTGGAAGTCGCTGTTCAGACCGGTGCCGACGGCCATCGCGAGGGTGAGCCCGGTCTGTCCGAGCAGGCCGGGGATCATGTACTGCTTGTAGGCGTCCTGGTCCCCGGAGACGGCGCCGCCGAAGACGTAGACGAACAGCACGGTGAAGATGACCGGCATCAGGACGGCGTCGAACATCGACTCCGGGTCGGCCTTGATCCGCATCAGGTTGCGCCTGGTCAGCGCACCGACGTGGCGCATGGTGCCGGCCAGGCCGATCCGGGTGTCCTCCACCCGGGCGGGGGCGACGGTGGCGGTGGTCATGCGACGGGCTCCTTGGCGAGGCTGAGGGCGGTGTCCGCGGCGGCGGGCTTGCCGGTGATGGCGAGGAAGACCTCGTCGAGGCTGGGCACCTTGGTGTCGATGCCGGCGATCGCGAAGCCGCGGCCGCCGAGCACCCCGATGACGGTGGTCAGCTGCCCGTCGTCGGTGAGCGGCACCGCGAGCAGGCCGGTGTCGGCGGAGTAGGTGGCGGTGGCGATGCCGGTCTCCTGCAGGCAGCGCGTCATCTCCGGCAGGTCGGCCGGGTCCGCCGGGCGCACCTGCAGGGTCTGGCCGCCGACCCGGGCCTTGAGCTCGGTGACGCCGCCGCTGGCGATGACCCGGCCGCGGTCGATGACGGTCAGCTCGTCGGCGAGCTGCTCCGCCTCCTCCATGTACTGGGTGGTCAGCAGCACGGTGGTGCCCTCGGCGACCATCCGCTGGACCTCGTCCCAGACCTCGTTGCGGGTGCGCGGGTCCAGGCCGGTGGTGGGCTCGTCCAGGTAGAGCACCCGGGGGCGGCCGATCATGCTGGCGGCCAGGTCGAGGCGGCGGCGCATGCCGCCGGAGTAGGTCTTGGCGGACCGCTTGGCGGCCTCGGTGAGCGAGAACCGCTCCAGCAGCTCGGTGGCCCGGGCCTTGGCGTCGCGGCTGGAGAGGTCGAGCAGCCGGCCGATCAGGTAGAGGTTCTCGTACCCGGACAGCAGTTCGTCGACCGAGGCGTACTGGCCGGTGAGGCCGATGGTGCGGCGCAGTTGCTTGGGCTGGCGCAGCACGTCGTAGCCGCCGACGAAGGCGGTGCCGGCGTCCGGCTTGATCAGCGTGGAGAGGATCCGGACCAGGGTGGTCTTGCCGGCGCCGTTGGGGCCGAGCACGCCGAGGACGGTGCCCTCGCGGACGGTCAGGTCGACCCCGTCGAGGGCCTTGGTGCTGCCGTAGTGCTTGACGATGCCGTGCACCTCGACGGCGTTCCCCCGGTCGTTCGGGGCGGTGGCGATTCGTGTCATGCCACCAGGTTGTCCGGCCCGGCTGTCAGCGGGCTGTCGTGGCGGTGGCGGACCGGCGGGGCCGCTGTCAGCGCGCTGTCGGGCCGCTGTCACCGGTGCGGCCCGCCGCCCCGGGAGGGCCTGGAGCGGGGGGAGCGGGCTCGCCGGGCCGGGCGCGTCGGGTCCGGGGACGACGAGGGCCCCGCTCCGGTCGGGAGCGGGGCCCTGCTGCTCGCCCGGCCGGGCGGGCGCCGTCAGTGGAAGCTGTGCTCCTCCGCCGGGAAGGCGCCGCCGCGGACGTCCTCGGCGAACGCGCGGGCGGCGTCGCCGAGGACGGCCCGCAGGTTGGCGTACTGCTTGACGAACTTCGGCACCCGGCCCGCCGTCATCCCGGCCATGTCCGTCCAGACCAGGACCTGGGCATCGGTGTCCGGTCCGCCGCCGATGCCGACGGTCGGGATCATCAGCTGCTCGGTGACCTGGGCGGCCAGCTCGGCCGGCACCGCCTCCAGCACGACCGCGAAGGCGCCGGACTGCTGGACGGCCTTGGCGTCGCGCAGCAGCTGGTGCGCCGCCTCGTCGCCGCGCCCCTGGACGGGGTAGCCGCCGTAGGCGTGCACGGACTGCGGGGTGAGGCCGATGTGCGCCATCACCGGGATGCCGGCCTCGACCAGCAGCTCGATCGAGCGGGCGCTGCGCTCGCCGCCCTCCAGCTTGACCGCGCCGACGCCGGCCTCCTTCATCAGCCGGGCCGCGTTGTGCATGGCCTGCGCCGGGGACTCCTGGTACGAGCCGAACGGCAGGTCGGCGACGATCATCGCGCGCTTGGTGCCGCGGACGACGGCGGCGGAGAGCATCACCATCTGATCCATGGTCACCGGGACGGTCGTCTCGTAGCCGAGGTGGCAGTTGCCCGCGGAGTCGCCGACCAGCAGGACCGGGGTGCCGGCCTCGTCGAACACCCCGGCGGTGAGGGCGTCGTACGCGGTCAGCATGGACCACTTCTCGCCGCGCTGCTTGGCGGCGGCGAGGTCCCGGACGGTGACGCGGCGGTTGGTGACCCCGCCGTAGAGCGAGGCGGTGGTCGCCTGGTTCTGGGCAGGCGAAGGCGAAGAAGCGTTCATGGAACGGACTCCTGAAGGGTTGTCGTCTCGTGGCGCCGTGCGGCGTCCCCGGATCACCTCCATGCTTGCACGCCCCGGCGCGGGCGCAAAGAGGCGTGCGTGCGACCGGGTGCGATCTACGGCACACCGGTGGCCGGGGGGGTGCCCGGACTTTGCCTTCATTTTACGAAACGGGGTCGTCTCGTATCGTAATGGCCGCTACTCTGGTGCGGGGGGTTACGAGACGACGATGGCTCGGAATTGCCCGCCAGTGCCACACCACCACGGACGGGAAGACCAATGACCACCGCAGCCGCGCCACCCCGCGTGCCGGAAGCCATCCACCGTCGGCGCTGGGCGATCCTCTGCACCCTGGTGCTCGCCCTGCTCGTCGTCGTCCTCGACAACTCGATCCTCAACGTCGCGATGAAGACCATCGCGACCCCCGCGCCGGTCGGCCTCGGCGCCAGCCAGAGCGACCTGGAATGGTCGATCAACTCCTACACGCTGGTCTTCGCCGGGCTGCTCTTCACCTCCGGCCTGCTCGGCGACCGCTTCGGGCGCAAGCGCGCGCTGCTCGGCGGCATGGTGGTCTTCGGCATCGCCTCGCTGCTCTCCTCGATGGCCGCCTCGCCCGGTGAACTCGTCGGCTACCGCGCCCTGATGGGCGTCGGCGCCGCCCTCGCGATGCCCGCCACGCTGGCCATCATCATGAACGTCTTCGAGCGCTCCGAGCAGCCCAAGGCGATCGGGATCTGGGCCGGCGCGGTCGGCCTGGCCATCGCCATCGGCCCGATCACCGGCGGCGTGCTGATCGAGCACTTCTGGTGGGGCTCGGTCTTCCTGATCAACGTCCCGATCGTGATCGTCGCGGTGATCGC
Organism: Kitasatospora sp. NPDC051702; assembly: GCF_040681575.1. Classification (NCBI taxonomy): domain Bacteria; kingdom Bacillati; phylum Actinomycetota; class Actinomycetes; order Kitasatosporales; family Streptomycetaceae; genus Kitasatospora; species Kitasatospora sp. NPDC051702. The sequence continues at coordinate 60,057 of NZ_JBFAZB010000003.1, forward strand.
GATGGTGGTCCTGGTGCCCGAGTCCAAGGACCCGAACCCGGGCAAGCTGGACCCGGTCGGCGTGCTGCTGTCGATCATCGGCCTGGTCGCGCTGATCTACGGCATCATCAAGGGCGGCGAGCTCGCCGACTTCACCGCCGTCGAGGCCTGGGGCCCGACCCTGGTCGGCCTGCTGGCGCTGGCCGCCTTCGTCTGGTTCGAGGGCCGCACCCGCTTCCCCGCGCTGGACGTCACCTGGTTCCGCAACAAGGTGTTCAGCGCCTCCGTGGTCGTCGTCGGCGTGGTCTTCTTCGCGCTGATGGGCGTCTCCTTCTTCGGCGTCTTCTACACCCAGAGCGTGCGCGGCTACAGCGCGCTGCAGGCCGGCCTGCTGATGCTGCCGCTGGCCGTCGCCCAGCTGCTGTTCGCGCCGCGGGCCCGGCTGGTCGTCGACCGCTTCGGCGTCGCCGCCACCGCCGCCGTCGGCATGCTGCTGATCGCGGCCGGCTTCGTCGGCTACGCGCTGCTCGGCGTCGCCACGCCGATCTGGGTGCTGATCGTGCTCGGCCTGCTGATGGGCACCGGCATGGCGCACGTCATGCCGCCGGTCACCGTCGCGATCATGGGCTCGCTGCCCCGCGAGAAGGCCGGGGCCGGCTCGGCCGTCAACAACACCTTCCGCCAGGTCGGCGGCTCGCTCGGGGTCGCCGTCCTCGGCGCGGTGCTCTCCACCGTCTACCGCGACCACATGTCCGACACGCTGAACCAGCTGCCCGCCGAGCTGCGCGACAAGGCCGGCGAGTCGCTGGAGGCCACCCTGGCCATCGCCGGGCGGATGGGGCCGAAGGGCGCCGCCCTGGTCGCCCCGGCCGACGACGCCTTCATCAGCGCCATGCACGTGGTGGCCTCGCTGTCCGCCGGCATCACGGTGGCCGGCGCCCTGATCGCCTGGTTCCTGCTCCCGCGCCGCTCGGCCGCCCCCGGCGGACCGGCCGGGCAGGGCGCCGACCAGCCCGACCACAGCCGCCCGACCGTCCCCGCGGACGCCTGATCCGCGGTTGAACTGAGCGACAATGGGCCCTGCCACCCGGATGAACCCCCGGGTGGTGGGGCCGTGGTCCAGGGCGGCGGCCACCCGCGGGCCCGGCCCACGGGCCACCACCGGACGACGAGCGGCGCCCGCGCGCCACGCGGACAGCGAGGGAGAACAGCGGGGATGACGACGGACACCCCGGCCGCAGGGACCGCACGACCCTGCGTCGCCGCCCGGCGCGGCCGACCGCGCAGCGAGGCCGCCGAACAGGCCATCTTCACCGCCGTCGAGGACCTGATGGCGGGCGGCACCACGCTGTCCGACCTCACCATCGAGGGCATCGCCACCGCGGCCGGCGTCGGCAAGGCCACCATCTACCGGCGCTGGCCCAACAAGGAGGCCCTGCTGGTCGACGTGGTCAGCCGGCTGGAGGTGCCGATGCCCGAGCCGACCGGCGGCACGGCCCGGGACGACCTGGTCGAGATGGTCGACTACATGCGCCGGCGCGGCCTCGCCAAGCGCAGCCGCTGGGTGCTCAAGGCCGCCTTCGGTCAGATGCACGGCCTCCCCGACCTGTACAAGGTGTACCGCGAGCGGGTGGTCAGGCCGCGCCGGGAGGCCGCGCTCGACCTCATCCGCCGGGCCGTCGACGAGGGCGTGCTCCGCGCCGACCTCGACGTGGAGCTGCTCGGCGACCTGCTGATGGGCCCGATCCTCTACCGCAGCATCCTCTGGGACGACTCCGACCTGGAGGACCCGGACCTGGCCCGCACCATGGTCGACTCACTGCTGGAGGGCCTCGCGCCGCGCGCCGCCTCCTGACCCCGGGCACCCTGGCCCCCGTGCGCCCGGACCCCCGCCGACCGTCCACCGACCGCCCGGACCCCCGCCGCCGGGCCGCCCGCCGACCGTCCACCGACCGCCCGGCGGCGCCCGACGTGGCCTGGCTCACCAAAGAGGGCCGCGCCGGAACCCGCTCCGCCGGGCCCCGCGTCTGTCCCGGCATAGGCTGAGCCGGTATCCGAACGAACCGGCACCGGTCCGGCACACGCCCGTGAACCCGCGGGCCGGACCCCGGAGCGGCGGACGGCACGACAGGCGGGAGCCACGGATGACGCAGGCGGACAGGACCGACCGGACCACGGCCGCGGAGCGGGGGGAGCAGGACGCCCCGGAGCCCGTCGACCGTCCCGGAGGATTCCTGGGCCTGCGGCACTGGGGCCGGGACGGCCGCGGCAGCACCACCTGGCGCCGCGGACTGGTCGTCGCCGCACTCGCCGTGCTCACCGCCGCCCTGCTGGCGTTCCACGCCGAGGTCCCCAACAGCGTCGGCAACCTCGGCAGCCTGCTGGAGACCTTCCTGCCCTGGCTGGGTCTGGCCGTCCCGGTGCTGCTGGTGCCCGCGCTGCTGCGCCGCTCCGCCACCGCGCTGATCGCCCTGCTGCTGCCCGTCGCGATCTGGCTCAACCTGTTCGGCGGCCTGCTCAGCGACAAGAACGGCGGCTCCGGCGACTTCACGGTGGTCAGCCACAACGTCGCCGCCGCCAACACCGACGTGCCCGGCACCGTCCGCGGGCTGGTCGCCTCGGGCGCCCAGATCATCGCCCTCCAGGAACTGGCCGGCAAGCCGCTGCACTCCTACGAGACCGGGCTCGCCGAGGCGTACCCGTACCACGCGGTGGAGGGGACGGTCGGCCTCTGGTCGAAGTACCCGATCAGCGGGGTCTCGCCGGTGGACCTCAGGATGGGCTGGACCAGGGCGTTCCGGGCCCAGGTCGCCGCCCCGCAGGGCCCGGTCGCGGTGTACGTCGCGCACCTGCCCTCCGTGCGGCTGAAGGCCGAGGGCGGCTTCACCGTCCACCAGCGGGACGTCAGCGCGCAGGCGCTCGGCGACGCGATCCAGGCCGAGCAGGTGAAGAAGGTCCTGCTGCTCGGGGACCTCAACGGCACCATGAACGACCGCAGCCTGGCGCCCGTCACCTCGCAGATGCGCTCGGCCCAGGGCGCCGCCGGGGACGGCTTCGGGTTCAGCTGGCCGGCGGCCTTCCCGATGGCCAGGATCGACCAGATCATGAGCAAGGGCGGCCTCAAGCCGGTCGACTCCCGCACCCTGCCCCAGGACGGCAGCGACCACCTCGCGGTGGCCGCCACCTACCGGTTCCAGTAGCCCCGGCCGCCGTCCGCGGGACGGTCTCAGCCGCGCCGCCAGCGGTTGGTGATCGGCAGGCGGCGGTCCCGGCCGAAGTTCTTCACCGAGATCTTGGGGCCCGGCGGGTACTGCCGCCGCTTGTACTCGGCGGTGTCCACCAGCCGGACCACCCGGTCCACCACGGCCGGGTCGAAACCGGCCGCGACGATCGCGTCCCGGCCCTCGTCGCCCTCGATGTAGCGGTCCAGGACGCTGTCCAGCAGGTCGTAGTCGGGCAGCGAGTCGGTGTCCTTCTGGTCCGGCCGTAGCTCGGCGGACGGCGGCTTGGAGATGGTGTTCTCCGGGATCGGCGGCACCTCGCCGCGCCGCTCGGCCTCCTCGTTGCGCCAGCGGGCCAGCCGGAACACCAGGGACTTGTAGACGTCCTTGATCGGCCCGTACGCGCCCACCGAGTCGCCGTACAGGGTCGAGTAGCCGACGGCCAGTTCGCTCTTGTTGCCGGGCGCGAGCACGATGTGCCCCTCCTGGTTGGAGATCGCCATCAGCAGCGTGCCGCGCAGCCGGGACTGCAGGTTCTCCTCGGCCAGGCCGGTCAGTTCGGTGGCGGCCACGTACGCGTCGAACATCGGCGCGATGGAGACGGTCCGCAGGTGCAGGCCGGTGCGGCGGGCCAGTTCGGCCGCGTCGTCCCGGGAGTGCTGGGAGGAGTAACGGCTGGGCATCGAGACGCCGTACACGTTCCCGGCGCCGATCGCGTCCACCGCGATCGAGGCCACGAGCGCCGAGTCGATGCCGCCGGAGAGGCCGATCAGCACCGACCGGAAGCCGTTCTTGGTGACGTACGCCCGGGTGCCGGAGACCAGCGCGGCCCAGATCTCGGCCTCGTCGGACAGCCGCGGCGCGACCCCGGCGGCCACCGGGAGGGCGGGTGCGTCCCGCGGGCCGCCGTCCAGCTCGGTGCGGACCAGGTGCAGCCCGTCGCTCAGCAGCAGGCCGTCGGTGTGGTCGCTGCTGGCGGCCGGCAGGTCGAGGTCCAGCACCAGCAGGTGCTCCTCGAACTGCGGGGAGCGGGCCAGCACTTCGCCGTCCGCGCCGACCACGATCGAGTCGCCGTCGAAGACCAGCTCGTCCTGGCCGCCGACCATGTTGACGTACGCCAGGGTGCAGCCCGCCTCGGCGGCCCGGCGCCGGACCAGCTCCAGCCGCTGGTCGTCCTTGTTCCGCTCGTACGGCGAGCCGTTGACCACCAGCAGCAGCCCGGCCCCGGCCTCGCGCGCCGCGGTGACCCGGCCGCCGTCCTGCCAGATGTCCTCGCAGACGGCCAGCGCGACGTCCACCCCGTGCACCCGCAGCACCGGCAGCTGGTCGCCGGGGACGAACCAGCGGTACTCGTCGAACACGCCGTAGTTGGGCAGGTGGTGCTTGGCGAAGCGGGTCACCACCTCGCCCCGGTGCAGCACGGCGGCGCAGTTCTGCGGGGACCCGGCCGGGCGGCCGAAGCGCGGCGAGGCGTGCTCCGAGCGTCCGAGGTAGCCGACCACGACGGGCACCTCGCCCAGTCCGCCGGCCGCCAGGCGCCCGGCCAGCCCGACCAGCGCGGTGCGGGACGCCTCGACGAAGGAGCGGCGCAGGGCGAGGTCCTCGACGGGGTAGCCGGTCAGGACCATCTCGGGGAAGGCGACCAGCTGGGCGCCGGCCGCCACGGCCTGCTCGGTCCAGCGCACCACCTCATCGCTGTTGCGGGCGATGTCACCGACCCACGGGTCGATCTGGCTCAGGGCGAGACGGAGATTGGGCATGCCCCGAGTGTAATCGTCGATCTGACGCAATGTGCGGTCCGAGGGGGCGGAACGGGGGTCGGCGCTGCCGTCCGGGCCGGTGATCGGCCATGATGGGGGCAGTCGCCTCCGGAGGTCTCCCGAGGGTTCTCCGGGCGTAACACGAGCGTAAAGAGCAGAGGTGAGACTGTCCCCATGGGCAAGCAGCAGCAGTTCGTGCTTCGGACGCTCGAAGAGCGTGACATCCGGTTCGTCCGGCTCTGGTTCACCGACGTGCTCGGGTTCCTCAAGTCGGTGGCGGTGGCACCGGCCGAACTGGAACAGGCCTTCGAGGAAGGCATCGGCTTCGACGGTTCGGCGATCGAGGGCTTCGCCCGGGTCTACGAGTCCGACATGATCGCCAAGCCGGACCCGACCACCTTCCAGATCCTGCCGTGGCGCTCCGAGACCCCCGGCACCGCCCGGATGTTCTGCGACATCCTGATGCCCGACGGCTCGCCCTCCTTCGCGGACCCCAGGTTCGTGCTCAAGCGCACCCTGGAGAAGGCCTCCGACCAGGGCTTCACCTTCTACACCCACCCCGAGATCGAGTTCTTCCTGCTGAAGAACCTGCCCGGCGACGGCACCCCGCCGATCCCCGCCGACCAGTCCGGGTACTTCGACCACACCCCGCGCGGCGTCGGCCACGACTTCCGCCGCCAGGCCATCACCATGCTGGAGTCGATGGGCATCTCGGTGGAGTTCTCCCACCACGAGGGCGCCCCCGGCCAGCAGGAGATCGACCTGCGCTACGCCGACGCGCTGTCCACCGCCGACAACATCATGACCTTCCGTCTGGTCATGAAGGAGGTCGCGCTGGAGCAGGGCGTGCACGCCAGCTTCATGCCGAAGCCCTTCTCCGACCACCCGGGCTCCGGCATGCACACCCACCTCTCGCTGTTCGAGGGCGACCGCAACGCCTTCCACGAGACGGGCGCCGAGTACCAGCTCTCCAAGGTCGGCCGCTCCTTCATCGCCGGCCTGCTCAAGCACGCCGCCGAGACCGCCGCCGTCACCAACCAGTGGGTGAACTCCTACAAGCGCATCTGGGGCGGCTCCCAGCGCACCGCCGGCGCCGGCGGCGAGGCCCCCTCGTACATCTGCTGGGGCCACAACAACCGCTCGGCGCTGATCCGGGTGCCGATGTACAAGCCCGGCAAGCAGGGCTCCACCCGGGTCGAGGTCCGTTCCCTCGACACCGGCTGCAACCCGTACCTCGCCTACGCCGTCACCCTCGCGGCCGGCCTCAAGGGCATCGAGGAGGGCTACGAGCTCCCGCCCGGCGCCGACGACGACGTCTGGGCGCTCTCCGACTCCGAGCGCCGCGCCCTCGGCATCCAGCCGATGCCGCAGAACCTCGGCGAGGCGATCGACCTGATGCAGCGCAGCGAGCTCGTCGCCGAGACCCTCGGCGAGCACGTCTTCGACTTCTTCCTGCGCAACAAGCGCCAGGAGTGGGAGGAGTACCGCTCCGAGGTCACCCCCTTCGAGCTGCGCAAGAACCTGCAGGTGCTGTAACCGCAGGTCAGAGCACATTTCCGGGCGAGTGAGGGCCCCGGGTCGGCGATGTCGTGTCGCCGACCCGGGGCCTTCTCACTCGCCCGGGGCCGTCTGGGGGCCGTCAGCGCCCGGATCGGTGGTCCATCCGAGGGTTTCGTAGAGCTTGTCCACGGCCCGGCGCGTGCGGCCGTCACTGCTCGGCATCAGGTGGGTGTAGACGCGGAGCGTGAAGCCCGGGTCGGTGTGCCCGAGGTACCCGCTCAGCGCCTTCACGCTCTCGCCGGCGTCCAGCAGGACGGAGGCGTAGAAGTGCCGGAGGGCGTGCATCCCGTCCTCCCGGGACGCCTGGTGCCGCTTGCCCTTCTCGGGGGCCGGGATGACCCCGGCCTCGACGAGAGCCGGCTTCCAGGCGTAGGTGTTGAAGTCGCTCCGCCGGACGGAACCGCCCTCCGCCCGGGAGAACAGCAGCAGCTTGGTGACCGGCGAGCCGTCCGGCGTCAGCCATGGCAGGGTGACCTCCGCTGGCGGGAACGCCTCCATGTGGGCCTTGAAGACCTGTCCGACCCGCTCCGGCAGCGGTACGTCCCGCACCTTGCCGCGCTTCGGCGGCGCGAACACCAGGCGCCCCCCGATGTCCTTGACCTGGTAGCCGACGTGCAGCCACCCCGTGTCGAACCCGATCTCGTCCACGGGGAGACCGAAGATCTCACCCTGCCGAAGCCCGCAACCCCCGCCGGCGTCGGCCATGGCCTGGTAGCGCTCAGGCAGTCCGGCCCGGACGGCGGTGACGCGCTCGGGCGTCCACGGCCGGACGCGGCCCGGGGCGCGGCTGGGGGCGGTGACCGAACGGGAACGGCAGGGGTTCGAGGTCCGCAGCTCGTCCTCCACCGCGGCAGTGAAGATGCCCGAGACGTTCCCGAAGATGACCCGGCGGTAGGAGGAAGCAGGGACCGCCTTCTCCAGCTCGGCCAGCCACTCCCTGATGTGCGACGGCCGGAACGAGTCCATCGGGCGGGCGCCGATGTAGGGAATCGCGTGCCGCCGGATCTGCGCGTGGACGGACGAGCGGGTGGCGAGGTCGGTGTTCTGGGACGCCAGCCACTTCTCCGCGAACTGCTTGAAGGTCGTGCGGGCGGCCTTCGGGTCGACGTACTGGCCGCGGGACATGTCGGCCTCGATCCGGGCCAGCCACTCGTCCGCCTGGCGCTTCTGGCGGTCGGGGAAGCTCTTGCTCTTTTCGGTGCCGTCGGGGCCGACGTAGCGGGCGCGGTAGCGCAGCCCGATGCCGTAGCGCTCGGTGCGCACGCGGCGAGACTTGCCGTCGGGGCCGGGTTCGGTCTTGTACCAGCGGTCCTGGATGTGTCCGGCCATGGGTCAGGCAGCCTCTTCTCCGTTGTGCGCCCATTCGGCGACGGCGGCGGGGTGGTAGCGGACGTGCCGACCGACACGGAAGCCGGGCGGGCCGGTGCGCTTGCGGCGCCACTGGTAGACGGTCTCCAGCGGAACCTTGAAGATCCGGGCGATGTCCTCGGGTTCGAGGTACGCGTCCGGGAGGGGGCGGATGTTCGAGCCGGTGCCCGTGCTGCGGCCCTTCGAGGGCATGGCGAAGCCTCCGTTGGCGAGTACGGATGGTGGTTGCAGTGCGTGATGGCCCCTGTGTGTGGACGGGGATTGGGGCCGGAAAGCGTCAGGGATGTCAGGACAAATCGTTGACCTGGGGTTTTGGCTCCTGGCAGGGCGTCAGGGATTGTCAGGGATGTCAGGGAAAAGCGCCGACGCCGGGTTTTTCCTGACATCCCTGACAATCCCTGACGCCGTGTCCGGGGTCGTTTCTGCTGGTCAGGGATTTGTCCTGACATCCCTGACGGTTACGGGGCTTCCTCTCCGTCCACGGGCCTCTCGATGGCGGGGTGGACACGGTACGTAGCGGCCTGGGGGCGCCCTCGCTGGCCGGTCGCGGTGTGCTGGTCGGCGCGCAGGTAGCCGTGCTGTTCGAGGAGGGCGAGGGCGGGTTCGACGTCGGCGACCTTCTTGAACCGGCGGCTGCTGGCGACGGCGTCGTGGGCCTTGATGTGGGTGCGGTGGGCGCCGTCCTTCTTCGGCCGCTGGAGCCATTGGAGGATGGCGTGGGCGTCCTCGGTGGCGGGGTCGGCGGCGATGAGGTCGAAGACGGCGAGGGTGTGGGCGGTGTAGTAGTCGGCGATCTCGGCGGCCCGCTCGACGGTCGCGGCGTCCAGATCGGCCCGCCAGGCGCCCTGGTCCTGGTCGGAGGCGATGTGGTCGGCGAGGTGGAGCAGGACGGCGATGCGGGCGATGTGGCCGACGAGCTTGCCGGCCCAGTCCTTGATGTGGGCGAGCGGCTGGTCGGGCCGGAGCTGCACCTCGACACGCTCCTGCAGCTTCTCGACGGCGAGGTCGGCGGCCTGGTCCATGAGGACGACCACGGGCTCGGTGAGGTCGGTCATGGCGCGGAGCAGGCGGGTGAGGTTGCGGTCGTAGGCGTTCGCCACTTTGTCGGGGATCGGGTCGGTGCGGATCTTGCGGTAGCCGAGGTTGGAGGGCGGGAGGGAGTAGAGGAAGCGGGCGAGCAGGCCGCGGTCGCGGGCGCCGGGGGCGGAGCCGAGTTCCTGGAGGACGGCGGGCTGCGGGGTGGCGCCGATGGTGAGCGCGGGCTTGTCGACGGTGGGCTGTTCGCGGGTGATCCGGTCGGCCTGGAGGCGCTCGCCCTTGTGGGCCTGGAGGAACACGCCCAGGTTCGGCTTGCTCGAGTAGCGGCCGACCATGCTGTCGAACAGGTCACCCTCGGGGCTGAGCGCGGCCAGGCACCGGTGGACGGCGAGTTGGCTGGTGACGGTCTCCGGGGTGATGTCCCCGGACAGGGTCAGGCGCGGGTTCGGCGGGACGATGATCTGTTCGGCGAGCATCTTGGCCGCGGCGATCTCGGCGACGAGCTGGGTGCGGTCGGTGTCGGGGTTCTTGCGGGCCTTGGCCATCAGGGCGTCGACCTCGGCGAGGGCTGCGTCGCGGGCGGTCTCGGCCTCGATGATGGCGGCCTTGGCCTCGGTCTGGAGCTCGGCCTCGACCTTGTAGACGGGGCCCATGGTGAAGGCGAACACGTCGGATTTGCGGCTGGCTGGGGGCATCGCGCAGGTCAGGTAGAGGTTGGACTGCTCGCGCCAGCCGGGCCGGATCTCCACGTTCACCCGGCCGCCGGCGGCGGTCGACAGCGCGGCGAGGGCCATGGTGGCGGACGCGTCGGGCGGGGTCTGGGTGAACTCCGCGACGGCTTCGACGTAGGCGCCGACCCATCCGGGCAGGGCCTTCACGGGGAAGGTCGGCAGGCCGGTGTGGGAGCCGAGGGGAACGGGGTCGAGCCAGGTGTCACCCGCGGCGAGGTCGGCGAGTACTGAGAGGGCGGCGGTGCGAACGGCCTCCAGGTCGGCCTGGTCGTCGCCGGCCATGTGGGCCAGGCGGCTGGTGTTCGTGCCGATCCGGCGTCGCTCGGCGGCGGTGCGCACGATCTCGGCGTAGTAGTCGCCGTTGGCGGCGGTGGGGGTGGCCTCGATGCAGGTGTGCAGGTAGCCGGGCCCGCCGACGCGGCCGAGGTCGCCCTGGGCGCGCAGGACGCCGGTCAGCAGCAGCGGGTCGACCGGCCGCTCGCCGCCGGCCATGCGGGTGATGGCGCGCCAGATCGTCTCGTGGGCGGGGTGGTGGAAGGCGCCGGGGTCGCCGAGCTGGGCGGCGAGCGCGGGGATCTGGGTGGGGTCGAGCAGGGCGGAGCCGATGACGGCCTGCTCGGCGGCCTTGACCTCGGCGGGCTCGGGGCGGAACGGGATCACGTTCGGCGCGTACTCGGTGCTCAACGCGGGCTCCTTTCGTGCGGAGCAAAGCGGGGCGGCCCGAGCCCGGGATGAGGGTGTCGGGCGCGGACCGCCCGACAGTGGGGGAGGTCAGAGGTCGAGCGGGAGCTGTCCGTCGCAGACGGCGGCCGGGGCGGGCGGCAGCAGGGCGTCGAGGGCGGCCTGGTGGTCCGGGTCGGAGAGCAGGCAGATGACGCGGCCGTCGGTGGTGACGAGCCACTCGGGGTCGTCGCGGACGGTATCGATGGCGGACTCGCGGGTGGTGCAGTGGATGGCGCACTCGTCGTCGTGGTCGGAGCCGAACACGGTGGCGCAGACGTCGCAGACGGCGACGTGGCAGGTGACGGTCTTGATGGGCACAGGGTTCTCCCGGCGGGTCAGAGGTCGAAGAGGGAGTCCGGCTCGGCGGCTGGGAGAGCGGCCTGTCGGGCCTTGTCAGCGACACGGTGGGTGGCCTGGTGGCAGTACTCGCACCAGGCGGCCAGCTCCCGTTTGGGCAGGGCGGCGGCGCGGTGCGGGGGCAGCAGGAGCGCGGCCGGGTCGGCTGGCGCGGCGAGCAGGTGCACCCAGCCCCGCCCCTGCTTCGTCTGGTAGGTGCCGTGGACGGCGGGACACCGGCCGCCGTCCTTTTCGTGGGACTTGCCGCAGGTGCCGCGGCACTGGCAGCGGCCCGCGGCGGCGGCCAGGACGGCCCGCCACAGTCCTTCGGTGTCGCCGAGCGGCGGGACGCGGCTGGTCACGACGTCGCCCCGAGCAGGGCCGCGACGGCCGGGCCGCCGAGCTGGTTGATGTGCTCGGCGAGCCGGGCGACCGTGTGCTTCGCAGTGCGGGTCAGCTCCGTGCGGGGCAGGGGCGTAACCGGGGCGGGCAACTCGTTGGCGGGGATGGGCAGGAGGACGTCGGCGGTGAGGGTGAGCACCGAGTGCTGGCCGGGAAGCGGCTCGACCTTGGCCGACCAGGGGCCGCACTGGTAGCAGTCGCTCTCCCAGTCCAGCCACCGGCCGTTCCCGGGGTGGGTGTTGAGAACGTGGTGCGGGACGGGGACGGTGATGCGCACCACCAGGTCGGTCGGGTTGTCCTCGGCCGGAGTGGCGGTGACGGCGAGCAGGTCGGGGCGGATGCGCACGTAGCCGGGTGCCATGGTCGGGGCGGTGGCGACGGTCCAGACGAGGGCGGCGAACTCCGCCCCGGAGATCCGGCAGTCGCTGTCATCGAGCTCGTCGGCGTGGTGGTCGAGGTAGGCGCCGAAGCGGCTTTGGCCGTTGGAGGCGTGGCGCTGGTCGTAGCCGTCGTCGATGACGGCGAGCGTGAAGCGGTCGAACTCGGGCATGCTAAACCTCTGGTCTCTGAGAAGGGGATCGGAGTGCCCCGTGGCAGCCGTTGTTCCGGCCAAGGTGGACGGCTGCTGCGGGTCTTCGCGTTGGAGAGTCGGAAGCGGTTGGCGGACGTGAACGGGCCTGTCAGCGTTGACGGTTAGAGTCCCGGCATGGCGAACCATGACCTTGAGCTTGTTCCGGGGTTGCTGACCACCCGGGCGGAAGTAGCCGCAGCCTTTGGAGGCGCCCGCTACGGCGGTATTGAGCCGGCGGTCGACTCCGACATGGTGCTCGTGTACTCCGACCCGAAGGTCGGCGAGCTGCACGGCTACACCTTCGATGGCCAGGCTGAGGATGACGACCGCGGGCCGTTGTACCTCTACACCGGCGAGGGGAAGACCGGGGACCAGGCGTTCACAGACGGAAACAAGGCGCTCCGGGACCACGCCAAGGACAACCGCACGGTGCAGCTGTTCGTGGCTGATGGGAACGTGATCGACCCGATCACTGGCAAGAAGAAGAAGGGCAAGCGGCAGCGCTACATCGGGCAGATGGTCGTGGACCCCGACGAGCCCTACGAGTGGCGGCGCGCGCCCGGCACGGATGGTGCGGAGCGGTGGGTGATCGTGTTCCACCTGAGGCCGGACCTGCAGGCCACGTTCCCGCCGGTGTTCACACCGGCGGACGCGATCCCTCCGGCGACCGGGCACGTCGTCGTGGACCTCGACACCGAGACGGAGCCTGAAACCGACGCCGAAGCTGAGGACGCGGTGCCTGCGGGCCCGTCGTCGTCGCAGGTCGAGACGGAGGAGCACTTCACCGATGAAGCGGTGACGAACATCCCCGGTGGCCAGCGGACCATCCAGCGTCGGGAAGGCCGGCTGACCCAGGCCTACAAGGCCCACCTGGTCGCTGTTGGCCACACGGTCAAACGATTCCAGATCTCGGTGCCGGGCGTGGCCACTACGCTGAAGACGGACCTGTACGACGTCACCGACAACGTCCTCTACGAGGCTAAGGGAACCGTGCGTCGCGACGACGTACGCATGGCCATCGGGCAGCTCTTCGACTACCGGCGCCACATCGACTCCCCCGAAGGTCTGCGGCTTGCGGTCTTGCTGCCGGGTGACCCGGGTAAGGACCTGCGCGCCCTGCTCGACACGCTCGGCATCGCCCTGGTGATCCGCACCGCTGACGGATTCGAGGGCCTCCCCTTCAGCTGACGGGAAGTGGTGGCCTGCGGCTGTCGTCGCTACAACGCAGCGGCGGCCTGGCCAAGACCGGCGGGCGACACGAGGGCCGGTACAGGCCGTCAGAACTCGCCGGTCTGGTGGGCGATGTAGCCGGGGCAGTAGGAGTCGGGGCAGGCACAGCCCGCGCAGTCGTCGCACAGAGCTTCGCCGCATTCCTCGCACCACTGGTGGCCGGGGCAGTACGGGGACGCGCAGTCGTCGCAGTACGGCACGTGGGTTTCTCCTGTTCAGGCGGCGTTGCGGGGTCGGAACTGCAGGACGGTGGCGAGTCGGGCCGGGGCGTCGGCCGTGGGGGCGAGGGTGGGTTCGCCGCCGTCGGGCGGGGCGGTGCCGGCGGCGTTGGCGGCGCGGTTGGCGCGTTGGGCGGCGGAGTCGGCGAGGACCTGCAGGACGGCGGCGGATTCGGCGCGGCCGCGGCGCTGGGAGATGAGCACCGCGGCGGACAGAGCCATGCCGGGTGCGAGGAGGACGGCGGTGGTGAGGGCGTCGGTGGTCGTGCTCACGGGGTTCCTCCGGTGTGGGTGAGGAGGGTGAACAGGTCAGTGCCGAGCAGGGCGGCGCGCTGCTCGATCGCGGTCCAGGACTGGGGGTCGATGTGCATGAGCGCGGCCAGGGCGGCGGGGCCCTGGCCGTTGGCGGCGGCGGTGAGGGCCTCACGCAGGTGGACGGCAGCGAGCGGGCGGATCGCGGCGGGGGCGGTCACGGCGGGGCCGGCCGGTCAGTGGTGGAACAGGCCGACGATGGCGGCCAGTGCGGTGTTGACCGGGTCGGCGAGTCCGGTGGAGGCCACCGTGAAGCCGGACAGCCAGACGATGACGGCGGTGCCGAGGCTGGTGCGGCGGGCCTTCACGAGGAGGATGGCGATGACGGCGAGCAGGACGGTCAGGCTGATCGTGACGGCCATGGCGGCGGTCCCTTTCCGTGCATGTCGGTGACGGAGCGTCGTGAGGCGTGTGGGTGGCACACGCGTGTGGGGCTGTGTGGGGCTGGGCCCCGGTTTCGGGGCCCAGGGCGGGGGTTGTGTGGGGCTGGGTGTGGGCCCCACACGCCCCACACGGGCAGGTCAGGGCCCCACACGCCCCCACACGCGTCTGTGTGGGGCCACGGCCATGTGTGGGGGTGTGTGGGGCTGGCGTGTGGGGGTGGGTGAGGCCGGTTGGCTACTGGCGGTAGCGGGTGAGGGCGTCGGCGAGGGTCGCCGCGTAGAAGCCGGTGCGGGTCGTGCCGTCGATGCGGACGGTGCCGGCACCGGGCCGCTCGACCCCCACCGCACGCAGGAGCGCGCCAAGTTCGGACCCGAGGGTGTGGGCGTCGGCGCCGAGCGCGGCGGCGAGGTCGGCGGTGGACATCCGGTCCCCGCCGTCGGCGGTGATCGCGGCGTGAGCGCGCACGAGCAGTTCCGGCGCGGGGTCGGCGGCGGGCTCGTAGACGCTCGAGTCGTCGAACGGGTCCCCCGCGGGCGCGGGGCGGGTGCCGGAGAGGTTGAGCCCGCCGCCGGCGGGTCGGCGGTCCTTCAGGAACCACTCCCGGGCGGCCGCGAGGTCGGCCGGGCCCTTGCTGAACGAGAGGCTGAGCCCGCCGGCGGGGCGCCCGGCCGCCGCGGCCGGGGTCGGGTCGGAGTCCGTGCTGTCTGGGTTGGCCCAGAGCCATCCGGCGCGTTCGTCGTCCCAGCGGTGGGCGTAGTCCTCCCCGGCGGCCTGGACAGACACGGCGTCGAGGACGGGGCGGGTGTGGTTGGTGGCGAGGACCGCGGCCCGGACCTGGCTGGGGCTGGTCCGCCAGGTCTTGAAGGGGGTCGGGGCGAACCCGCCCTCACCGCTGGCACCGATGACACCGCTGCCCTTGGTGTTCAGCTGCCGGGTGTCGACCCGGGACCGGGGGAAGACCTTGACGACGTTGTTCCCGGCGCTCTCCCCGCTGGTGAGCGCCACCCCGACCGGGGAGAACTTGCGCACTTCGGTGTCGCCGAGCGCGGAGACGTTGCCGTCGACGGCGGTCAGCACGAACCGCTCACCCATGGCCCGGGTGGTGCGCATCGCCTTGCGGACGGCCTCACGCAGGTCCTTCAGGACCTTCGGGGCGGTGGGATGGACGGACAGCAGCTCGGCACCCTCGTCGACGACGACCATGATCTGTGGCAGGGCCGCGGAGACGGGCAGCAGCGTGGTGTCCTCGCGGTCCAGCAGGTCCTGGTAGTGCTGCTGGCGGGCGGCGTTGATCCGCAGGACCGCGGTCATCATCCGCAGGGCCTCTTCCGGGGTGGAGGCGACCCAGTCGACGCCCGGGCGGGTGCCGGCGGGCGCCGCCTCGGTGCCCGCCTTCGGGGCTTTGCGGCCGGTGGCCTCCAGCCACGGGCGCATCCACGGGATGCCCACCGCCCCCGCTTTCAGGTCGATGACCCAGGTCACGACGTCGGTGCAGCGGGCGAAGCCGGTGATGACGCCGTCGACCAGGGTGGATTTGCCGGATCCGGGCGGGCCGAGCAGCAGCGCGCACGCCTCCCGCAGGTAGACGGTGACGGGGTCCTGGTTGGGCAGCAGGCCCCAGGGGATGCCGGTCAGGATCGACAGGGGGCTGTAGTCGGCGGGGTAGTCGTGCGACTCGGCCATGCCGTTGACGGTCGGCACGTCCAGCACCACCCGCCCTTGGATGTCGCCCTCCTCGACCGCGATGACGCAGCCCAGCGGCAGTTTCGCGTCGCCTGCCAGGGCCCGGGCCTTGGCGGCGATCTGGTCCCACGTCGCCGCCCCGCCGGGCAGCTCGACCGCGAGGGAGAACCCGCCGCCGGTCGTCCAGAACTCGACCGCGAACACCCGCACCGTCACCGCGGCGACGCGCTGGATGCGGTCCTCCCACTCGCGGGCGATGGTGCGGCGGCGCTGGTCGAGCGCGTCGGCGGCCCGGCTCGCCTGCGGCGTGAGGGCCAGGCGCTCCTCCTCCGCGGCTTCCTCGTGGACGGCGGCGGTGGAGGCCATCGCGCCGATCCCGACTCCGAGCCCGGCGAGCGTCCCGGCCGCGGCCCAGGAGAGGGGGCCGGTGTGGATGGCCCAGGTGGTCCAGCCACCGGCGAGCAGCCAGGACGCGGCGCGGGTGACGACGGTCATCGCGGTCAGGCGCCGGTGGACACTCCAGCCGACGCCGTGACCGATCGCTCCGGCCGCCCCGACCGCCAGCGGCAGTGCCTCGGGCATGCCGGTCGCAGCGCCGAGCAGGGCGATGGCTCCGGCGCCGGTCGCCGCGGACACGGCGCCGGTGATCGGGCCGTGCGGCGCCGCCCAGTCCAACGGCACCCCCTGTCCGGCCCGGCTGGGCTTGGGGGTCTTGGGCTTGTCGGTGCGGGACCCCGTCGGCGGCGTGGGGTCGGTGGGCAGGTTGGTCAGGTTCAGGTTCTCGACCACGGGTGTTCGTCTCCAGGGACGGGCCGGGGCGGGCCGCACGGTGCGCGGCCCGCCCCGAACAAGGGTGGGAGATGCGGGATGTGGTGGAACTAGGTTGCGCAGTTGGCTAGTTGTTGGTGGTGTCCCACTTGTCTTCGCCGTTGCGGGGGTCCTCGTGGCGACGGATGTCGCCCTCGTGGGCCTGGCGGAACGCGGGGCCGGCCTCACTGGCGGCCCCGACGGCCAGCTGCAGGAACATGTAGATCTCTTGCAGGGCCATGCCGACCTGCGGGTCGAGCGGGAACTCCGCGTCGCACCGCTCGGAGAGAATCTTGAAGACGTTGGCGATGCTCGTGAGGGCGTCGGGCAGCTCCTCGACCATGGCCAGGACCTGCATCATCCCGTCGGGGTCGAAGGTGGCGGCCATGACCTCCATCTCCGCGGCGACGGCGGCGAAGCTGAACGAGGCGACGTTTTCCATGGGTACTCCCGTGGTCGTGGTGCTGTCGGTGGCGTTGTGGTTGCGCGGGGCCCGGGGCACGGTGTCCTCGACTGCGGCGGCGTCCGGCTCGTCGGTCTGGTCGAGGGTTTCGGCGGCCTGCAGGTCCGTTTCCAGGTCGGCGGCGATGGCCTGGTCCCGCTCCTCGCGGGCCGCGGCGGCGGCGCCGATCAGCCGGGCGAACAGCCTGCGACCGGGGTGCATCAGCCAGGGCAGGCCCAGGTGCCGGCCGATCGGGGTCGTGACGGCGCCGACCAGGCCGACCGCTCCGGCCAGCAGCGCCGCGGCGGCCCATCGGGCCCAGTAGCGGGCGGCGGAGCGGCGAAGACGGCGGCGGGCCCCGCGGGCGGCGGCGGCCCGGCGCCGGGCGATGCGTCGCTCCCGCACTCGATCGTCGGCCCGTGCGTCCCGCAGCTGCCGGCGGGCTGCCCGCCGCTCCTGCCGGGCCTGACGCCGGGCCTGCCGGGCAGTCTCCCGGGCACTGCGGGTAGCCCGACCGGACGACGACACCACCGGCCCGGACCCCGGCCCTCCCGTGGGCGTGCCCGCCCGCTGCTTCCGCTGTGCGGCCGCGGCCGTCTTGGCGGCGCGCTTGTCGTCGCGGGCGGCCTGGCGGGCGGCGCGGCGGGTGTCTCCGACGCTGCGGCGGGCCGCGGTGTCCTGCACCCGCCGATCCCGCCGCGACGGCCCGGCCTGGGCCCTCTCGGCCCGGGCCGCGCGCACCTGCGCCGCCCGCACCCCAGCCGCCGACACCGCCCCGGCGCCCGGCACCCGACCAGCAGCACCCTGGCGGGACCCGTACCCGGTGCCGGCCCCGGACCGGGCACCCGTGCTGGTTGCGGCCTGGCGGTGCGTGCCCGCGGTGGTGCCGCCGGGCGTCGGGTGGGCACCGTGCCTGCCGTGCTGGGCCGGACGCGTCGGGCCGCCGGCCGGGTGGTGCCCGGCCGCGCCACGGTGCCCGACCGCGCGGGGCTGCTGGCCGCGGCCGGCCGGGACACCGCCCAGCAGTCCACCGGACGGCGCCGGACGCCGCCCGCCTGCCCCGGACAGGCCAGGCATCCGACTGTACGAACCGCCGCCGCTGGAGCCGGGGTTGGTGCCGGATTGGCGGTTGGTCTGCCGCGTGTTCTGGCCGCGGCGCTGGCGGTTGCGTCGGGCCCGCACGGCCGCGGCCCCGGCGGCTGCAGCGGTGCCGCCTGCGAGGGCGACCCACACCGCGGGCCCGCCCGCCAGCGCGGCCGCACTCACGGCGGCGACCGCGGAGTTCCCGGTGGCCACCGCGAGCGGCACGGCCGGCAGGCCGCCGCGGGTGTGGGCCAGGCGCGCCGTCGTGCGCGGCGCCGTGCTGTCCGTCGTCGGACGCTGCGGCGCGGTGGGGGAAGGGGGCTGCGGGAAGGGCGGTTCGACGACTGCCCCCGCCGTGGTGGCTGGGGCGAGCGTGTCGGGCATGCCGGTACCTCCGTTCTGGGTCACGGGCGGGTGGCGACGGCGTCGCCGGTGGCGGTGCGCTCGACCACGGGCCGGGCGAGGTCACGGTGGGTCAGCTCGACGGGGACGCCCGTCTTGCCGAGGCGCCGGGCGAGGATGCGGGCCACCGTGGCGGCGCGGTGGCGACCACCTGCGCACCCGACCGCGACGGTCAGCGGTGCGTCCGCGGGGCCGAAGTCGTAGGCGTCGGCCAGCGCGGCGGTGGCGGCGATGACCTCCTGAATGCCCGGGGTGGCGAGGACCGCGGCGCGGACGGGCAGGTCATCGGCGGTCATGTGGCGCAGGGCGGGGTCGACGTGCGGGTCACGGAAGTGGCGGCGCAGGTCGAGGGTGAGGTGCGCGGACTCCGGGGCGGGGCCGTGCAGGTAGCCGAACGAGATCACGCGGATTTCGGTCACGGACATGACAGGGGCCTCCATGCTCAGGTGGCAGAGAGCAGCTCAGGGGGGTGGGTTAGGCCGCGAGGGCGGTGGGCTCGGCGCAGGGCAGGCAGGTGCCCAGGTGCGCGGGGAGCACGTAGCCGGCATCCGTGCCGCAGACGGGGCAGGTGCGGCGGGCCGTGTTCGCGGCGGCCAGCGCCCGCCGGCGCCCCGGGGTCATGGGGCGCACGGGCGCGGCGAGGGTGAGGCGGTAGAGGTAGGCGACCCGCACGCCCGACTTCGAGCGGCGGGAGCGCCACATGATCTGCGCGGCGACGTCTTGCCCGCCGGGGCGCAGGCCGCGGGCGCGGAGCTGTCGGCGGGTGAGCAGGCCGGCGGGGGCCATCCTCCACGGGTAGGTGGGGGTGCCCCCGTGCCGGCGGCCCTCCGGGTCCCAGAACTGGGGCCGACTCACCGTTCAGGCCCAGGTGTCGGCGGGCTCGGGCAGCTCGTAGTAGCCGACGAGCTCGATCGGGACGCCGTAGGCGGTGCCGCGGGCGATGAGCCAGGCCAGGGTGCCGCCCAGCTGCCACTTCTGGTCGACGGCGGCGGGGTCGAGGTCGAGGGCGGCGCGCCACTGCTCGAACTGGTCGAGACCGTCGTGCAGGGCCAGGCGCACACCCCACATCCACGGCCTGCCGGACGTCCGGAGCTCATGCAGGCCAGCGTTCGGCGTCGGCAGGTCCGGGTTGGTGGTGAGGAGTGCGAGCAGGGCGCGGGCGGCGTCGGCCTGGCCCCCAGCGGTCGCGGTGGTGGTCGTCTCGGCGGTGGTCACGATGCCTGCTCCTCGGTGGTGTCGGTGGTGGGGACGGCCTGCAGGGCGGGGCGCTCCTGGTGTGCCGTGTGGAGTTCCTGGTAGCGGGCGGAGCGGAGTTCCTGGTAGCGGGCGGCGACCCACCCGGCGGACCAGCCGGTCAGGTCGACCGCACGGCGCTGCGGGATGCTGAGCGTGAAGGCGTTCAGCACGGTCATCCGGGCGTCGGCTTCGGGCAGGCGCTCGGCCGGCGGGGGCGCGGTCAGGAGTTTCTGTCGCAGCCGCTCCACGTCCTGCTTCGCGCTCTGCTCACGCTCGTGCTCACGGCGCTCACGCTCGCTCACCTCGCGCTCACGGCGCTCCCGCTCGGCCTGCTCTGCGTCGCGGCGGCGCTGCTGTTCCTCGCGCTCGGCGGCAACCCGGCGGGCCTGTTCCTCGCGGTCCTCGCGGGCCATGCGCGCGACCCGCTCATCGTGCTCACGGGCCATCCGGGCGTCGTGCTCACGGCGCTCACGCTCGGCCCGGTCGGCACGGTCGTACTCGGCCAGGCGGTCCGCGCGTTCCTGCCGGCGGCGCTCTTCGGCACGGCGTTCGCGCTCGGCTCGCTCATCGCGCTCACGGGCCTCCCGGGCGGCCAGCGCGGCGGCGATCGCCCGCCGGTAGGCCAGCGATGTCTCCGCCGTGACGATCAGCAGCAGCGGCGCCACCGCGTGGACCGCCACCCCGACCTTGTCCCGGTCCAGGGCGGATTGGCCTACGTTGAGCAGCACCGTCATGGCGCCGGTCATCCAGCGCAGCACGACCGGCCACCGGCCGCCGTCGCCGCCCAGGCGTGCCAGGGTGCTGTCCATCCGGACCACGATCACCACCGCCGCATCCACGACGAGCGGCAGGATCGGCGCCGTCCACTCCCAGCCGTCGGGGGTGTGGTGGGACATCAGCGGGGTCACCGTGAGCACGCTGTAGAGGACCGCGCCCAGCGTGATCGTCCACGTCCCCACAGCCAGCGCCCGTTCCGCGGACCGGATCTGCTCCGCGCTCATCGGCGCCTTCACCGCGACCACCACCCGGTGCGGGATGAGCGGGTCGTGAGTACGTGGTGAGCGGCCGTGAGCGCCGTGAGCGCGGGGCCCGCCCTCACGCCGCCACCTGCCGAGCGGCCGCGTCCGGGCGGGTGCCGGCTCGGCGTCGCAGCGGCACCGGCGCCGTGTTCAGCAAGCGCTCGGCGTAGGCGGCCAGCGCCAGGTCCTCCCGGTGCAGGTCCGCCAGGATGTCGGCCGCGGCGTCCATGCGGACCTCGCGTTCGGCGTCGCTTTCACCCGGCACCCCGGCGAACAGCCGGGTCAGCTCCGAGTCCACGCCGAGCGCCAGCTCAGCGAACTCGTTGTCGTCCATGGCTGTCTGGCCTGCAACAATCGACCACATGGGTCTGCCTCGTTTCTCGTGTTGAGGGGTGGGTCCGGCGGGGGCGGCTCCTCTTCCGGCCAAGGACACGGGAGCCGTCCACCGCGCAGGCGGTAAGTAGGTTGAGCTGGGGCTTAGTGCTCCGGCGCCAGCGCGCCGTTGCCGTAACGGCGGGAGCCGTCGGCGCACAGCACGATGTGACGCGGCCCGTTGCGGAACGGGCTCCAGGCGGCGACCAGCTTGCGCTCGTCCTCGCCGACCACGTCCAGTGCACTCGCCGGGCGGGCAGCCAGCAGCTCGTCGATCAGGGCCTCTACACGGCCCATTCGGGTCCGGTCGACCACCCTGGAGTCTTTGCGCGCGGCGGCACTCCGGGCGAACTCCCTTGCCGTGTCGGCCAGGCGGTCGCGGTCGGGTTCGAGGCGCCTACCGGCGGTTGCCTGCTGCTGGCTCTCCTGCTCGCTGGCAGCCGCGGCCTGGCAGGGGTTGCACAGCGTGCCAGTGTTGACCCGGTTCAGCCGGGCCCCGCAGGTGGTGCACGTGGCGTGCTCTTCCTCGACGGCTTCGCGGGCGACTGTTCCGGCCTCGGCCAAGGCCACCGCGCCGGCCGCGAGCACCGTCCGCCAGTCCTGCTCGCTGATCTCGCCGCTCCACCGCGGTGCCCGATTCCCGGTCAACCGGCCCAGCCGGCACGCCACTGCCCGCCGCCGCCGCTCGTCGCCCTGTGCGTTCGCCACCCACGCTCCCTCTGACGTCCGGGAGGAACCGCTGGTCAGCGACGCCACACGGCAGGCGTAGGAACGGCCGGTCACAGTCGGAGCGGAGGTCGTGCGGGACGTGGCGAGCATGGCGAAGCCTCCTGAATCGTCAGGTGGAGCTCAGGCGGGATCAGCACGTTGGCGTGCTGGAATAGCGCGGCTTGAGAGCTTTGTTCTCTCTGCCGCACAGTTCAACTGTGAGGCAGAGTGGGCAGAGTTGGCAAGTCCATCGGGCGAGCGACATGCGGAACCATTGGTTCCGGGCGATGGGTGCGGCACTATGAGGCAGAGACGCAGAGATGTGGAGTGTTGATGGTCGAGTGGACCGGAGGGAAGCCCGCCTACCGTCAGGTGGCAGATGCCCTTTGCGTGCGGATCGCTGCCGGTGAGTTCGCTGCCAGCGGGCGGATTCCGTCGTTGGCGGAGCTCCGGGAGCAGTACGAGGTGACGCAGACGGTTGCCCGGGCGGCCGTGACGCACCTGAAAGAGGCTGGTCTGGTGGTGAGCCACCAGGGCAAGGCGGCGTTCCTGGCTTCGGATGCAGGGATCAGGGCAGGTGTGTTGGCCGGCGGCGCCGAGCAGCTGCAGCGGGAACTGGCGGAGGTCCGAGACGAACTTCGCGCGCTGGCTGCTCGCGTTGCGGAGCTTGAGGCCAGGTGACGGTCGGGCGGGGGGATCGGGGGATCGCGGGTTCGCCGCGGTCCCCTCTCTGCATATCGGGGCGGCTGGCTCCCCATTGCTACCTCCTTGGTGGTGTGGACTGATCTCAGTTCACGCCGGCAGCCAAGGAATCGGTATCACGGAGCTTTACCGGTATTCGGCGGAGCATCTTTACACGAGTAGTATCACGACTTCTATCGCGATTTTCAGGTGACTCAACGAGCCGCTACACTCGCGGCACGAGCAGTTTCCTAGGAGGGGAATATGGCTCGGCAGCGCCCAGATTGGAATCCGACAGCTCTCAAAGGGGTCAGGGAGTCCCACGGTCTGACCCTTGAGGAAGTCGGCGAGAAGCTGCGGGAAATCGGCGAGCGGCACAAGTTCAGCCTTGCGGCCAACTTTCAGACAGTCTGGGCACACGAGAAGGGGACCGCGTACCCCCGCCCTGACTATCGCCGGGCCTACTGCATTCTCTACCGTCTCAATGAGGCGGAGCTGGGTTTTCGCCGAGCTCTCCCCGGAGAGGTCGCTACAGTGCCCAAGCCGCGTTCAGCAGAGGCTGCCCCAGATCTGGCCGAGACCATCCTTGAGGCGCTCGGCAGTATCCGCGAAGGTGTGGAAGGGGTTGACGTCGAGGCATTCCGAACCCGCATCGTGGAGGAGTGGAGGCGCCGCGCAGGCGGCGATGTCGCCAACCCGGTCATTCTCCTGGTTGGCGGCTACGCCGGTTCCGGAAAATCCGAGTACGCCAAGTTCATCGGGCGCCTCACGGGATGGCCGATTCTCGATAAGGACTCACTGACGCGGCCGCTGGTCGACCAGCTGCTGCTGGCTCTCGGAGGCGAGGCCAACGACCGGAGCTCCAGCCTCTATCGGGAGAAGGTGAGGCCTCTCGAATACCGCTGCCTCATGGAGGCTGCGTGGGACAACCTGAATTGCGGGACCTCGGTGATTCTCGACGCGCCGTTCCTGGCGGAGTTCTCGCAGGCGGACTGGATGCAGCGCTTCTACAACCGATGCAAGGCGAAGCGTGTTGCCGTGGCCGCGATCTGGGTCGAGTGTGACCCCGACTCCATGAGGGAGTACATCGAGTTCCGAGGTGCAGCCCGGGACATGTGGAAGATGGAGGCCTGGGAGGACTACCTGGCCACAGTCGACCTGAAGCTCAGGCCGGCCGGTCCGCACTTCGTGGTGGACAACCGACTCGGTGCGGCCGTCGCCGCCGCGGACCAGGCCCGCGACGCGCTGAGCGGGGGCGGGCTGTGACCCCCCGCGGCCTTGTCCTCTACGGCCCGCCGGCAGCCGGAAAGGACACGGTGACCCGGGCCCTCCAGGAGCTTGGAGACTACCGACTGTTCTCCAGGCTCAAGGTCGGAAGCGGAAAGTCTGAGGGGTACCGAATGGGCACTCCCGAGCAGCTTGCCGAGCTGGAGTCGGCGGGCGATGTCATCTACCAGAACAGCCGGTACGGCAATACCTACGTCATCGACCGCCCCGGAATGGACGCCGCTTTCGAGGCAGGCACCCCGATCGTGCACCTGGGGCAGGTCGACGGCATCGCCGCCCTGCTCGACGGCTATCCGGCGGACTGGGCCGTGGTGCTCCTGTGGTGCGGACGGGAAGTGACCGCGGCCCGCTCTGCTGGTCGGGGGGACCACGACACAGAGGCACGCCTGAGTGCCTGGGACGCCACCCAAGCTGACGTCGAGGCGCACCCTGGGCAGGTGTGGGATCTGTCGTTGGACACCAGCACAGTGGACCCTGCAGGCGCCGCCCTGCTCATCGACGAGCTCATCGTGGGCGGCGGTCGGTAGCGGCCGCCGCAACAGCTCCTACGGGCGGGCGAGTTGGTCAAGGGCCTCGTCGGGCGTCAGCTCGGCGAGGCCCTTGCTGCCCTCCCACCGAGCGAGGGTCTGCGAGACGGCCCTCAGCAACTCCTCAGGCAACCCGACCCCGGACACCATGTCGGCGGCCTCGTCCATCTCGGGCCCCCATCGCCACGCCCGGGCGGCCGTCTTGGCGATGTACCCGGTCTCCAGCAGGTAGCTGCCCTGCCGCGCGCCGGCAACGTCGAGCAGCGCATCATCCACGCCGTGTGCTCGCGCCGCGCCGAAGGCGACCGCTGCGAGCACACGGGACGCCTTCTGGTACGAGCTGTACGCCAGCTTCAGGGCCGATGCCCGCCCGACTTCGTCCCCGAGGACGGGAGTTGCCACCGCGCTCCCGACGAACAGCCTCTCCAACACCGAGACGGCGGCGGACGGACCGGAGAGGTACAGCCGGGTTCGCTTCCCGTTGATCGGCGGAGAGCCGATGACTGCGCCGTCGACCACGGCCCGGGCGGAGCTCCCCAGCAGCTCGGCGATGCGGGCCATGCGCTCCGGGCTGATGGCGTTGGCCTCCACGTAGATGCCGGCGTACTGGCGCTCGGCGACGTCGTGAGCCAGGCGCTCGGCAGCGGCCGGCGGACAGAGGCTGACGATGACGTGGGCCTGTTCCACCAGGTCGCCCAGATCGGCGACCGGCTCCAGACCGGCCTGCTCGGCCCGAGCCGCGGTGGCCGGACTGCGGCCCGCTGGGCACCAGAGCACCCGCGCCGCGTTCGGTCGGGCGCAGGCGGCTACCGCGGCGCCCATGCTCCCGGGGTGAAGGATCCCAACGGTCGGCTTGATGGTCATCGTGCACCCTCTGGAAGTCCGAGCAGGAAGTCCGCCGCATCGACGACGGTCGTTGCGATGTGGTCGGGGGTCAGCCCCGGCACGGTCCAGGCGGTGCCCGCCGAGATCCAGACCGTTCGCAGGCCGGCAGCGCTGGCCCCGGCGATGTCCGTCACCGGGTTGTCCCCGACCATCCAGGCCTCTGCCGGAAGTTCAATGCCGCAGCGCGAAGCAGCCGTCCTGAAGGCTGCAGGATCCGGCTTCCGAGCCCCGGCCTCCTCGGAGATGCACACCGCATCCACGTGGTCGAGGATGCCCGCGGCGGTCAGCTTGGCCTGCTGGATGTCCGTCGGGCCGTTGGTCAGCACGCCTACGGACCACCCGGCAGCTCTGAGCAGATCCAGGCGGGCCAACGTGGCCGAGTCACACACCGCCTTCGCGGCCATTCCCGCACGGTAGGTGGCCCACAGCTCCTCCGGCGGGTCGGCCAGCCCGAGTTCGACTCGCAGGCCTTCGAAGGTCTCGGGCCGGGCGCGGTCCTGCAGCGCCTCGGCCAGCATCTGCGTGGCCCCCGGCGGTAGGCGTCGATCGGCGCTGAAGTCGGCCGCCCACGCGATCACCGCGTCGCGCCGGTTGATCAGCGTGTCATCGAGGTCCATGAGGACGAGCCTGCCCATGGCGACGACCCTACCTACGTCGCGAGCCGGCACACGGCGTCGGGTGCCGAGTATTTCGGACTGCGATCAGGGAATAGCATCCAGCCCCGGCGTGGGTGGCCGCTGGTTACAGACTTGGGGAATCCGTCTCGTTTGTGGATCGGGATCGTGAGGTTGTCGTGGCCGGTCAGGGTGCTGGGATGGGTGTCGCCGAGTACCTGTAATTGGGCGAGCCTGGTCCTGGGGCAGCTCGATGGCGTGGCTCAGCTCCTCGGGCCGGAGGCAGGCCGGCAACCGGTGGATAGATCTTTCCTACGGGTCAAGGGCGTGCACGGTGCCAGCACGCGGCCCGGCCGGTTGCCGCCGCTCCTGTCTGCGCCTTACACCATCGGCGGCCGGCCGCGCACGCCGAACGTGCAGCCGGGAGGATAACCGAGGTTAGAGCCTGTCGTGGCCGGGGTCGGGCAGCCCCACGCATTTCCCACCTCACAGGCTCGGTACCCGAGCCGAGCAAGAACGGGGGCACTCGGCCAAATTGGGCAGGCCCAGAAGCCTTGACCGAGTCGCAACGGCTTACGGCCTCCCGATCATGCTCGACCCCGAACCAGGTAGGACACCAGCCAGATCCGTTCCACTGCCTCGTTGATATCTGAGCTCATTCGCCGTTCCGAGCTCCTAGGGAGCGCCTATTGACCACCTGCACCTCCTCGCGGTTTGGATCGTTCGTTCCATCGTGATCCGATACATCAATCAATAGCCTGAAGAGCCAGATTAGGCGCACTGTCCTGGCGGTGCCCACGGCTAGCAGCATTTCAACTAGCCAACCGGCCCTGCCGATTGAATCGCGCGTGTCATAAATCATTACTGCTAGGCAGCCAATTGCTACCGCCGCCATGGATGTCAAGATGCTAACCCAGTTCCGGCGCAGGCTATCGCCGAATCTTGCACGCAAGAACGTCATGCGGCGACCAGAGCTGGAGGCGTACTGGCTAATGGCGGCAGTGCCAAATCCGCCGATGATTGCAGCGACTGATGCTACTGTCGCATAGATGCTCATGCGTTGATCTGCTGGATGTTCAGAAAGGACATGTCTCCGTGAGAGCGCGGCATGGAGCGCCGTGATGGCAAGTGCAATGAGCCAGTCACTTATCGGGTGTTCGCTCCAGGTGTTATGGGTGGATCGGGTGATCCGTGTCCAGCGGGCCATTGCTTTCCCCCTTCGGCTCCTGTGAGCCTAGGGCACGGTACTGACAGCGTCCCGGAGCTCTCGCTCATGCTCGTTGGCGACCTGCAAGATCGCTCGCACGGCGGCCTCGTGCCAAGGGGCGCCACCCTCGCTCCGGCGCATAATGACCTGCTTCTGTGAGGTGATGTGGTCGGAGACGAAATTGATCTTCTCCTCCACGAGTTCGCCGTCGGCGTTTGCAAGCGTCACGTGTGCGATGGCGCGATCGACAGCACCATTTTGGCCGACGAGTCCGGCATACTGGGAGATAAAGGTCTGCACATCCTCGCGCAGTTGCCTTTCGCCGCGAGCCCGGGGGGTGCCGCGGCTAAAAAATCCTTGCTTCGGAATCTTCATGCTGAGGGTAATGAGTGCGTCTGGGTTGTGCCTGTGAACGCGTCGCGACATATCTCCGAGGCCTCCTACTTCGGAGGCGAGGAGGTCAGGCCCGGGGCGCATTCGCATCTCGAAGAAATTTACCTCTTCTGCATTCTTCAATTTCTCCCAGGCGCTCTTGCCGATCAGGGGAATGATGGCGATGTCACGATTCAGCCCGGAGTCCATGGAGTTCAGCCATCTTTGAACGGCGCTGATGCGAGGGGCTGACATGGTGCCCTGGAGCACGCCGATGACGTTCCCAAAGGGGAGAAAGCACGCCACTGTTGTGTCGACGATGCTGCGATTCTCTTCAAGCTGCAGATGGTCGATATGGCCATGCTCCCAGTCGACCTGCTGGATGTCGCCGTCTCGAAGTCGGGCCAGGCCAAGGTGATATTCTCCGCCCGCCGAAACTGGCTCGCCGAAGTAGACGTCATTGGTGTCTCGGTAGAGGCGCTGCTGTGGTGAAATGTCGCCGATATTTGAAAGTACGGCCTGCCAATCCACCTGGGACATGCGCATATCGCCTGCCTCTTTGGGGCGGACAATCTCGTAGAAGGCGACGGTCTTCTTGCGTTCCGAATTAGCCATAAAGCACCCCCTGGCGATGTGCGCTAGATCCTCGCGCTGCGCATGGGTCAGTAGTATGGCCGCATACTTGCGCTTTGGCTACCGAATGTGGCCAACTCGTTGCCGCATGGAAGCGTGTGATCATCGGATGAGTCCGAGATCAGTTTTCCCGTGCCACCGCCGTGCCTGAACGGGCGGTACGTGGCGGTCAGTCGTGGGCGCTTGCGGCGCGGTGGCCGGGGAACTGGCAGACGGCACAGGGCGCAGGTCACGCGAGGAGGCGGACCGGCGTTCTTGTTAAGCAGTCCCCTGCCTGGGGCCGTCTGTGGGCCGTCCGGGGCTGGCCAGCAGCGACCAACAGCACCGCCCAACGACCCCTCCGCGGCCGGTATCCGGCGGCTGATCGATTCCGTCCTGCAGCTGCATCAGTTCCTGCGCAACAAGCGCCAGGAGTGGGAGGAGTACCGCTCCGAGGTCACCCCCTTCGAGCTGCGCAAGAACCTGCAGGTGCTGTGAGCGGCTGACGTTCGGTCGAACGGCCGGGGCCCGCTGTCGTCCGACCGGATGACGGCGGGCCGTCCCGTGTGGGGGGGGCGACTCCCCGGCGGCCCCCCCGCCGGGTGGCTCCCCGCCCGGTGGGGCCGTCCGGCGCTCGCGCCCGGCGGCGGGCCGCGCGGGCGCGTAACCTGCTGGGGCGGACGGATGGAGGGGCCATGGCGGTGGAGGAGCAGCGGGCCGGGAGCCGGGTCAGCCGGCCGGAGATCAGGCTGGTCCGGCGCGGGTTCACCGACCCGGCGCAGGCGGTGCGGCTGCTGGCCGGTCCGGGACTGGAGGGCCTCGCCGACGACCCGGTGCTGCTGGACGCGCTCGGTGCCACCGCCGACCCCGACCTCGCCCTGCTCGGCCTGGCCCGGCTGCTGGAGGCCGCCGACGAGGCGGACCGGCACACCCTGCGCGACACCCTGACCACCTCCAAGCCGCTGCGCGACCGGCTGCTCGGCGTGCTCGGCGTCTCCACCGCGCTCGCCGACCACCTCGCCCGTCACCCGCACGACTGGCACGTGCTGGTCACCTTCGAGCTGCGCGACATGCACCCGGGCCCGGAGGACTTCCGCCGCGCGCTCGCCGAGGGCGTCCAGGACGGCGGTCGGCAGGGTGCGCGCACCCCGGCGGACGCCCTGCGCACGGCCTACCGCCGCTGCCTGCTCGCCATCGCGGCCCGCGACCTCACCGGCACCACCGACCTCGCGCAGACCGCCGCCGAACTCGCCGACCTGGCCGGCGCCACCCTGCAGACCGCCCTGGACCTCGCCGCCGAACAGGACCCGGACGCGGCCCGGGCCTGCCGGCTCGCCGTGATCGGGATGGGCAAGTGCGGCGGCCGGGAGCTCAACTACGTCTCGGACGTGGACGTCATCTTCGTCGCCGAGCCGCGCGAGGGCGTGGACGAGCAGGAGGCGGTCCGGGCCGCCACCCGGCTGGCCGCGGCCCTGACCCGGCTCTGCTCGGACACCACCGGTGAGGGCACCATCTGGCCGGTGGACGCCAACCTGCGCCCCGAGGGCCGCAACGGCCCGCTGGTGCGCACCCTGGCCAGCCACCTCGCCTACTACCAGCGCTGGGCGAAGACCTGGGAGTTCCAGGCGCTGCTCAAGGCCCGCCCCGTCGCCGGGGACGCCGAGCTCGGCGCCGCGTACGTCGAGGCGCTCGCACCGATGGTCTGGCAGGCCGCCGCCCGGGAGAACTTCGTCACCGACGTGCAGCAGATGCGCCGCCGGGTGATCGACTCGATCCCCGCCACCGAGCTGGACCGCCAGCTCAAGCTCGGCCCGGGCGGGCTGCGGGACGTCGAGTTCTCGGTGCAGCTGCTCCAGCTGGTGCACGGCCGCACCGACCGGGCGCTGCGCAGCGGCAACACCCTGGAGGCGCTGGCCGCGCTCTCCCGCGGCGGGTACGTCGGCCGGGCGGACGCCGCCTCGCTGGACACCGCCTACCGCTTCCTGCGCTCGCTGGAGCACCGGATCCAGCTGCACCGGCTGCGCCGCACCCACCTGATGCCGACCGGCGAGGAGGACCAGCGCCGGCTGGCCCGGTCGCTGGCCGGGCTGATCAACGACGACACCCGCTCGGACCCGGTGGCCGCGCTGCAGCGCGAGTGGAAGCGGCACGCGGTGGAGGTGCGCCGCCTGCACGAGAAGCTGTTCTACCGGCCGCTGCTGGACGCCGTCGCCGAGCTGCCGGCGGGCGCGACCGGGCTCACCCCGGACGCGGCCCGGGCCCGGCTGGAGGCGCTGGGCTACGCGGATCCGGCCGCCGCGCTGCGCCACCTCAGCGCGCTCGCCTCCGGGGTGAGCCGCAAGGCCGCGATCCAGCGCACCCTGCTGCCGGTGCTGCTCGGCTGGTTCGCCGACTCGTCCGACCCGGACGCCGGTCTGCTCAACTTCCGCCAGGTCTCCGACGCGCTCGGCCGCACCCCCTGGTACCTGCGGCTGCTGCGGGACGAGAGCGCCGCCGCCGAGCAGTTGGCCCGGGTGCTGTCGGCCGGCCGGCTCGCCCCCGACCTGCTGCTGCGGGCCCCGGAGGCGGTGGCCATGCTGGGGGACCCGCAGGGCCTGGAACCGCGCGGCCGGGCCGCCCTGCAGCAGGAGGTGCTGGCCGCCGTCGGCCGGGCCGGCTCCACCGCCGCGGCCGTGGCGGCCGCCCGTTCGGTGCGCCGCCGGGAGCTGTTCCGGACCGCCGCCGCGGACGTCCTGGGCCGGCTCGGCGAGGACCCGGCCGAGGCGCTGGACGCCGCGGGGGAGGCGCTGACCGCGATCAACGCGGCCACCCTGCAGGGCGCGCTGCGCGCCTGCGTGGCCGGCTGGGAGGCCGAGCACGGGGACCTGCCGACCCGGATCGCGGTGATCGCGATGGGCCGCCTCGGCGGCCGCGAGCTGGGCTACGGCTCGGACGCCGACGTGCTCTTCGTCCACGAGCCGCTGCTCGGCTCGCTGGACGAGGACGCGGCCCGGGCCGCCCAGGCCGTCTGCCACGAGCTGCGGACCCTGCTGGGCGCGCCGTCCACCGAGCCGCCGCTGCTGGTCGACGCCGACCTGCGGCCGGAGGGGCGCAGCGGCCCGCTGGTGCGTACCCTCGCCTCGTACGCGGCGTACTACCGGCGCTGGTCGCACGCCTGGGAGAGCCAGGCGCTGCTGCGCGCCGAGCCGGTGGCGGGGGACGAGGACCTGGGGGCCCGCTTCCGGCAGCTGGTGGACCCGCTGCGCTACCCGGGCACCGGGGTGCCGGAGCGGGACCTGATGGAGATCCGCCGGATCAAGGCGCGGATCGAGGCGGAGCGGTTGCCGCGCGGGGCCGACCCGACCACCCACACCAAGATCGGTCGCGGCGGGCTGGCGGACGTCGAGTGGACGGTGCAGCTGCTGCAGCTCCAGCACGGGCACGAGCTGCCGGCCCTGCGCACCACCCGGACCAGGGCGGCGCTGGCGGCCGCCGCAGGGGCCGGTCTGGTCGATCCGGCCGACGCGGAGGTGCTGGACGCGGCCTGGGTGCTGGCGTCCCGGGTGCGGTCGGCGGTGATGCTGGTGCGCGGCCGGCCGGGCGACAGCTTCCCCGGGGAGGCCCGGGAGCTGGCGGGGGTGGCCCGCTACCTCGGGTACGGGGCCGGGCACAGCGGGGAGCTGGTGGACGACTACCGGCGCACCACCCGGCGGGCCCGGGCGGTGGTGGAGCGGCTGTTCTACGGCTGAGCCCGGAGACGCGAGGACCACGGGTGTCCCGGAGGCGCGAGGACCACGGGTGAGCCCGGAGGCGCCAGGACACGGGTGGTCCCGGACGCACCGGAGGGGCCCCGGTCGGGGCCCCTCCTGGTGGGTCGTGCGGGCGGGCGGTTACCGCCGGGCGCTGCTGACGGCGGGCTCGCTCCACTGCTCCGGGACGGTGATCGGCTCCTCCGCCGTCTCCCGGGCGGGCACCTGTGGCAGCCGGTACGCCCAGGAGTGGTAGAGCCAGCGGGCGGCGAGGAAGCCCACGGCCAGGCAGATCTCGCCGCCGACGGCGTCCATCCAGAAGTGGTTGGCGGTGGAGACGATGACCACCAGGGTGGCCGCCGGGTAGAGCAGGCCGAGCACCCGCACCCACGTCCGGCGGGCCAGGAAGAAGATCGCCAGGCCGCACCACATCGACCAGCCGATGTGCATCGAGGGCATCGCCGCGTACTGGTTCGAGACGTGGGCGGCGGGCCCGGAGGCCATCGAGCCCCAGGTGCCGTGGGCCTTCACCGTGTCGATGAACCCGCCGTCGGTCATCAGGCGGGGCGGTGCCAGCGGGAAGAAGTAGAAACCGACCAGGGCGATCGCGGTGGTGACGAAGAGCACCGTGCGGGCGGCCGCGTAGCGGCCGGGGTGGCGCCGGTACAGCCAGACCAGCACGCCGATCGTGACGACGAAGTGCAGTGTGGCGTAGTAGTAGTTCATCCCGGTGATGAGCCACCCGACGCTGTCCACGCCGTGGTTGATCGAGCGCTCGACGGCGATGCCCAGGTGCTGTTCGAGGTCCCAGATCCACGTCGTGTGCTTCTGGGCCGTCGTCGCCTGCTCGGGGACGGCGTTGCGCACGATCGAGTAGATCCAGTAGCTGATCCCGATCAGGGCCAGCTCGAACCAGAGCCTCGGCCGGGCCGGTGAGCGGCGCTGGTCGCGGATGCGGCCGCGCAGCACGGCGGTGCGGGACCGGGCGGCGCGGGTGGCTCCGTCGGGCAGGCGCCCCGGGGAGGCCGGCCGTGCGTCGGAGCCGTCGCCGTGCGCCGCGTCGGCGCGCTCGGTGCGGCGCTGCTGGATCTCGGTCGGTTCCCCCATGGTCGAGAAGTCTGCCAGACCTCCCGTCGCCGTCTGCTCATCCTCCGGCAGTGGATTCTTCACCGGTTGTCCCCCTTGAGGGCTAGGGGCCGGCTCCCACCGGGGGAGGGGGTGCGATCGGGTCTGGTGGCTACCGGTGGGACGGACATACGTCCCATTGTCACGCCGCCCGCTCGAAGGGAGTAATCGGGGTGGTCGAGAGGGCCTGGGGCCTGCGTTTTCCCGGGACGAAACGGTTTCTGCATCTTGCTGAAACATATTGCAGGCCGCTAGCTTCCAGGGAACTCGATCGCCCTTCCCCTAAGGGAGACCCTCAGTGGCCGATGCCCGGCTCCACCCGCCGCGGAGCACCCACCGACGCAGACCCGGCCGCACGGCCGTCCTGCTGGCCGCCGCACTGACCGCCGCCACCCTCGGCGGCGCCCCCGCCGCCCTGGCCGCCGCCCCGCCGGCCCCGCCCTCGGACGCCGCCCTGGCGGCCACCTCCGGGCGGCACGACCTCACCCGGGAACAGTTCTACTTCGTCCTGCCCGACCGCTTCGCCAACGGCGACACCCGCAACGACACCGGCGGCATCACCGGCGGGCGGATGGACAACGGCTTCGACCCCGCCGACAAGGGCTTCTACCACGGCGGCGACCTGGCCGGCCTGATCCAGCGGC
This sequence comes from Kitasatospora sp. NPDC051702, assembly GCF_040681575.1. NCBI lineage: Bacteria > Bacillati > Actinomycetota > Actinomycetes > Kitasatosporales > Streptomycetaceae > Kitasatospora > Kitasatospora sp. NPDC051702. The sequence goes on from NZ_JBFAZB010000003.1 coordinate 93,324, forward strand.
TCGACTACATCCAGGACCTCGGCACCACCGCGATCTGGATGGCCCCGATCTTCAAGAACAAGCCGGTGCAGGGCACGGGTGACCAGGCCTCGGCCGGCTACCACGGCTACTGGATCACCGACTTCACCCAGGTCGACCCGCACTTCGGCACCAACGAGCAGCTCAAGGAACTGATAGCCAAGGCCCACGCCCGCGGCATCAAGGTCTTCTTCGACGTCATCACCAACCACACCGCCGACGTCGTCGACGCCGCCGAACAGCAGCACGCCTACCGCTCCACCGGCGCCTACCCGACGCTCGACGCCGACGGCAACCCCGTCGACGAGACCGCGGTCGCCGACTCCGCGGCGCCCTGGCCGCGGATCACCAAGGACTCCTTCCCCTACACCCCGGTCCTGCGCACCCCCGCCGACGCCACCGCCAAGACCCCGTCCTGGCTCAACGACCCCTCGCTCTACCACAACCGCGGCGACTCGACCTTCGTCGGCGAGTCCGCCACCGAGGGCGACTTCAGCGGCCTGGACGACCTCGACACCCAGAACCCCAGGGTGGTCAAGGGCTTCGAGAAGGTCTACCAGCAGTGGGTCCAGGACACCGGCGTGGACGGCTTCCGGATCGACACCGTCAAGCACGTCAACATGGCGTTCTGGCAGCAGTGGGCCCCCGCTCTCAAGGACTTCGCCGCCAAGCAGGGCAACAAGCGGTTCTTCATGTTCGGCGAGGTCTACTCCGGCGACCCGGCGACCACCTCCCCGTACGTCACCAAGGGCAGGCTCCAGGCCACCCTGGACTTCCCGTTCCAGGGCGCGGCCCGCTCCTACGTCTCCCAGGGCGGCTCGGCCCGCAACCTCGCCGACGTCTACGGCCAGGACTACCGCTACACCACGGCCGACACCGACGCCTACGAGCTGCCCACCTTCCTCGGCAACCACGACATGGGCCGGTTCGGCTCCTTCCTGCTCGCCGACAACCCCGGCGCCGACGACGCCACCCTGCTGAAGAAGGACCGGCTCGGCAACGAGCTGCAGTTCCTCACCCGCGGCCAGCCCGTCGTCTACTACGGCGACGAGCAGGGCTTCACCGGAGCGGGCGGCGACAAGGACGCCCGGCAGGACGTGTTCGCCTCCGCCACGCCCTCCTACAACACCGACCGCGTGCTCGGCGGCGCCACCGGCCCGGCAGACCGCTACGGACAGGGCGGCCCGCTCTACCGGGACGTCGCCGCCCTGGCCGCGCTGCGCCGGGAGAACCCGGCCCTCGCCGACGGCGCCCAGATCGAGCGCTACGCGGCCGACGGCCCCGGCGTCTACGCCTTCTCCCGGATCGACGCCGGGCAGCAGGTCGAGTACCTGGTGGCGGTCAACAACGCCACCGAGGCGAAGACCGTCACCCTCGACACCTTCTCGGCCGGGACGGGCTTCGACCGGATCTACCCCTCGGCGGGGGAGCGGGTCACCAGCGGCGCGGACCGCAAGGTCACCGTCACGGTGCCCGCGCTCTCCTCGGTCGTCCTCAAGGCCGACGCCCGGCTCGCCGCCCCCGCCGCCGGCCCGCAGCTCTCGCTGCAGCCACCCGCGGACGGCTCGACCGGCCTCGTCACGGTCGGCGCCACGACCGGCGGCGGCTTCGACCGCGTCACCTTCGCCGCCCAGATCGGCACCGGGCCCTGGCAGACCCTGGGCACCGCCGACACCGGGAAGTACCTCGTCACCCAGGACCTGAGCGCCGTCGCCCCCGGCACGGTCGTCCGCTACAAGGCCGTCGTGCAGGACTCCGCCGGCCGGCTGCGCTCCGCCACCGCGAGCTTCACCACCGGCACCCCCGCCCCCAAGCCGCTGCCCACGGCCGGCTCCCGCCCGTACGCCGTCGTCCACTACAAGCGCCCGGACGGGGACTACGACGGCTGGAACCTCTACGCCTGGGGCGACCTCGCCGACGGCGAATCCACCCCGTGGCCGGCCGGGCACGCCTTCACCGGCCGCGACGCGTACGGCGCCTTCGCGTACGTGCGGCTCAAGCCGGGCGCCTCGGACGTCGGCTTCATCGTCGAGAAGAACGGCGTCAAGGACGTCGACGCCGACCGGCACGTCGACGTCGGCAGCACCGGTGAGGTCTGGCTCGCCCAGGGCGACCCGGCCGTCCGCACCGCGAACCCCGGACCGACGGGCACGCCGCCGGCGAACACCGCCGTCATCCACTACAACCGGGCCGACGGCGACTACGACGGCTGGGGCCTGCACGACTGGACCGGCGCCGCCACCCCCACCGACTGGGGCAAGCCGCTGACGCCGGCGCGCCGCGACGCCTTCGGCGCCGTCTTCGAGGTACCGCTGGCCCCCGGCGCGACCAGCCTCAGCTACATCCTGCACAAGGGCAACGACAAGGACCTGCCCGCCGACCAGTCGCTGGACTTCGCGGTCGACGGCCGCGAGATCTGGATCCTCGGCGGCCGCGAGGGCCACCTGCTGCCGCAGAACGCCGCCTCCTCCTCGCAGATCGACCTCGGCACCGCCAAGGCGCAGTGGATCGACGCGAGGACCGTCGTCGTCCCGGCGAACCACGGCGCGAGCGACCAGGCCCTCGCCGGCGGGACCAGCGCCCAGCTGGTCTACGACCCCGCGGGCGGCATCAAGGCCGACAAGGGCGTGCTGACCGGGCCCGGCCGGTGGATCCGGCTCACCCCCGTCCAGGGCGGGCTGACCGCGGCGCAGAAGGCCGCGTTCCCGCACCTGGCCGGCTACCGGGCCTTCACCGTGGACGCCCGGGACACCGCCCGCGTCCCGGCGGCGCTGCGCAGCCAGCTGCTGTTCACCGAGCACCTGCCCAGCGGCGCCGTGCTCGCCGCCACCGGTGTGCAGACCCCCGGCGTCCTGGACGACCTGTACGCCCGGCGGACCGGGAAGGTCGACTTCGGGCCGGCGTACTACGACGGCAAGGTGGCGCTCTCGCTCTGGGCGCCGACCGCGCAGGAGGTGTCCGTCCAGGTCTTCGACGGCGCCACCGGCGGCACCCCGCGGACGCTCCCGCTGAAGCGGGACGACGAGACCGGCGTCTGGGAGGTCGTCCGCGACAAGGCCGAACTGGACGGCAAGTACTACCTGTACCAGGTGAAGGTCTGGGCGCCCTCGGTGCAGCAGCTGGTGGTCAACACCGTCACCGACCCCTACTCCGTCGCGCTGTCCACCGACTCCCGGCGCAGCCTGGTCGCCGATCTCGACGCCGGGGCGCTCAAGCCGCAGGGCTGGGACGACCACGCCCGCCCGAAGGCCGTCCCCGCCGCCCAGCAGCAGATCCAGGAGCTGCACGTCCGCGACTTCTCCGTCGAGGACGGCACCGTGCCCGCCGCCGAACGCGGCACCTACCTGGCGTTCACCGAGTCGCAGTCCGCGGGCATGCAGCACCTGCGGGACCTCGCCAAGGCCGGCGTGACGACGATCCACCTGCTGCCGACCTTCGACATCGCCACCATCCGGGAGAACCGGGCCGAGCAGAAGCTGCCGGCCTGCGACCTCAAGTCCCTCCCGGCGGACGGCTCGAAGCAGCAGGAGTGCGTGGCGGCGGTCGCCGCCGACGACGCCTACAACTGGGGCTACGACCCGCTGCACTACAACGTGCCCGAGGGCTCGTACGCGACGGACCCCGAAGGCACCGCCCGCACGGTGCAGTTCCGGCGGATGGTGCAGGCGATCCACCAGGCCGGCCTGCGGGTCGTGCTGGACGTCGTCTACAACCACACCGCCGCCGGCGGTCAGGCCGAGCACTCGGTGCTCGACCGGGTGGTGCCCGGCTACTACCAGCGGCTGGACGCCGACGGCAGGATCACCACGGACAGCTGCTGCGCCGACACCGCGCCCGAGCACGCCATGATGAACCGGCTGGTGGTCGACTCGGTGACGACCTGGGCCCGCGAGTACAAGGTCGACGGGTTCCGCTTCGACCTGATGGGCCTGGACCCGAAGTCCACCATGCTCGACGTGCAGGCCGCGCTGCGGAAGATGACGCCCGACTCCGACGGCGTGGACGGGAAGAACGTCCTCCTCTACGGCGAGGGCTGGAACTTCGGCGTCGTCGCGAACGGCGCCCGCTTCGAGCAGGCCACCCAGCTCAACATGGCCGGCACCGGCATCGCGACCTTCGACGACCGGATCCGGGACGCCGCCCGCGGCGGCAACTTCATGCTCTCCTCCGCACCCCAGCAGGGCTTCGCCTCGGGCCTGTACACCGACCCGAACGGCTCGCCCGCGAACGGCACCGCGGACGAGCAGAAGGCCCGACTGCTCCACCAGATGGACCAGTTGAAGGTCGGACTGACCGGCAACCTGGCCGGGTACTCCTTCACCGACAGCCGGGGCCGGAGCGTCACCGGCGCCCAGGTCGACTACAACGGCGCCCCGACCGGGTACGCGGCCGTGCCGGGCGAGGCGGTGGAGTACGTGGACGCCCACGACAACACCGACCTGTTCGACGCGCTCGCCTACAAGCTGCCGGCCGGCACCGCGCCCGCCGACCGGGCCCGGATGCAGGCGCTCGGGCTCTCGCTCACCGCGCTCACCCAGGGGGCGGGCTTCGCCCAGGCCGGCAGCGACCAGCTGCGCTCCAAGTCGCTGGACGCCAACTCCTACGACTCGGGCGACTGGTTCAACGCGATCCACTGGGACGCGGCAGACGGCAACGGCTGGGGACGGGGGCTGCCGCCCGCGGCCGACAACAAGGACCTGTGGCCCACCGCGAAGTCCCTGCTGGCGAACCCCCGGCTCACCGTGGGGGCGGCCGACATCCGCGCGACCGCCGCGCAGTACCAGCAGTTCCTGCGGATCAAGCAGTCCTCGCCGCTGTTCTCGCTGCCCACCCTGGCGGCGGTCCAGCAGCGGCTCTCCTACCCGCTCTCCGGCACGTCCGGCGAGACGCCCGGGGTGATCACCCTGCACCTGGACGGCACCGGGCTGAAGGGGGCGGAGAAGGGCGTCACCGTGGTCTTCAACGCCACGCCCACGGCTCAGACGCAGACCGTGGCGGCCCTGAAGGGGACGGCCCAGGCCCTGCACCCCGTCCAGGCGGGCGGCACGGACCAGGTGGTCAAGCAGTCCGGTTTCGAGGCCGCGACGGGCACCTTCACCGTGCCCGGCCGCACCGTGGCGGTGTTCGTCCAGGGGTGATCCCGGAGCCGATCGGACCGTAACCGGAACTCACGGGTCCCGCACCGCCGTTGTGGCGGCGCGGGACCCGTGTCGTTTTGGCCGCGAGGTGGCCGGAAACAGCCGTTGGCACGGCCGGAACTGTGATGTGCCGCGCCCACGGGGCGCTGTCGGCCGCCCGCCGGGCCGGGCGGGAGCCCTGAGCGCTGGTCAGTGACATCCGGAAGTGATCGAACTTTACCCGGACCATGAAAACCGTGTTCACGAGTTCGCAAAGGGGTAACACAACTGACGGACCGTCGTGCATACGGTTTCGGTAATGAATCGGCCATTCCGTGGCATGCATCTGTCATTAACGGCTCGTTTGCTGCCACGATTCCTCCGGCTGCAGACGAGGGGGCCCCACCCCCCGGTGCAGCCGGCCAGTTCAGGTGCAGCGCGTCCCGATCCTGCAACGACTTGTGAGCACCGCATCCGCACCCCCGTCGCACACCGCGGGCGGGGGCCCCCACTGCGCCGCAACCCTGCGGCCCAGGTTCTCTCCACCGCGTGCGAACCCGCACCGGTCGGAAAAGGAGTCCGCATGTCCCGTTACGCTCACGCCCGGAAGGCGGCGGTTGTCATGGCCGCCACCACCGCGCTGCTGGTGACCGGCATACCGGTCATCGCCCAGGCCGCCACGCCGGACGCCCCGGCCGCCGTCGCCGCCCAGCAGACGACCCGGGCCGCGCTGATCGCCTCGGCGAACCAGCAGTCCGCGCCCCTCGCCCAGACCCTCGGCCTGAGCAGCGACGAGAAGCTCGTCACCAAGGACGTCGTGCAGGACGCGGACGGCACCCGTCACCTGCGGTACGAGCGGACCCTCAACGGGCTGCCCGTCCTGGGCGGCGACCTGGTGGTCCACCAGTCCGCCACCGGCGCGACCAAGGGCGTGGACCGGGCCAGCAGCGCCTCGCTGAGCGGAGTCGGCACCACGCCGAAGCTGGCGGCGCCGGCCGCGCAGTCGGCCGCGCTCGCCGCCGAGTCGGGCGCCGCGCTGGAGAGCGCGCCCCGCCTGGTCGTCTGGGCCGCGGACAACAACCCCCGCCTCGCCTGGGAGACCGTCGTCTCCTCCACCGAGTCGGACGGCACCCCGAGCAAGCTGCACGTGGTCACCGACGCCACCAGCGGTCAGGTCATCCAGAAGTTCGAGGGCATCCAGACCGGCACCGGCAAGGGCGTCTTCGTCGGCAACGTCAACATCGGCACCTCGCAGTCCGGGTCGTCCTACCAGATGAAGGACACCACGCGCGGTGGGATGTACACCACCAACCTGAACCACGGGACCTCGGGCACCGGCACCCTGTACAGCAAGTCCACCGACACCTGGGGCGACGGCACCGTCGCCAACGGCGAGTCGGCGGCGGTCGACGCCCACTACGGTGTCGCGGCCACCTGGGACTACTACAAGAACACCTTCGGCCGCAACGGCATCCGCAACGACGGTGTCGGCGCCTACAGCCGGGTCCACTACGGCAACAACTACGTGAACGCGTTCTGGGACGACTCCTGCTTCTGCATGACCTACGGTGACGGTGACTCGAACACCCACCCCCTCACCGAGCTCGACGTCGCCGGCCACGAGATGAGCCACGGCGTCACGGCGGCCACCGCCAACCTGAACTACTCGGGCGAGTCCGGCGGCCTCAACGAGGCCACCTCGGACATCTTCGGCACCATGGTGGAGTTCTACGCCAACATCCCGACCGACAACCCCGACTACCTGATCGGTGAGTTGATCGACATCAACGGGAACGGCACCCCGCTGCGGTACATGGACAAGCCGTCCAAGGACGGCCAGTCCGCCGACTACTGGTCCTCCACCGTCGGCAACAAGGACGTCCACTACTCCTCCGGCGTCGCCAACCACTTCTTCTACCTGCTGGCCGAGGGCAGCGGCGCGAAGGTCATCAACGGCGTCAGCTACAACTCGCCGACCCAGAACAACATCGCGGTCACCGGCATCGGCCGGGACAAGGCGGCGCAGGTCTGGTACCGCGCCCTGACCACCTACATGACCTCCACCACCAACTACGCCGCGGCGCGCACCGCGACGGAGAAGGCGGCGACCGACCTGTACGGTGCCGGCAGCGCGGAGCTCACGGCCGTCAGCACCGCCTGGGCGGGCGTCAACGTCGGCTCGCTGCCCAACCCGGGCGGCGTCACCGTCACCAACCCGGGCAACCAGTCGACCGCGCTCAACGGCTCGGTGAACCTGCAGATCAAGGCCACGGGCGGCACCGCCCCGCTGTCCTACAGCGCCTCCGGCCTGCCCGCCGGCCTGTCGATCAACGCCTCCACCGGCGTGATCAGCGGCACCGCCACGGCCGCCGGCACCTCCAACGTGACCGTCACGGCCACGGACTCGGCCGGCAAGAGCGGCAACACCAGCTTCACCTGGACCGTCACCGGCGGTGGCGGCGGCAGCTGCACCCCGGCGCAGCTGCTGGGCAACGCCGGCTTCGAGACCGGCAGCGCCTCCCCGTGGACGGCGAGCTCCGGCGTCGTCGACAACAGCTCCTCGCAGGCGGCCCACGGCGGCTCCTGGAAGGCCTGGCTGAACGGCTACGGCTCCAGCCACACCGACTCGCTGTCCCAGACGGTCACCATCCCGGCCGGCTGCAAGGCGACGCTGAGCTTCTGGCTGCACATCGACACCGCCGAGACCGGCTCCACCGTCTACGACAAGCTGACCGTCTCGGTCAACGGCACCACGCTGAAGACCTACAGCAACGTGGACGCCGCGGCCGGCTACCAGCAGCGCACCTTCGACCTCTCGTCCTACGCGGGCCAGACGGTCACCCTGAAGTTCAACGGCGTCGAGGACTCCTCGCTGCAGACGAGCTTCGTGATCGACGACACCTCCGTCCAGACCGGCTGAGGTCGGGTCGGGCCTCCTCGGGCCCGGTGAACCAGGACAGGTGAGGGGCCCGGCAGCCACGGCTGCCGGGCCCTTGTCGTGCGTCCGGCGGGCCTTTGTCGTGCGTCCGGCGGGTCCTTGTCGTGTGTCCGGCCGGGGCTGGGCGCCGGGTCCGGCGGGGTGGGTTACGAGCCCGGCGCGGGGTATGCAGAAACGTTCTTTCCAGGCTCTTGACGGTGTGTGTCGACGGCTCTAGGTTCAGCGCTGCAAGTTTCCGGCAAGTTACAGAAACTTCCTGCAGGCTTCACCCTCCGGCTGCCCCACCCCAGCCACCCCCAGGAGACGACGTGGTCACCACCGCCCCCACCCGCCGGCCCGTCCGCGCGGCCGGAGCGCTCGCCGCCTCGGCGGCGCTCGCGCTCTCGCTCGGCACCACCCTCGGCGCCCCCACCGCGGGGGCCACCCCGCCCACCGCAAACGGCAAGGACGTCACCGCCACGCTCTTCGAGTGGCGCTTCGACTCGGTCGCCCAGGCCTGCACCTCCACCCTCGGCCCCAAGGGCTACGGCTTCGTCGAGGTCTCGCCGCCCCAGGAGCACATCCAGGGCCCCCAGTGGTGGACCTCCTACCAGCCCGTCGGCTACCGGATCGCCGGCCGGCTCGGCGACCGGACGTCCTTCAAGAACATGGTCGACACCTGCCACGCCGCCGGCGTCAAGGTGATCGCCGACGCGGTGGTCAACCACATGGCGGCCGGCTCCGGCACCGGCACCGGCGGCACCGCGTACAGCAAGTACACCTACCCCGGCACCTACCAGGACCAGGACTTCCACTCCTGCCGCCAGCCGATCACCGACTACCAGGACCGCTCCAACGTCCAGAACTGCGAGCTGGTCAACCTCTCCGACCTGGACACCGGCAGCTCCTACGTCCGGACCACCATCGCGCACTACCTCGACGACCTGGGCGCGCTCGGCGTCGACGGCTACCGGATCGACGCGGCCAAGCACATCGCCGCCGCCGACCTCGCCGCGATCAAGGCCAAGATGGCCAACCCGGGCGCCTACTGGGTGCAGGAGGTCATCTACGGCGCCGGCGAGCCGATCCAGCCCGGTGAGTACACCGGCACCGGCGACGTGGACGAGTTCCGGGTCGGCACCGACCTCAAGCGGATGTTCACCAGCGACAAGCTCGCCAACCTGAACGGCTGGGGCGCGTCCTGGGGCTACCTGCCGAGCGGCCAGGCGCGCAGCTTCATCGACAACTGGGACACCGAGCGCAACGGCTCCACCCTCAACTACACCTACGGCAACACCTACACGCTGGCCAACGTCTTCCTGCTGGCCTCGCCGTACGGCGCGCCCAACGTCTACTCCGGCTACTCCTTCACCAACAAGGACGACGGCCCGCCCAACGGTGGCACCGTCAACGCCTGCTACCAGGACGGCTGGAACTGCACCCACGCCTGGCGGCAGGTCGCCAACATGGTCGGCTTCCGCAACGCCGTCGCCGGCACCGGCGTCACCAACTGGTGGTCCAACGGCAACAACGCCATCGCGTTCGGCCGCGGCAACAAGGGCTACGTCGCGATCAACCACGAGAACGGCGCGATCACCCAGACCTTCCAGACCGGGCTGCCGGCCGGTACCTACTGCGACGTCCAGCACGGTGACCCGCAGCCGGGCGGCGGCTGCACCGGCCCGACCTACCAGGTGGGCGCCAACGGCCAGTTCACCGCGACGGTCGGCGCGGGCGACGCGGTCGCGCTCTACGTCCAGGGCGCGGTCGCCGCGACCACCGGCGCCTCGTTCAACGTCAACGCGACCACCGCGTACGGCCAGAACGTCTACGTGGTCGGGGACGTCCCCGCCCTCGGCGGCTGGGACCCGGCCAAGGCTCTGCCGCTCTCCTCGGCCGGCTACCCCGTCTGGTCGCTGTCGCTCACCCTGCCAGCCGGCACGGCCTTCCAGTACAAGTACGTGCGCAAGGACGCCAACGGCGCGGTGACCTGGGAGTCCGGGGCCAACCGGAGCGCCACCGCGCCCTCCTCGGGCACGGTCACCCTGAACGACACCTGGCGCCCGTAAGGCCCGTCCGGCCCCGGGGGCCGGGCCCTCGGGACGGCCCCCGGGGCCGTCCGTGATGCGGGGACCCCTGTCAGCCCAGGCTGACAGGGGTCCCCCGTGTGAGTGGCCGCACCGCTTCGCCCCGCGGGCGGCGGTCCGGCGCTGACACCATCGCGGGATGAGAACCACCCCCCTCGTCCTCGACCTCGAACTGTGCGGCGGCCGCTGGGACGGACACCGCAAGCTCGTCCACGCCGCCGCCCCGCCGCCCGTGCTCCGGATGGTCCTGCGGGCCCGACTGCCCGTCGCCGAGAACGGCGAGTACTGGCCGACCACCAGCGTCTACCGGCTGGACGAGGGCGGCGGCGGGCTGCGGTACCGGCACTCGCACGACGAGTAGGCGGGCGGCCGGGCCCGCGTCCTGCCGGCCCCCGCCGCGTCGCGACGTTCCGTCGGCCCCGCCGCGCCCTGCCGTTCCGTCCGCCCGCTCCCGGCCGTCAGCCGCGGCCGATGTACGGCATCGCGGTCGCCATCACGGTGGCGAACTGCACGTTCGCCTCCAATGGCAGCTCGGCCATGTGCCGGACGGTGCGGGCCACGTCGGCCACGTCCATGGTCGGCTCGGGCGCGATCCGCCCGTCCGCCTGCCGGACCCCGGCGCCCATCGCGGCGGTCATGTCGGTCGCCGCGTTGCCGATGTCGATCTGCCCGCAGGCGATCCGGTACGGGCGGCCGTCCAGCGACAGCGACCTGGTCAGCCCGGTCACGGCGTGCTTGGTGGCGGTGTAGGCGATCGAGTGCGGCCGCGGGACGTGCGCCGAGATCGAACCGTTGTTGATGATCCGGCCGCCCTGCGGGTCCTGTGCCTTCATCTGCCGGAACGCGGCCTGGGCGCAGAGGAAGGCACCGGTCAGGTTGAGGTCGACCACGGCCCGCCAGGCCGCCACCTCGAGCTCCTCCACCGGGACGGCCGCGCCGAAGGTGCCGGCGTTGTTGAACAGCAGGTCCACCCGGCCGAAGCGCTCGGCGGTCTCCGCGAACAGCGCGTCCACCGCCGCCGGGTCGGTGACGTCGGTCGGCACCGCGACGGCCGGGGTGCCGCCCAGTCGCGCCGTCTCCCGCAGCGGTTCGGCGCGCCGGCCGGCCAGTACCACCTGCCAGCCGGCCCCGGCCAGCTCGACCGCCACGGCCCGGCCGACGCCGCTCCCGGCTCCGGTGACGACGGCGATCTGCTGGGGCATGGCGCTCTCCTCGGTGCTCTGTGCGGTTGCTCTGCTCGGTTGCTCTGCTCGGGTGCCCTGCTCGGTCCGTGCGGACCCGGTCCGGCGGGGCCAGCCGGGGCCGCCGGGCGGCCCCGTCGACGCGATCGTCGCGGATGGGGCGGCCGGCGTCACTGGTCGAAGGCCCCAAAATCGGCGCCCCCGGGCAGGCCGACCGCTGTGTCCCCCGCCGTCCGGCCCCCGCCGTCCGGCGGGAGCGGTGAAGACCTTTACCCGATCGCGAACAAACATTGGATTTACGGTGCCCGCCGCGCAACCGGGTCACCCCGGCCCACGTCATAAGATCGCAGGACGGCGCGCCACCGCGAGGGGCGGCACGCCGCCGTCCCGGGGGCCGTACCACCGTCGTGCCCCCGGGCCTGTCCGGCCCCACCGGGGGGCCGCCGCCCGGTCAGACGGACCGGGCGCGACATCGGTCGGAGAGTCCTCACCGTGCTTAGGCAGTCGTCCCGTTCCCGCGCCGTCCTGACCGGCGCCGCCGCACTCGCCCTGGCCGCCTCGCTCGCGGCCTGCGGGAGTTCCGGCGGCGGGAAGGGGGACGGCGCCAAGGCGGCCGGCACCCCGGGCGCGAGCGGGACCACTGCGGCGGGCAGCCCGAGCGGCACCGGCACCGGATCGCCCACCACCGCGGAGCCCACGGCCGCCACCGGGAAGGTGCTGATGCCCACCGGTCCGCAGGCCGCCCTGACCAAGGCCCGGGACACCGCGGCCGGCCCGATCATGGTGACCACGGTGACCGGCGCGAAGTCCGGGGTGTCCGGCAAGGTCTGGGTCTGGCTGCCGCCGGAGTACAACGACCCCAAGTTCGCCAAGACCGGCTTCCCGGTGCTGACCCTCTTCGCGGGCGGCCAGAGCAACGGCTACAACACCTGGACCGACAACCAGCTGCCGATCCAGGAGAGCAACGCGGAGCTGGTGAAGGCCGGCAAGGCCCACCCGTTCATCATGATCATGCCGGTGCAGAACTTCAACGGCGACGAGCACAACGCGCTGGACTGCTCCGACATCCCGGGCCAGCCCAAGATGGGCACCTGGATGACCCAGGACATCCCGGACTTCGTGCGCGCCAACTTCCGCACCCTCAAGGGCCGCGACGGCTGGGGCGTGATGGGCGCCTCCACCGGAGGCTTCTGCAGCGCCAAGCTCGCCCTGCAGCACCCGGACGTCTACAAGGCCGCCGTCCCGATCGACGGCTACTACGTCCCCGACTCGGGGCTCTGGAAGGGCCACGACGCCGAGCGCGCGGCCAACAACCCGGACGTGCTGGTCGCCCAGAGCAAGGCGGACGTCAAGATGCTGGTCACCGCGGGCGGCGCCAACCCGTACGAGACCAAGCTGGTCAAGGCCTGGGTGGCCAAGGCCGCCCCGCCCACCTCCCTGGAGTACTACGAGCAGCCCGGTGGCAAGCACCTGACCTCGGACTTCAAGAAGATGATCCCGGACACGCTGCAGTGGCTGAGCAAGAACCTGGCCGGGCCTGCGGCCGACTGACCCGGTACGGCGGACGGGTGCGCGCGCACGCCGAACGCGGCCGAGGGCCCGGGACACCCGCACGGGTGTCCCGGGCCCTCGGTGTTCCCGGGCCGGCCCCCGTTCCCACCCCGGGCCCGGCTGCGTCGGGCTGTGCCCGGCCCCGCCGCCGCCCGTCCGGCGGTGGTCGCCGCAGCGTTCCGGCGGCGTCCCCGGCGCAGCCGCCCGGGGGTGCATAAACGCCTGTGACCTGCGCGTCAATCGGACATTGATTCGCTTCTGATCGACTGTGAGCACTTTGGATGGCGCCGCGTCCCACCGGCCGGCCCGCCCGATCCGCCACCTCGTGAAGAGAGTCCCATGCCGATCCACCTGCTGCCCCAGCCGTCCCCCGCCGTGCCCGAGCAGGCGCAGTCCGGGGCCGACTCCAGGGGTGCGGCCGCGTCCGCGCTGGCCGCCGACGAGGAGCCGGCGACGGCCCGCTTCGCCGGGTTGCGGCTGGTGCACTCCGCGCTGCGCCGCGACCTCGCCCGGCTGCCCAACGCGCTGCGCCTGCTGCAGCCCGGCGAGGACGACGCGGGTGAGGCGCTGCTGCGGCACTGGACCTTCGTGACCGCGATGCTGACCTGCCACCACGAGCAGCAGGACACCCGGATCTGGCCGATCGTGCGCCGCTTCGCGCCCGAGCTGCGGTTGCTGCTCAACTGGTTGGAGGCCGACCACCACAACCTCGACCACTCCTTCACCCGGGTCACCACGCTGGTCCGGATCGCCAGCCGGGACACCGGGAGCGCCTGGCCGGTGGCGTACGCGATGGAGGACCTGGCGGCCCGGCTGGAGACGCACCTGCGGATCGAGGAGCGCCAACTGCTGCCCCGGATGGAGCTGGTGGTCCCGGAGACCTCCCGGCTCGGCGGCCTGGGCGAGCTGCTGGACCTGCTGCGCTCGGCGGACGGCCCGGGCACGGCGGACGCGCTGGCCTGGCTGCTGGACGGGGTGGAGCCGGCGACGGTCGAGCGGCTGCTCGCCGACTGCGACGACGACGTGGCCCGCAACTGGCCGCACTGGCAGGCCACCTACCAGCGCTGCACCGCCCAGCTCTGGGGCGCGTCGGGCGGGCCGGGCGACAGCGTGCCCGGCGACCTGGGCGGCATCGCCGACTGACTGCCCGGCCTTTTCTCGGGCCGTTCGTCTACGCGCGTGGCATGCGCCGGAGGCATATGCCGACGCCCGCGCCGCGGTCCACCGCACAGGCCCATCTCCCCGGCGTCTGCGCGCAGGCCTCACTCCCCGGCGTCCCCGGCGTTCACGGTGCCCTCGGAGTCCTCGGTGCCCTCAGGGGCTGACCCCCGGTGCCCCGGCGCAGGTCGCCACCGCGGCCCCGGCGCCGACGCCACCACCGTCACTCCGGCAGGCGGTTGAGCCACAGCAGCGGAGCGACCCGGATCGCCGTGTGCGGCGAGCCGTCCCACTCCGCCGGCAACCCGGCCGCCGTCAGGGCGGCCACCACCGCCCGGCCGACCTCGACCGTCCGCCGCTCCGCCACCCCGGCGGGCTCCGCCCCGGTGCGGAAACCGCCGTACCGCAGCATCAGGCCCTGGCCGGCGGCGGCCGCCTCGGTGTCCTGCTGGTGGAAGAAGACGAACCCGTGCGAGCCCTCGTCGGCCTCGCCGCCGATCTCCTCGTAGCCGCAGGTGGCACAGCAGGTGAAGTCCATCGCCGCGACGACGCCCTGCTCCTCCAGCGCGTCGAACGCCGCCTCCAGGCGGTCCACGTCCGTGGTCGCGGGCCAGGAGGCCTGCTCGGCCAGCCGCTCGTCCCACAGCGGAGCGACGATCCGCTCCGCCTCCTCCTGCGTCAGTCCCTGGTCGTCGAGGACCTCGACCAGGGACTCGGCTATCTCGTCCGGCTCCTGGAAGCCGCACCGGATCAACTCGCGGGCCCGCTCGCGGGCTTCGCGCAGGACTTCGGGGTCGACGTCCGTCTCCTGGGTCATGCGGCGATCCTCGCACCCGCCACTGACAACGCCCGGCCCTCGGCGCCGGCCCGCGGGTACCCGGTGCTACCGTCCGCCGATGACCTCACTGCTGCAACCCCCGCTGCTCACCCGGCTGCTGGCCGCCGAGCGCATCCTCATCGCCGGCGCCGGGGGCGGTTTCGACGTGTACGCCGGTCTGCCGATCGCCCTCGCCCTGCGCGCCGCGGGCAAGGAGGTGCACCTGGCGAACCTCTCCTTCACCCACCTCTACGGCCTGCCCGCCGAGGTCTGGGCGGAGCCCGAGGTGGCCCGGATCGGCCCGGACACCGCCGCCCCCGAGGGCTACTTCCCGGAGCGCACCCTGGCGCGCTGGCTGCACCGGCACGGGATGCCCGACACGGTGTGGGCGTTCCCGTCCGTGGGCGTCCAGCCGCTGCGCGAGGCCTACCGGGCGCTCACCGGCCGCCTGGGCGTCGACGCGGTGCTGCTGGTCGACGGCGGCACCGACATCCTGATGCGCGGGGACGAGGCCGGTCTCGGCACCCCGGAGGAGGACATGGCCAGCCTCGCCGCGGTGGCCGGTCTCACCGGGGTGCCCGAACGGCTGGTCGCCTGCCTGGGCTTCGGCGTCGACGCCCACCACGGCGTCAACCACGCGCTGGTGCTGGAGAACCTCGCGGCGATCGAGCGCGCGGGCGGCTACCTCGGCGCCTTCTCCATCCCCCGCGGCAGCCGGGAGGGCGTGCTCTACCTGGACGCCGTCGAGCACGCCCGGGCCGCCTTCCCCGAGCACCCCAGCATCGTCAACGGCTCGGTGGCGGCGGCGCTGCGCGGCGAGTTCGGCGACGTCCGGTTCACCGACCGGACGAAGGGCGGCGAGCTCTTCGTCAATCCGCTGATGACGCTCTACTTCGGGGTGACCGTCGAGGCGCTGGCCGCCGAGAACCGTTACCTGGACCGGATCGAGCACACCGTGCTGACCCGCCAGATCAGCACCGTCATCGAGGAGTTCCGGGACGACCTGCCCCGGCAGCGCCCGCCCCGGCAGTTCCCGCACTGACGCAGAGCGCCACCGGGCGCCGGCGGCCCGCGGTCAGCGCCACCCGGCACCGCCCTCCGTGCCGCCGGGCCGGGGCACGGTCAGCCGGAGGCCAGCCGGAACTCCAGGTTCCCGAAGCGGACCTGGTCGCCGGCCCGGACGCGGACGCCGCCCGCGATCCGGCGGCCGTTCACGTGCGTGCCGTTGGTCGAACCGAGGTCGTACAGCACCCAGCCGCCACCCTCGTGCCGGAGTTCGGCGTGCTGGCGGGAGACCGAGGCGTCGTGCAGCCGCAGCCCGGAGCCGGGGATCCGGCCGATCGTCAACTGGACGGCACCGGCCTGCGGGAGGCTCAGCCCCGGCAGCCGCTCGGTGCGCCAGGCGCGGTTCAGCCGGTCCCCGAACGCGGAGACCCTGCCGACCGCCCGCAGCACGAGGCGCTCGACCGGGTTCCCGGTCGGCAGCCCGGTCATCGCCGCGTCCAACTCGCCCTTGCTGGTGGCCTGGAGGACGATCTCCATCCGGCCGAGGAAGGTGTCGTGCGACAGCCGCCCGCTGCCCGCGCCGTCCCGGAGCGCGCCGAGGGCCTGCTCCCGTTCGGCGTCGGACGGCCGGAGCGCGCCGCCGCGGAACTCAGGAGACGTCGTCATGGCCCGATTGTCGGCTCAGCCGGCCGGGACTGTCCAGAACGCGCCGCCCGCCGGCGCCCGATGAGTACGTCACTGCACTCCAGACGCTGGCCGGGCGCGCGCGGTTCCGGCCGCCCGGGGGCGGTCCACGGGCCGTCCCGACGACCGTCCCGACGACCGGTCAGGCGACCGGCCCGACGGGGTGTCAGCCCTTGCGGGCCGCCGCCAGGATCTTCTCCGTGGTGTGCAGGAACCGGGAGGTCACCGAGCCCCGATAGGCCTTGCCGAACAGCTCCCCGGTCACCCACTTGCCGTTCCTCAGGTGGATCACCACGTACGCGGCGCCCGGGTCGGCGCCGATCACCTCGTGGTCGCCCTTGGGCGAGGTGTACGGGACGGCGAGGTCGGCAGGCAGCGGCTCGGACAGGAAGGCCACCACCAGCCGGACGTCCGGTGTCACCTCGACGCCCCGGAACGGCTCGGCGGCGAGCAGCTCGGCCACCTCGTCGACGGTGCGCAGCAGCACCGGCACCGGGTACCCGAGGGACTGCTCCAGGTGCTGCTCGATGCGTGCGGTCAGGGCGGCGCGGTCCGGCTCGTCGGTGGTGAAGAAAACGTTGCCGCTCTGGATGTAGGACCGGACGCCGTCCAGCCCGAGCTCGGTGAAGAGCTCCCGCAGCCGTTCCATCCGCACCGTCCGGCCGCCGACGTTGATGGCGCGGAGGAAGGCGATGTACGTGGTCGTGGTGGTCACCCCGCCAGTCTGGCACCGGGCACCGACAGCCGTCCGGCGGTGCCCGGCGGGTGTCGGTACCGGGTGCCAGACTGGCGCCATGGCTACCTGGCAGGATTTCGAGCAGGAGGCCCCGGACCTCGCGCCCCTCGTGCGGGCCCGGTTCGAGGCCGAGAAGCACCACGTCCTGGCGACGCTGCGCAAGGACGGATCGCCCCGGGTGAGCGGCACCGAGGTCGACTTCGTCGGCGCCGACCTGATGCTCGGGTCGATGTACGGCTCCGCCAAGGCGCGTGACCTCCAGCGGGACGGCCGCTTCGCGCTGCACGCCCACCCGGGGGGCGAGCGGATGGAGGGCGGTGACTCCAAGGTCTCCGGCCGCGCGGTCGAGATCACCGACGAGACCGAGCTGGCCGCCTACGCGGCGGATCTGCCCGAGCCGCCGCCCACCCCCTTCCACGCCTTCCGGCTGGAGCTGGAGCAGGTCGTGCACACCGCGGTGGGGGAGGGCCACCTCTGGGTCCTCAACTGGCACCCGGGCCGGCCGGTGCAGCGGATCCAGCTGCACTGACCGGCCCGGGCCAGGGTCCGCAGGGCTCGATTCCGGCCCGGCGGGATCCGGAAGAGAGGGCTAGGGCAGGACGGACTTGACGGCCTCCGGGGTGCGGGCGACGACGGCGTGGCCGTCGTCCGCGGTGATGATCGGGCGCTGGATCAGGATCGGGTGCTCGGCCAGCGCCGCGATCCAGCGCGCCCGGTCGCCCTCCTCCCGGGTCCACTGCTTCATCCCGAGGTCCTTGGCGACCTGCTCGTCGAGGCGGGTGATGTCCCAGGGCTCCAGGTTCAGCCGCTCCAGCACCTGCTCCAGTTCGGCCGCGGTGGGCGGGTCCTCCAGGTAGCGCCGGACGGTGTACGCGGCCCCGGCGGCTTCCAGCACGCCGAGCGCGGACCGGCACTTGCCGCAACGCGGGTTGATCCAGATCTCCATGCCGTCCAGCCTACCGAGCCGGCCGACGGCCCTCCGCCCACCGGTGGCCGGGCAGGCCGGGCCGTCCCGCCCGGATGGCCCGGCCGGGACGGGAACTCCGCCGCGCCCGACGGTGGTTCACGAACCAGGAATCGGGGCCCGAGGAGAAGGGCCCCCGGAGGGGAGCAGCGGATGGACGGCGCGGCGATCATCGAGCAGTTGCTGACGGGCGAGGGCACGGCGGACCCGTACCCGCTGTACGCGCGGGCGCACGAGCTGGGCACGGTGATGCCGGCCGGCCCGGGCACCTTCCTGGTGGTCGGGCACGCGGCGGTCGACCGGGTGCTGCGCACCCCGGCCTTCGCGGTCGCGACCGCCGAGATGATGGCGGGCCTGACCCCGGAGTTCGCCGAGCACACCTCGCTGGCGCTGTTCGGCCGTTCGATCCTGCAGCGCAACGCGCCCGACCACCCCCGGGTCCGCCCGCTGATCGCCTCGGTGTTCACCGCCCGGCGGGTCGCCGCGCTGCGTCCGGCGGTGGAGGCCGCGGTCGCCCGGCTGCTGGACGAGATGGCCGAGCAGGGCGCGGACGGCTCCCCGGTGGACTTCATGGACGCCTTCGCCTTCCGCCTTCCGGTCGGCGTGATCTGTGAGCTGCTTGGCGTCCCCGAGCGGGACCGCTACCGCTTCCGCGGCCTGGCCTCCGACCTCACCGTCGCGCTGGAGTTCGTCGACGACCGCTCCGAGCTGGCCGAGGCCGACGCGGCCGCCGACGAGCTCGCCGACTACTTCACGGCGCTGGCGGCCGAGCGCCTCGCCCGTCCGCAGGACGACCTGGTCACCGACCTGGCCCGGATCGCCGCCGACGACCCGGAGCGGCTGCCGGCCCGGGAGCTGCTGGCCAACCTGGTGCTGCTGCTGGTCGCCGGCTTCGAGACCACCACCAACCTGCTCGGCAACGGTCTGGCCCTGCTGTTCCGCCACCCCGAGGTGGTGGCGGGCCTGCGCAGCGGCGCGGTCACCCCGGCCGGTTTCACCGACGAGGTGCTGCGCTTCGACTCCCCGGTCCAGCTCACCTCCCGGGTGGCCCTGGCCGACGACCTGGCCGTCGACGGCCTGCCGGTGCCGCCCGGCGACGTGGCGCTGCTGCTGCTCGGCGCGGCCAACCACGACCCGGCCCGCCACCACCGCCCCGAGGTGTTCGACCCGCGCCGCACGGACAGCCAGCCGCTGAGCTTCGGCGGCGGGCCGCACTACTGCCTGGGCTCCCAGCTGGCCCGGCTGGAGTCGGAGGTGGCGGTGCCGGCGCTGCTCGCCCGCTTCCCCCGGCTCGCCCCGGGCGGCGTTCCGACCCGCCGCGACCGCCTGGTCCTGCGCGGCTTCGAGACGCTGCCCGTTTCCGTCCGCTGACCGCGCCCCGACCGCCCGGACTGCCGGACTGCCGGGCGGTCGGGCCCGCTCGGTCCGGTCGGCCCGCTCGGCCTCGGTCGGCCCGGTGGCACGTGCCGGCCGGCAGTCCGTCGGGATCCGGGACGTTCGACCGTTCGTGGCAGGGCCGTCCGTGGGAGAGCATGGAGGGGCGAACCCGGTCAATCCGGGACATTCGTTCAGGAGGTCCCCGCCGTGCCCACAGCGCCCCGCCCACCGCACCCGGTGGCCGTGGAACCCAGGGTGCCGCGCTGGGTGCCCTGGCTGCCGGTGCTGCTGCTCCTGCTCGACCTGACCGCCGAGGCGGTCGTCCCGGACGCGGTGGCCGCCGGCTTCCTGCTGACCGCCCTGCCGGTGGTCGCGGCGTTCAGCTACGGCCCGGTGCTGACCGCCGCCACCACCGTCGGCTCGCTGGCCCTGCAACTCGTCCTCGCCCTGCGCGCGGGCCACATCAACGAGCAGCACCACGTCTGGGTCTACATCGCCACCCTGCTCTCCGGGGTGATGGGCACCGCCCTCGCGTGGCAGCGCACCCGGCAGAACCGCAACCTGCTGCAGGCCCGGACGGTCGCCGAGACCCTGCAGCGCACGGTGCTGCGCCCGGTGCCGGACCGGGCCGGCGGCCTGCGGGTGGCCGGCCTCTACCGCCCGGCCCAGGCCGAGGTGCTGGTCGGCGGGGACCTGTACGAGGTGTGCGACACCCGCTTCGGCGTCCGGGTGCTGCTCGGCGACGTCCGCGGCAAGGGTCTCGGCGCGGTCCGGACGGTGGCCGACGTGCTCGGCGCCTTCCGGGCCACCGCGCACGACACCCCGGAGCTGGTCGACCTCGCCGACCAGCTGGACCGGGCCGTGCTGCGCGACGCCGCCGACCGCGGCGACGACGAGCTCTTCGTGACCGCCGTCCTGCTGCAGTACCGGCCGGGCTCCGACTGCGTGGAGATCGTCAACCGGGGCCACACCACCCCGCTGCTGCTCGGCGATGGCACCATCACCCCGGTGTCCTGCGCCGACGAGCTCCCGCTCGGCCTCGGCCACCTCGGCCCCGCCGAGGAGCGCGGCAAGCCGACCGCCGTCGCCCTTCCCCCGGGCCGCACGGTGCTGTTGTACACCGACGGCGTCAGCGAGGCCCGGGACGCCACCGGCACCTTCTACCCGCTGGCCCCGCGGCTGGCCGCCCTCGGGACGACCTCGCCCGACCGGCTGGTGTCCTTCCTGGCCCAGGACGTCCACGAGTACGCCGGCCTCCTCGCCGACGACCTCGCCGTCCTCGCCCTCACCCCCGACGCCCCGTGACCCCCACCCACGCACCGGGCCCCGCCGCCCTCCCGAAGGAGCACGACGGGGCCCGAGTGGTCCGACCGTCCGAACCGACCCACCGGTCCTGACCAGTGGATCGGCCGCGACCCGTCCTACAGGTCGTAGTAGAGCTCGAACTCGTGGGGGTGGGGGCGGAGGGCGATCGGGGCGATCTCGTTGGTGCGCTTGAAGTCGATCCAGGTCTCGATCAGGTCCGGGGTGAAGACGTTGCCGGCGAGGAGGTACTCGTGGTCGGCTTCCAGGGCCTCGAGGACGGCCGGGAGCGAGGAGGGCACCTGCGGGACGTTGGCGTGCTCCTCCGGGGCCAGCTCGTAGAGGTCCTTGTCGACGGGCTCCAGCGGCTCGATCTTGTTGCGGATGCCGTCGAGGCCGGCCATCAGCATGGCGGAGAAGGCCAGGTAGGGGTTGGAGGCCGGGTCGGGCGCGCGGAACTCGATGCGCTTGGCCTTGGCGTTGGAGCCGGTGATCGGGATGCGGATCGCGGCGGAGCGGTTGCGCTGGGAGTACACCAGGTTGACCGGTGCCTCGAAGCCGGGCACCAGGCGGTGGTAGGAGTTCACCGACGGGTTGGTGAAGGCCAGCAGGGAGGGGGCGTGCCGGAGCAGGCCGCCGATGTAGTAGCGGGCCATGTCGGAGAGGCCGGCGTAGCCCTGCTCGTCGTAGAAGAGCGGCGAGCCCTCGCTCCACAGCGACTGGTGGACGTGCATGCCCGAGCCGTTGTCGCCGAAGATCGGCTTCGGCATGAAGGTGGCGGTCTTGCCGTTGCGCCAGGCGACGTTCTTGATGATGTACTTGAACAGCATCAGGTCGTCGGCGGCGTGCAGCAGGGTGTTGAACTTGTAGTTGATCTCGGCCTGGCCGGCCGTGCCGACCTCGTGGTGCTGCCGCTCGACCTCCAGGCCGGACTTGGCCAGCTCCAGGGACATCTCGGCGCGCAGGTCGGCGAAGTGGTCCACCGGCGGGATGGGGAAGTACCCGCCCTTGTACTTGACCTTGTAGCCGCGGACGTCGCCCTCGGCGGCGCCGCTGTTCCAGGCGCCGGCCTCCGAGTCGATGTGGTAGAAGGACGCGTTGGCGCTGGTGTCGAAGCGGACCGAGTCGAAGACGTAGAACTCGGCCTCGGGCCCGAAGAACGCGGTGTCGGCGATGCCGGAGGAGGCGAGGTAGGCCTCCGCCTTCTTGGCGACGTTGCGGGGGTCGCGGCTGTAGGCCTCGCCGGTGACCGGGTCCTGGATGAAGAAGTTGATGTTGAGGTGCTTCTCGGCCCGGAACGGGTCGAGGCGGGCCGTGGCGAGGTCCGCGACCAGGGCCATGTCGGACTCGTGGATGGCCTGGAAGCCGCGGATCGACGAGCCGTCGAACATCAGGGTCTCGGACGGGTCGAAGGTCGCCGCAGGTACGGAGAAGTGCTGCATGACGCCCGGCAGATCGCAGAAACGGACATCGACGAACTTCACATCGTTGTCCTGGATGAACTGCTTCACTTCGGCGGCGTTGTTGAACATACATCCTCCTCGGCGTGCGAATGGGGCTCACCCTAGGAATGGCCCGTTTCCGGCCGGTGACCCGGCCGTTTCGTAAATGTTAACCACGGCCCTCGCGCGGGCGGCAAAGACGTACGGGACGGGGCAAAACGCCTCCCGGTCAGGGGCGCCCCTCCGCAAGTGGTCTGGACCACTTGGAAAGCCCCGGCGACACGATTCACCCGCTCGTGGCGTTCGGGGGAGCCGGTGGCGGTCCGGGCCGACCGCCCGGTTAGTGTGGATTCGTGGACACCAGAGAAGCGTTGGGATCGTGGATCGACGGCCCGAAGGCGGCCGCCGAGAAGATGGGCGCCGACTTCGGCCACCGCGGCGAGCGTCTCGGACTGCCCAAGGAGGGCTCCGGCTCGCTCGCCGGCCCCGGCCGCCGGATCGGCGCCCTGTTCGTCGACGGCTGGCTCGTCGCCCTGATCGCCTACGGGCTGATCGGCAAGGGCAGCGCAGGCCACGCGAACCTGTGGACCAGCCCGCTCTACTTCCTGGTCGCGTCGGTGCTGCTCGCCACCACCGGCACGACCGTCGGCAAGCGGCTCTTCGGCCTCCGGGTGGTCCGCCTCGACGGCGGCCGCGCCACCATCCCGCAGGTCCTGCTGCGCACCCTGCTGCTGTGCCTGGTGGTGCCGCCGCTGGTCTGGGACCGCGACACCCGGGGCCTGCACGACAAGGCCGTCGGCACGGTCGAGGTCCGGATCTAGAGGTCCGGATCCAGAGGTGCGGATCCAGGGGCTCCGATCCGGAGGTCCGGATCCGGGCGGCCGGCTCGTCAGCACGCCGGACGGCCGACGGGCCGCGGTCGGTGGCCAGCGCACCACGGCCAGCGCACCACGGCAAGCGAACGGCCCCGCTGCGGAGTCTCCGCGGCGGGGCCGTTCGCGTTCGTGGTGGGGAGGGGTCAGCGGACCTGGCCGCCCTTGGGCATCCGGGCACCCTTGGGCATCGGGCCCTTGGGGATGGGCGCCTTGGAGAGCAGGTCGCCCAGCGCGCGCAGCCGGTCGTTGGTCTCGGTGACCTGGGCGGCGGTGATGGCGCGGGGCAGGCGCATCAGGTGGATCTGCAGCTTCTTGAGCGGGATCTCACCCTCTCCGTTGCCCACCACGATGTCGTGCACCGGCACGTCGCCGACGACACGGGCCATCTTCTTCTTCTCGGAGGCCAGCAGCTGGCGCACCCGGTTCGGGTTGCCCTCGCCGATCAGCGCGATGCCCGCCCGGCCCACGGCGCGGTAGACCGCGTCCTGGTTGCGGGTCACCGCCACCGGGGTGGAGTTGGAGCTCCACCCGCGCCGGATGTTGTTCAGCACCGCCGCGACGGCGCCCGGCTGCCCCTCCATCTGTCCGAACGCCGCGCGCTCGGCCCGGCGCCCGAAGACGATCGCCATGGCCAGGAAGGCCACGATGAAGCCCAGGATCCCCAGGTAGACGGGGTGGTCGATTGCGAAGCCGATGGCGAGGAACACGCCGAAGGTCAGCAGGCCGACGCCGGCGATGATCAGGCCGATCTTGGTGTCGACCTTCTTGGTCATGGTGTACGCCAGGCGGATCTGCTTCAGTCGCCCGGGGTTCTCGGATGTTTCCCTCGCCATAACGCTCATGGTACGTGGCACGGGTACGGGATATCCAAGCCCGGGTACCCGTTCGCCCCCAACCGTGACCCGTGTGCGGGTACCCGACTGCGTACGGCGACGGCTGTGCCCGGGGCGGTGACGTCCTGCGACCGCGGGACTCCGGGGCGCTCGGGCCCGCCGTCCGGCGCGGTGCCGGCCGGGTCCGCGGCCGAGACCGCTCCAGCGCCGCGCGGTCGGCCCGGCGTGGGTCGGGGCCCCGCGCGGTCGGCCCCGCGGTCGGGCCCGGCGCGGTCGGGCCCCGCAGGCGCTACGGGGCCGACTTGGCGCCGACGGCTCCGGCGTCGTGCCGGCGGTCCGCCGCGTACCGGCGGTTCTCGCAGACCGCCGCCCAGGCGTTGCGCCGGGCCTGCCGCTGGCCGCCCGCCAGCAGGACGTTCTCGGCGAGCCGCAGGGCGACACCCACCGACCGGATCCGCATCCGCATGCCGAACAGCTCCCTGGTGGCTGAGAAGAATCGAACGATCGCGACGAGTTCCATCGTCACCACCCCGTGTTACCAGCCCGTGACCAGCCAGTCAAAGCACGGTGAAGCCGAAAGGGCGGAGCCGGAGCTCCGCCCTTTCGCGGGGTGCGGGTGGCGCGGTGGCGCCGGGTCAGACCGCGGCCTGCTCGCGCCGCTCCAGCGCCTGCCGGTAGAGCCGGCCGGCCCGGTACGAGGAGCGCACCAGCGGGCCCGACATGACGCCGGCGAAGCCGAGCTCCTCGGCCTCCTGCTGCAGCTCGACGAACTCGTGCGGCTTGACCCAGCGCTCGACCGGGTGGTGGCGCAGCGAGGGGCGCAGGTACTGGGTGATGGTGATCAGCTCGCAGCCGGCGCCGACGAGGTCGGCCAGCGCCTGGCTGACCTCCTCGCGGGTCTCGCCCATCCCGAGGATCAGGTTGGACTTGGTGACCAGCCCGGCCGCGCGGGCCTGGGTGATGACGTCCAGCGAGCGCTCGTAGCGGAACGCCGGGCGGATCCGCTTGAAGATCCGCGGGACGGTCTCGACGTTGTGCGCGAGCACCTCGGGGCGGGAGGAGAAGACCTCGGCCAGCTGCTCGGGGACGGCGTTGAAGTCGGGGATCAGCAGCTCGACGCCGGTGCGGCCGCCCTGGCGCTCGGCGGTCATCGCGTGCACCTGGCGGACGGTCTCGGCGTACAGCCACGCGCCGCCGTCGGCGAGGTCGTCGCGGGCGACGCCGGTGATGGTGGCGTAGTTGAGGTCCATCGTGACGATCGACTCGGCGACCCGGCGGGGCTCGTCACGGTCGAACTCGGCGGGCTTGCCGGTGTCGATCTGACAGAAGTCGCAGCGGCGGGTGCACTGGTCGCCGCCGATGAGGAAGGTCGCCTCGCGGTCCTCCCAGCACTCGAAGATGTTGGGGCAGCCGGCCTCCTGGCAGACCGTGTGCAGCCCCTCCTTCTTCACCAGCGACTGGAGGGCGTTGTACTCCGGGCCCATCTTCGCGCGGGTCTTGATCCACTCGGGCTTCCGCTCGATGGGGGTCTCGCTGTTGCGGACCTCCAGGCGGAGCAGCTTCCTGCCGTCGGGCGCGACAGCGGACACGTGCGACTCCTAGAACTAGACGGGGTACCCCCAGGGTACGCCTGTGGTTGTACGGCCTTCGCCGGGCCTACCGCCCTGCAATCGCAGGGCAACAGAGCTACCGGCCGGTAGATTCCCGGGGGTTCCCGCCGGGGCGGCCCCAGGGAGGGTACCCGGGGGCGGGGGCCTCAGCGGCTGAGCGCGGGCTCGGGCAGCTCGGCGAACACGTCCGCCAGGTGCCGCTCGACCACCGGCAGGGCCTCACCGACGGTGAAGTCGCGGCGCAGCTCCCCGGCGAGCGAGGCGACCCCGGCGTCCCGGATGCCGCACGGCACGATGCGGTCGAACCAGGTCATGTCCGGGTCGCAGTTGAGCGCGAAGCCGTGCATCGTCACCCCGCGGGCGACCCGGACGCCGATCGCGGCGAGCTTGCGGTCGTCGCCGCGCTGGCCGGCGTTGGAGGGCGCGTACTCGGGGCCGGCGAGCCGCGGGTCGATGCCCAGCGGCAGGCCCATCCGCAGGGTCAGCTTGCCGATGTCGACGACCTGGGCCGGGTCGACGACGGCGTCCGGGATGGAATCGCCCAGCACCCAGACCCCGCTGCGGCCCTCGACCCGGGTGGTCCCGACGCCGAACTCGCCGCAGGCGCGGATCAGCGCCTCCTCCAGCCGCCGGACGTACGCGACCACGTCGATCGGGTCGGGCAGCTTGACGATGGGGTAGCCGACCAGCTGGCCGGGGCCGTGCCAGGTGATCTCGCCGCCCCGGTTGACCTCGACCACCGGGGTGCCGTCCAGCGGCAGGTCGGCGGGGTTGGTGCGCTTGCCCATCGTGTAGACGGGCTGGTGCTCCAGCAGCAGCACGGTGTCGGGGATCTCGTCCGCGACCCGCAGCGCGTGCAGGCGCTGCTGCTCCTCCCAGGCCTCCTGGTAGGCGACGGCGCCCTCGCCGATGCCCATCCGGACGAACCGCACGTTCTCGCTCACGCGCCCACCTCGCTGCGCTGGGCGGTCGCTCCGCGGGACGCGCAACTCCCGATCGACCGCTCGCTCCGCTCGCTCACGACTGCTCCTTGCCAGGCGTTCGAGACCAACCTCGCCACTGTACGCCCACGCCCGGACGGACCGTCCAGCCACCCGATCGGAGCTCCCCGGCGCCCCTCCGGGGGCGGCGCGGCCCTGTCCGGAGCAGGCCGGTTAGTCGCCGGAGAGCAGCTGCAGCCGCAGCGCCAGCTGGAGTTCGAGGGAGCGCTCGGGCTGGTTCCAGTCCCGGCCGAGCAGCGCCTCGACCCGGTCCAGCCGCTGGACGACGGTGTTCACGTGGACGTGCAGCTCGTCCTTGGCCCGGGTGAGGCTGCCGCCGCAGTCGAAGTACGCGCGCAGGGTGCGGACGAGTTCGGTGCCGCGCCGGGCGTCGTAGGCCAGCAGCGGGCCGAGCGTGGTGCCGACGAAGCCGTCCACGTCGTGCCCGCCGCCGAGCAGCACTCCGAGGAAGCCCAGTGCGCGGGCCGAGGCGCCCTCCCCGGCGCGGCCGAGCACCCGCAGGGCCCGCACGCAGCGCAGCCCCTCGGCGTACGCGGCGGCCAGTGCGGGCGGGCCGGCGGCGGGGCGGCCGGCGCCGACGGTGACAGGGAAACCGGCCAGTCGGGCCAGCCGCTCGGCGGCCTGCCGCGCGGCCTCCTCCGGGTCGCCCGCCTCGGGCAGCAGCAGGACGACGGCCTCGCCGTGCTCGGCGCTGACGCCGCGGGTGCCGAACAGGTGGCGCCGGGCCGCGCCGACCAGCCGGCCGCGGTCGGGGGGCCCGGTGGGGCCGGCCGGTTCGGCGACCAGGACGAGGTGCGGACGGGCCAGGTCGACGCCGAGCCGGCGCCCGCGGGCGGTGAGCCCGGCCGGGTCGCGGTCGGGGGCGGTCAGCAGGTCGGTGAGCAGTTCGCCGCGGATCCGGTTCTCGGTCTCGGCCACCGAGCGGCGCAGCAGCAGGAGCAGCGCCGTCACCACGCCGGCCCGCTCGAACAGCCGCCGGTCGGCGTCGTCGAGGTCCGGCCGGCCGCGCAGCACCAGGGTGCCGAGCGTGTCGTGCCCGGCGAGGACGGCGCACACCCAGTGGTCGCCGTGCCGGACGGAGCGGCCTTCGGCCCGGGACGCGGCGACCGCCCCGGCCAGCTCGGCGGCGGGTGCGGACCGCCCGGCGAGCGACTCCCCCTCGGCGTCCAGGACGGCTATCTCCCCGCCCAGCAGCGCGGCGACGGCGGCAGCCACGTCGGGCACCTCTGCGCCGCGCAGCACGAGGTCGGTGAGCCGGTCGTGCGCCTGCTCGGCGCGCTGGACGGCGGCCGAGTGCGCCCGGACCAGCTCGTTGGCGCTGTTCAGTTCGGCGAGCGCGGCCCGGGTGTCGGCCAGGGCCTTGGCGGTGTCCAGGGCGATCGCGGCGTGCGCGGCGAGCGTGCAGAGCAGCGCCACCTCGTCGGGGGAGAAGGCGCGCGGCGAGCGGTCGGCGGCGAAGAGCACCCCGATGACCCGCCCGCCGAGCAGCAGCGGCACCCCGATGATCGCCACCAGGCCCTCGTCCAGGACGCCGGCGTCGATGGTGCCGGTGTGGTGGAACCGCTCGTCGGTGCGGTAGTCGGGGGTCGCGTACGGGCGGGCGGTCTGCGCGACGAGTCCGCCGAGCCCGTCGCCGAGGCTGAGCCGCAGGGTCTGGAAGAGGACGGAGACCGAGCCGTCCGTGACCCGCATGTAGGTGTCGCCGGCGGCCTCGTCCGGCAGGGTCAGGTACGCGGTGTCGGTGCCGAGCAGCATCCGCGCCCGGCGGACGATCGCCTGCAGCACGGCGTCCAGGTCGCGGGAGGCGGCGAGGTCGCCCGCGGTGTCGAACAGGGCGGTCAACTCGGCTTCCCGGCGGCGGTGCTGGCGCAGGGTGCGGTGCACGCGGAGGGCCTGCCAGGTGGCGTCGTCGAGCTCGGCGAGCACATCGGCGGGCGCTCCCCGGCGGCGGGCGTCGGCGAGCACGTCGGCGAAGTCCTCGGTGGCGGCGCCCGAGGCGAGCAGGTCCAGCAGCCGGCGCAGCGCGGGCGCGGCGGCCGCGGGGTCGTCCGGGGCGGCCCGGGGGGTCGGGACGGCGGGGGAGCCGTCCGGGCCGTCCTGGACGGAGCCGTTCGCGGTGCGGTCCGCGGAGCTGTTCGCGGAGCTGTCCGCGGTGCCGTTCGCCGTGCGGTCCGCGACGGGTCCGGGGTCGAGGGGGTCGTTCATCGTGCGTGCCGCCAATCGGCAGTGGGTCGCGTGCCCTTGGGACGGAAGCGCGATCGTAGCGGCTCGGCCGCCGGGCCGAGCCGCCGTCCGTCGCGCCGTCAGGTGGTGGCGGGCGTTCCGATCGCGGTGGTGTCGGCGGCCCCGGCCCCCGCGGCCGGCTCCACCCCGGTGAGGTCCCGGCCCCGGGTCTCCCGTCCGCAGAGCACCGCCAGGACGGTGACCGCCGCCGCGACGGCCACGTACACCGCGATCGGGGTGGCGTTGCCGTAGTCCTTGAGCAGCGCGGTCGCGATCAGCGGCGCGGGTGCGCCGGCCGCCACCGAGGCGAACTGGGCGCCGATCGAGGCGCCCGAGTAGCGCATCCGGGTCGCGAACATCTCGGAGAAGAAGGCGGCCTGCGGCGCGTACATCGCGCTGTGGAAGACCAGCCCCACCGTCACGGCGACCACCAGTTGTCCGAAGGACCGGGTGTCCACCAGCCCGAAGAAGACGAACGCCCAGACGCCGACGCCGACCGCGCCCACCAGGTAGACCGGTCTGCGGCCGACCCGGTCGGACAGCGCGCCGAACAGCGGGATCAGGGCGAACTGGACCGCCGATCCGATCAGTACCGCGTTCAGGGCGGTCTGCTTCGCGAAGTGCGCGTGGGTCACCGCGTACGCCAGCACGAACGTGGTCATGACGTAGTACGAGATGTTCTCCGCCATCCGGGCGCCCATCGCCACCAGCACCTCCCGCCAGTGGTGGCGCAGCACCGCCACCAGCGGCGGCTGCTCGGCCTCGGCCTCGCTCTTGCGCCGCTGCTCGGCCGCGGCCAGCGCCTGCCGGAACAGCGGGGACTCGTCCACCGCGAGGCGGATCCAGAGCCCGACCCCGACCAGTACCGCCGACAGCAGGAAGGGCACCCGCCAGCCCCAGGACAGGAAGGCGTCGTCCGGCAGCACCGAGGTCAGCAGCGACAGCACCCCCGCCGCCAGCAGGTTCCCGGCCGGCGCGCCGCCCTGCGGCCAGGACGCCCAGAACCCGCGCCGCCGCTGGTCCCCGTGCTCCGACACCAGCAGCACCGCGCCGCCCCACTCCCCGCCGAGCGCGAAGCCCTGCACCAGGCGCAACGCGGTGAGCAGCACGGGGGCCGCCGCCCCGATGGAGTCGTAGGTGGGCAGCGCCCCGATCAGGGTGGTCGACCCGCCCATCAGCAGCAGGCTCAGCACCAGCAGCTTCTTGCGGCCCACCCGGTCGCCGAAGTGGCCGAACACCAGGGCCCCGACCGGTCGGGCCGCGAACCCGATCGCGTAGGTGAGGAAGGAGAGCAGGGTCCCGGTCAGCGGGTCGCTGTTGGGGAAGAAGAGCTTGTTGAACACCAGCGCGGCGGCCGTGCCGTAGAGGAAGTAGTCGTACCACTCGATGGTCGTGCCGATCAGGCTCGCGGCCACCACTCGGGGGAGTGAACGGCTCGCTGCTGGAGCGGGTGCGGGGGAGGTCATGGTCACCACTTCCGGGACGGGGGGACGGTGTCGCCACAAGGTAGGGAGCGCCGACCGTCGGGACGATGTGGGCCACCCACACAGTCCCGGTGGTCGGGACGGGGCGGGCGGCCACGGGTGGCGAGGGGTCAGTGCGCCGTCCAGCCGCCGTCGATGGGCAGGCTGGTGCCGGTGACGTAGGCGGCGGAGGGCGTGCAGAGCCAGAGCGCGAGCTGGGCGACCTCGGCGGGCTCGATCAGGCGCTTGACGGCGGTGCGCTCGAGCATGATCCGTTCGACGACCTCGTCCTCGCCGATTCCGTGGGCGAGCGCCTGGCCGGCGATCTGCTTCTCCACCAGGGGGGTCCGGACGTAGCCGGGGTTGACGCAGTTGCTGGTGACGCCGTGCGGGGCGCCCTCCAGGGCGACGGTCTTGCTCAGGCCCTCCAGGGCGTGCTTCGCCGTGACGTAGGCGGACTTGAAGGCGCTGGCGCGCAGGCCGTGGACGGAGGAGATGTTGACGACCCGGCCCCACCCCTGCCCGTACATGTGCGGGAGGGTGCGGCGCAGGATGCGGAACGGGGCCTCCACCATCACGCGTTGCATGAGGGTGAAGCGGTCGGGCGGGAACTCGTGCACGGGGGCGACGTGTTGGAGGCCGGCGTTGTTGACCACGATGTCCGCGTCGTCCGGCAGGGCCTCCACGGCCTGCGGGTCGGCGAGGTCCGCGACGACGGCCAGGCCGCCGATCCGCTCCGCGAGCTCCCGGGCCGGGCCGGCCGCGAGATCGACGACGTAGACCCGGGCGCCGGCCCCGGCGAAGGCCTCGGCGCAGGCCCGGCCGATGCCCGAGGCGGCCCCGGTGACCAGGGCCGTCCGGCCGTCGAGCGGGCGGGCTGAAGTGGTGTCCATGGCCGAGAACGGTAGGAATCCGGGGCCCCGGCTCCCATGTGGTGGACCGCCACAGCCCGTCGAACGACAGTGGTGCTCACCGCCATGACGGCCGATCGACGGTTCGACCGCGGAACGCCAAACACATCCTGCCCCCGCTTCCCCACAATGGGCGCGGTTGCTTCACCCGTTCGGAGGATTGCTCGGTCAGATCCACCCATAGCGCCCGAATGCTCGCTACATTCACGCCGATTCCCGACAGGGGGCGCCGCCCCAGGCAGCCGAAGCGCTGGTGGAGCCAGGTGCGACGTCCGAGAGGTGTTGACTGACATGCCCCAACGGCCTGCTACCGACCGCCCGGCGTACGGACCGCTCGACCCGCTCGGCCAGCACCGAGGTCCGGTCGGCCGGGCCCTTCCGGACGCCCCCGACACCCTGACCGCCGACACCCGGACCGCCGATACCCTCACGGCCGACCCTCTGACGGCCGACGACCCGACCGCGGGCGACCCGCGGCTGCCCGCGCAGGCCGCACCCGACCGGCACGAAGGCGACCGGCACGCAGCCGACCGGCACGAAGGCGCCGGGCCGGCCCCGGCGCCCTCCGGCGGGCACACCGGTCACTCCGGTCCGGCCCCGCAGAACGGCCAGCTCGCCGCGCTGATCGAGGAGGCCGGCTTCTCGCACGCCGGTCTGGCCCGCCGGGTCGACCAGCTCGGCCTGGAGCACGGTCTCGACCTGCGCTACGACAAGACGTCCGTCACCCGCTGGCTGCGCGGCCAGCAGCCGCGCGGCGCGACCCCGGCCCTGATCGCCGAGGTCTTCACCCGCCGCCTCGGCCGCCGCCTCACCGCCCAGGACCTCGGCCTGGACGCCTGCGCCCCGGTGTACGCGGGCCTGGAGTTCGCCGAGACCCCGCAGGAGGCGGTGGACATCGTGGCGAGCATGTGGCGCAAGGACAACGGCCCGCAGTCCGAGCTGCGCCGGATCGCCTTCACCCCGGCCGGCCTGGTCGTCCCCAGCCGGGACTGGCTGATCGGGCGCACCGACGAGCGGGTCGCCCGGGACGGCTCCACGCTGGCCCGCCCCGACGCCGCCACCGGACCGCCCCCCACGGGCACGGCCGCCCAGGGCCCGCCCGGTGCGTCCGCCGCGGGCCCGGCGCGCGCCCAGGGCCCGGGCGCACGCCCGACCGCCGGCACCACCGGCACCGCCGCCGTGCCCGCCGTCGGCCGGGTCCCCACCCAGAGCCGACGCCCGCCGGCCGCCGTCGAGCCGCCGTACCACGACCCGGCCCGCGAGTCCCGCCCCGCGCTGCGGGTCGGCCGCGGCGACATCGCCGCGATCCGCGCCGTCGGCGACCTCTTCCGCGCGCTCGACCACGCCTACGGCGGCGGGCACGCCCGGCAGGCGCTGGTGCGCTACCTGGAGAGCGAGGCCGAGCCGATGCTGCGCGGCCGCTACGGCGAGCAGATCGGCCGGGCGCTGTTCGGCGCGGTCGCCGACCTCACCAGGCTGGCCGGCTGGACGTCCTTCGACATCGCCGCGCACGGCCTCGCCCAGCGCTACTTCGTGCAGGCGCTGCGACTCTCGCAGGCGGCCGGGGACCGCGCGCTCGGCGGGTACGTCCTGGTGACGATGAGCCAGCAGGCCGTCCACCTGGGCCACGGCCGGGAGGCCGTCCAGCTGGCCCGGGTCGCCCAGCAGGGCGTGGGCACGGCGGTGCCGCCGGTGGTGCAGTCGCTGATGCACGCCGCCGAGGCGCGCGGGCACGGCCTGCTGGGTGACGTCAGGGCCTGCACCACCGCCCTGGTGCGCTCCGAACGGGCCCTGGCCGCGGCCCGCCCCGGCGACGAACTCCCTTCTTGGGCACGGTACTTCGACGAGGCACAGCTCTCCGACGAGTTCGCCCATTGCTACCGCGACCTGCAGCAGTGGCGCACCTCGGCGCAGCACGCCGAGAAGTCGCTGCGGCTGCGCTCGCCCGCCTACGCGCGCAGCCGCATCTTCTGCCGGCTGGTGCTGGCCACCGCCCGGCTCGGCATGGGGGACCTCGACGAGGCCTGCACGATGGCCACCGACGCGCTGCGGGCGGCGGGGGAGATGCGCTCGGCCCGCTCGCTGGAGTACGTCAGGGACTTCCACCGCCGCCTCACCCCCTACCGGGGCAGCCCGGTGGCCCGTGCCTTCGAGGAGACGGCCCGCCAGGCGGGGGTGATCTGAGGCCCGGGGCGGCGGGGTCGGCCACGCGGCGCCCGCCCGTTCCGGCGGGCCGCCGCGCAGCTCGGCGGAGCCGATCCCGTCGCCGGCCCGGACCACCGGCCCGGCCGGGCCCCGGTCCGTCGTCGAACCCCGTCCGCGGGGCGGCCCCGGGGCCGTCAGGCCGCCGCGGCCTCCCGGGCGGAGGCCGGCACGCCGAGGTCGCGCAGCACCGCCTGCGCTGCCCGCCGGCCGGACACCAGTGCCCCCTGCACGCTACTGGTGTCCCGGTGGTCCCCGGCGACGTAGAGGCCGGCCAGCACCCGCACCGGGCGCCGGGGGTTGTGCGGCGGCGGCATCGCGGGCACGGCGTCCGGGACGTGCCGCACGCTCAGGAACTGCCAGCCCGTCGTCGGGGTGCCGTACAGCTCCGCGAGCCGGGCCCGGACCGCCGGTTCCAGCCCGGCCGGGCCGCCCGCGTCGAAGGACCGCCGGCCGAGCACGGTGGTGGCGATGAGCGCCTGCCCGGCCGGGGCGTACGAGGGGTGCAGCTCGCTGAGCACCAGCGAGTGCGAGACCAGCGGCGGCTGCCCGGCGGGCCGGTCGCCGTCGAGCAGCAGGACGGCCTCGCTCAGCGGGGCGCGGTCGGCCGCGTGGTAGAAGGTCGTGACGGGGTGGAAGTCCGGCAGCCGCAGCCCGGGCAGCAGGTCGGCGGCGGACCGCGCGTCGGTGGCGAGCACGACGGCCTGGGCGCCGATCCGCCCGTGGGTGAGGGTCTCCACGCCGTCGGCGGTGACCGAGGTGACCTGCACCCCGGTGCGCACGGTGCCGGCGGGCAGGGCGGCGGCCAGCTGGGCCGGCACGGCCGCGATCCCGTCGGCGGGCAGACAGAGCCGGCCGCGCGCGTAGGAGCGCAGCACCAGGTCGGCGATCCGGCTGCTGGTGCCGAGGGCCGGGTCGCTGAGCAGGGCGCTGAGCAGTGGCCGCAGGAAACCGTCGACGGTGCGCGGGGCGAGCCCGTGGCCGGTCAGCGCGCGGGCGGTGGTGGTCTCCGGGCGGGCCTGGAGCCTGCCGGCGGGGGTGGCGGCGAGCCGGCCGAGCCAGCTGCCGAGCCGGGCCTTGTCGAGCGTGGTGCCGAGCGGGGCCCGGGTGGCGGCCTGCCGGGCGGTGGTGAGCTGGGGGTCCCCGGTGCGGTGGCGGCGGCCGCCGCTGTGCACGAGTACGCCGGGCGCGAGCGGGCGCAGGTCGAGCCGGTCGAGGTCGAGCACGCGGCGTGGTTCGGGGAACGCGGTGTTCAGCAGGTGGCCGCCGTCGTCGAGCCGGAATCCGTCGAGCTCGCGGGTGGCCATCCGGCCCCCGATCCGGTCCGTGGCCTCGAGGACCTGGACGGTGAGGCCGTGGCCGGTGAGTGCGCGGGCGGCGGCCAGGCCCGCGAGTCCGGCGCCGACCACGACGACGTCCGGGTCGGACGGACGGCGGGCGCGGCGGGTGAAGTCGTACGTGGGCACGGGCGTGCTCCCTCCCTGGTCCCGGGGCTCCGGCCGACGCAGGCAGCGGGGTGCCGGGACACGGTCCGACGATGTGATGCCCAGTCGGTGTGAGCATCAGACAGACGCACCGGGCCCGATCCGAGGGCAGGGAGGGGTCGTGCGGCACCGGGCGGGGGCGCGGTCACGGACAGTGCGCCGTGACGGCCGGGTTCCGGGGTCGACGGGCGCGCACGGTCACCGGGGGCGTGCAACGCGCCCGGGGTGTGCTCCCGTGCGCCCCCTCCCGGAGCCCCGTCCGGCCTCAGCCCGGCATATGCCCCTGGCCAGGGTGGATGCCGTAGCCGGGGTACGCCGACGGGCCTACCGGCACGCGGCCGCCGACCCGTCGCACCGTGGCGGCGGAGCACCCGCCCCGCCACCGCCCGTCACACCGCCGAGCGCACCACCGCGGGCACCCGCCCGTCGGACCACTCGTCGACCGCCGGCCGCACCACACGGGCACCCGCCCGTCGGACCACTCGTCACACCGCCGAGCGCGCCACCGCGTCCACGTCCGGGTGCGCGAAGCGGAACCCGGCGTCCAGCAGCCGCCGCGGCACCACCCGGTGGCTGCCGACGACCTCGACCGCCAGCTCCCCGAGCACCACCCGGAGCACCGCCTCCGGCACCGGGAACGGAGTCGGGCGCCGCAGCGCCCGGCCGAGCGCGGCGGTCAGTTCGGCGTTGGTGGCGGGCTCGGGCGCGCTGAGGTTGACGGCGCCCGAGAGGTCGTCCCGGTCGATCAGGAAGCGCAGCGCGGCGACCTCGTCCTCCAGCGAGAGCAGGCTCCAGTACTGCCGGCCGTCGCCGAGCCGCCCGCCCAGGCCCATTCTGAACAGGGGGAGCAGGCGCGCACCGGCCCCGCCGGCGGCGGAGAGCACCATCCCGGTGCGCGGGTGCACCACGCGGATCCCGGCCCGTTCCGCGGGCCGGGCGGCCGCCTCCCACTCCACGCAGACCTCGGCGAGGAAGTCGTCGCCGGCGGGGGAGTCCTCGTCGATCACCCGGTCGCCGGTCTGCCCGTACCAGCCGACCGCGGAGGCGCTGACCAGGACCCGCGGCGGCTCCTTCAGCTCGGCCAGGGCGACGGCCAGCGTCTCGGTGCCGAGGACCCGGCTCTCCCGGATCTCCCGCTTGTAGGAGTCCGTCCAGCGGTGGTCGCCGACCCCGGCGCCGGCCAGGTGCACCACCGCGTCCGTTCCGGCCAGTCCGCCCCGCTCGACCTGGCCGAGCAGCGGGTTCCAGCCGATGGCCGTGCTGCCGTCGGGCTGCGGGCCCGTCCTGGACCGGCGCCGGACCAGCCGGACCACCTCGTGGCCGTCCGCCAGCAGGGAGCGGACGAGTGCCGAACCGATCAATCCCGTGGAGCCCGTGACAGCGATGCGCATGCGCCCATCCTTCCAGTCGTGCCGGCGGTTAACCGCTGTGACGTCCGGGCGCGTCTCACTAGCATGACGCGCATGCTCGACGACGAACTGATCATCCGCCCGGCCCGGCCCGAGGACGAGCGTGAACTCGCGGTCCTCAACCGGGCCGCGTGGTCCCCGCTGTCCGAGGTCGCCCCGCTGCCGCCCGAGGGGGACGGCGTCTTCGACGACCGGCACGCCCCGGAGCAGTTCCTGCTCGCCCTCCTGGGCGGCCGGATCGTCGGCTACGTCCGCCAGGTCCCGCCGACCCCGCTGGCCAGCAACCGGCACGTCCGCCAGATCCAGGGCCTCGCCGTCGACGGCGCGGTCCGCGGCCGGGGCGTCGGCCGTCGCCTGGTGGAGGCGGCCTGCGAGGCGGCCCGGGCGGACGGCGCGCGCCGGATGACCCTGCGGGTGCTCGGCTGGAACGTGCCGGCCCGCCGCCTCTACGAGAGCTGCGGCTTCGTCGTCGAGGGCTCGCTGGCCGAGGAGTTCCTGATCGACGGGTCCTACGTGGACGACGTATGGATGGCTCGCCGGCTCGTCGACCGAACCTGACCGAGCACCGCCAACGGCCGCACCTGACGGCCCGTCAGTCGCGCCCGGGTGGTGCAGAGTCGTGACCAAAGCGCCCTGTCTGGACCGCCGCCGTGCCGGGTACCGTACGGCCGTGAGCAACTCGACGCCCCCCGGGTGGTACCCGGTCTCCGGTGCGGACGGCACCGCCGGTCACGAGCGCTGGTGGGACGGCAACGCCTGGACCAGTGAGGTGCGCCCGCTGCAGGGCGGCGCCGCCGGGGTGGCCGACGCCCCCACCCAGGGCTGGAAGCCCTCCGCGCAGCAGCCCGGTTACGGCTACGGCGGCCCGCAGGACACCCCCGGCTACGGCTACCCGGGCAGCGCCCCGGCCCCGGGCTACGGCTACCCCGGCCAGGACGGTCAGGGCGGATCGCCCGCCCAGGGCGTGGGCTACGGCTACGGCTACCCGGCGCAGCCCGCGCCCGGCCGGGTCAGGCCCGGCGTGCTCGTCGGCATCGGCCTCGGGGTGCTGGCCGTGGGCGGGATCATCGCCGGGATCGTGCTCAACAGCGGCGGCTCCCCGCAGGCGGACCCGACTCCGGTCCCGACGGTCACCATCACCCAGGGCTCCAGCCCCTCCCCGAGCCCGACCGCGAGCGCGCCCACCGTCACCCCGACGCTGCCCACGCCGAAGCCGGCCCCGGCCGTGAAGTCCACCGTCCCGGACGCGCAGCACGCGATCACCGTCCCGGTGCTCGACGGCTGGGACGCCGGGACGGACTCCACCCACTCCACGGTCTTCCTCGGCACCGGCCGCTACACCTGCGCGGACGGCAACTCCTGCATCCGCGGGCAGTTCTCGGTCGAGAAGGACACCGTCCAGGGCGCCACCGCCAAGGCGGCGGCCGAGGCGACGATGCCCACCTACGCCGGGCAGATCTTCACCGGGATCACCTCGCACACCGACTCCGGCTCCGGCTACGCCACCGTCGCGGGCGTCTTCGGCTACGCCGTGCGCTGGCACGTCCGCACCTCGGACGGCACCCAGGGCTACGTCCTGCTGGCCGCGGTGCCGGCCAAGGGAGGCGGCTTCGTGGTCTTCCAGGGCGGCGTGGACGACGACCCGAAGGCGCCCGACGCCTCCGTGCTGGACCAGATCCTCAAGGGGATCCAGCAGGACGGCACGTCGGGCGGCGGCAGCACCACCTGATCCGGGGCCGGCGCCCGGATCGGGTGCCCGGGCGAGGGGTCAGTCGCCGTAGCGCTCCCAGAGCTTGGGGAACCGCTTCGCCATGACGTCGGGGTCGTCGAAGTCCAGCGACGCCCCCGAGGGCCGGCCGGCCTGCCGCCCGCCCACCTCGGGCAGCGGCAGCCCGGTGAGCTGCTCGTACGCCTCGTCGGCGGCGAAGCCGAGGTCCTCGGCCTCGCCGTCCTCCTCCTCGTCGAACTCGGGCAGCAGGTCCGCCAGGTCGTCCGGTTCGGCCAGCCCGCCCTCGAAGACGTCCCGGCCCTGGCCGATCAGCCAGCAGCGGAAGAAGTCGAAGGTGTCCTCGGAGGCGCCGTCCAGCAGCAGGTAGGCCGCGCCCCACAGGTCGGAGCGGTAGGCGCGCTGGAACCGGGCCTCGAACAGCCGGGCGAAGTCGATGACGTCGTCCGGGGTCAGTTGGACCAGCCGTTCCACCAGGCGGTCGGCCTGATCGTCCGGGTCGCCGTCGGCGGCCTCCCGGGTCTCGTCGATGATCTGCCAGAAGTCGGTCTCGTCCATCACCGCTCAAGCATCCCCGTTCGCCCGCCCCGGCGCATGCCATGGCCCGGCGAAACGCTGGGCGATCCTCCCGGGAGTGACGTGACCGCCCCCGCCCGACCGCTCGCCGCCGCGACCGCCCCCCTCCGGGAACGGCGGAACCCCGCACCGTCCGGGGACGGTGCGGGGTTCCGCGGGGTCGGAGCGACCGGGGAGCGCCTTACAGGCCGAGCTCGACCTCGAACTCGCCGGCCTCCAGGATCTCCTTGACCGCGACCAGGTAGCGGGCGGCGTCGGCGCCGTCCACCAGGCGGTGGTCGTAGGAGAGCGACAGGTAGGTCATGTCGCGGATGCCGATGGCGGTGCCGCCGTCGGCCTCGATGACGACCGGGCGCTTGACGGTGGCGCCGATGCCCAGGATGGCGGCCTGGTTCGGCGGCACGATCACGGTGTCGAACAGGGCACCGCGCGAGCCGGTGTTGCTGATCGTGAAGGTGGCACCGGACAGCTCGTCCGGGGTGATCTTGCTGTCGCGGACCTTGGCGGCCAGCTCGGCGGTCTTCTTCGAGATGCCGGCGATGTTGAGGTCGCCCGCACCCTTGATGACCGGGGTCATCAGACCCTTCTCGGAGTCCACCGCGATACCGATGTTCTCGGTGTCGAAGTAGGTGATGGTGCCCTCGGCGTCGTTGATCCGGGCGTTGACGACCGCGTGGGCCTTCAGCGCCTGGGCGGCGGCCTTGACGAAGAACGGCATCGGGGACAGCTTCACGCCCTCGCGGGCGAGGAAGGAGTCCTTGGCACGGCCGCGCAGCGCCATGATCTTGGTGACGTCCACCTCGACCACGCTGGTGAGCTGGGCCTGCTCGTGCAGGGCCTTCATCATGTTGTCGCCGATGACCTTGCGCATGCGGGTCATCTTGACCGTCTGGCCGCGCAGGGCGGACGGCGCGGCGGCGGCCTTCGGCGCGGCAGCGGCCGGAGCGGCGGCGGCGACCGGGGCCGGAGCGGCCTTGGCGGCCTCCGCGGCGGCGATGACGTCCTGCTTGCGGATGCGGCCGCCGACACCGGTGCCGGTGACGGAGGTCAGCGCGATGCCGTACTCGGCGGCGAGCTTGCGCACCAGCGGGGTGACGTAGGCGTCACCGGCATCGGCCACCGGGGCGGCCGGAGCGGCGGCGACCGGGGCCGGAGCGGCCACGGGAGCGGCCGGGGCAGCCGGAGCCGGGGCGGCCACGGGGGCGGCCGGGGCGACGGGGGCCGGGGCAGCGGCGACCGGGGCCGGAGCGGCCGGGGCAGCCGGAGCCGGGGCGGCCACGGGAGCCGGAGCGGCCACCGGGGCCGGGGCCGGAGCGGCGGCGACGGCGCCGGCGGCACCGATCAGCGCGAGCTGGGCGCCGACCTCGGCGGTCTCGTCCTCGCCGACCAGGATCTTCACGACGACACCGGCGACGGGCGACGGGATCTCGGTGTCGACCTTGTCGGTGGAGACCTCGAGCAGCGGCTCGTCGACCTCGACCGTCTCACCCTCGGCCTTCAGCCAGCGGGTGACGGTGCCCTCGGTGACGGACTCGCCCAGGGCGGGGAGCAGCACCGGGGTGGCGTCGCCGGCCGGGGCGGCCGGGGCGGCCGGCGCCTCGGCGACCGGAGCCGGAGCGGCGGCCGGGGCCTCGGCGGCCGGGGCCTCGGCGACCGGGGCCGGGGCGGCGACGGGCGCGGCCTCGGCGACCGGGGCGGCGACGGGGGCCGGCGCACCGGAGCCGTCGTCGATGATCGCCAGCTCGGCGCCGACCTCGACGGTCTCGTCCTCGGCGACCTTGATCGAGGCCAGGATGCCGGAGGCCGGCGCCGGGATCTCGGTGTCGACCTTGTCGGTGGAGACCTCGAGCAGCGGCTCGTCGACCTCGACACGCTCACCCTCGGCCTTCAGCCAACGGGTGACGGTGCCCTCGGAAACGCTCTCGCCCAGCGCGGGCAGTGTTACTGAGACCGCCATGGTTTCAGCGACTCCTATCAAGTCTTGCGTACTGGAAATGGGGTGTGGGGGCGGGGCGTGATCAGTCGTGCGCGTGCAGCGCCTTGCCGGCCAGCGCCAGGTGCGCCTCGCCCAGGGCCTCGGACTGGGTCGGGTGCGCGTGGATGAGCTGCGCGACCTCGGCCGGCAGCGCCTCCCAGTTGTAGATCAGCTGAGCCTCGCCGACCTGCTCGCCCATGCGGGCGCCGACCATGTGGACGCCGACCACGGCGCCGTCCTTGACCTGGACGAGCTTGATCTCGCCGGCGGTCTTCAGGATCTTGCTCTTGCCGTTGCCGGCCAGGTTGTACTTGAGCGTGACGACCTTCTCCTTGCCGTACAGCTCGACGGCCTTGGCCTCCGAGATGCCGACGGAGGCGACCTCGGGGTTGGAGTAGGTCACGCGCGGGACGCCGTCGTAGTCGATCGGCACCGGCTTGAGGCCGGCCAGGCGCTCGGCGACCAGGATGCCCTCGGCGAAGCCGACGTGGGCCAGCTGCAGGGTCGGGGCGAGGTCGCCGACGGCCGAGATGGTGGGCACGTTGGTGCGCATGTACTCGTCGACCAGGACGTAGCCGCGGTCCATCGCGACGCCGTTCTCCTCGTAGCCGAGGCCGGCCGAGACCGGGCCGCGGCCGATGGCCACGAGCAGCAGGTCGGCGTCGATCTGCTTGCCGTTCTCGGTGGAGACGCGGACACCGGTCTCGGTGTACTCGACGCCGGAGAAGCGGGCCTTCAGCTCGAACTTGATGCCGCGCTTGCGGAACGCGCGCTCCAGCAGCTTGGAGGAGTTCTCGTCCTCCAGCGGGACGAGGTGCGGCAGCGCCTCGACGATGGTGACCTCGACGCCGAAGGACTTCCAGACCGAGGCGAACTCGACGCCGATCACGCCGCCGCCGA
Organism: Kitasatospora sp. NPDC051702; assembly: GCF_040681575.1. Classification (NCBI taxonomy): domain Bacteria; kingdom Bacillati; phylum Actinomycetota; class Actinomycetes; order Kitasatosporales; family Streptomycetaceae; genus Kitasatospora; species Kitasatospora sp. NPDC051702. The sequence goes on from NZ_JBFAZB010000003.1 coordinate 134,868, forward strand.
GGATGACGGCCGACTTCGGGATGCGGTCGAGCTTGAGGGCGTGGTCGGAGGAGATCACGCGGTTTCCGTCGATCTCCAGGCCCGGGATCGAGCGCGGGACGGAGCCGGTGGCGAGGACGATGTGGCGGCCCTCGATGCGCTGGCCGTTGACGTCCACCGAGGTCTGCGAGGAGAGCTTGCCCTCGCCCTGGACGAAGGTGACCTTGCGGGAGGCGACCAGGCCCTGCAGGCCCTTGTACAGGCCGGCGATGACGTCGTCCTTGTACTTGTGGACGCCGTTGATGTCGATGCCCTGGAAGGTGGCCAGCACGCCGAACTCGGCGGCCTCCTTCGTCTCGTCCGCGATCTCGGCGGCGTGCAGCAGCGCCTTGGTCGGGATGCAGCCGCGGTGCAGGCAGGTGCCGCCCAGCTCACCCTTCTCGACCAGGGCGACACTCAGGCCCAGCTGAGCGGCGCGGAGCGCCGCGGCGTAACCGCCGCTTCCGCCTCCGAGAATGACTACGTCGAAAACGGTGCTGGCGTCGTTCGCCACGTCACGTCCTCCATGCAATGGGGTGGGTCGCCGGGCCGGTCGCGGTCCGGTGGGTCGGAAGCCTTTGTGGGGCGCCCAGTCGTGCCGGAAATACATCTTCGCACTTGTTCGCGGTGGCTGATGTCCGGGTCCACCCCAGGGGTGTCCCACGGAGTGGTCACCGGGGCGGGAACACCCCCGACGGAAGGGCATCGTTGCAGCTCAACGGGGGGTTGACAGCTGCTTTCCGGGAGTTGTCGAGCTCCCCTGCGGCAGCCTCTTCCGCAGTGTGGAACAAAGTTTCGCCCGCAGCGAACAGGGGTGCGGGGCGGTCCCCGCGTCTACTCGCAGGTAACCGGCCCGGGAACGTCGACGGGGGCCCGGCGCGGACGCGCCGGACCCCCGTGGAGCGGGTGGCCGATCAGGCCTTGGCGCCCGCCGCGGTCTGCTCGGCGTAGCGGACCAGGGTGCGCACCGCGCTCGCGGTGCCGCCCTTCGGGGTGTAGCCGAACGGCGCGGTCTCGTGGAAGGCCGGACCGGCGATGTCCAGGTGCGCCCAGTCGGTGCCCTCGGCGACGAACTCCTGCAGGAACAGGCCGGCCACCAGGCCGCCGCCCATCCGCTCGCCCATGTTGGCCAGGTCGGCGATGGTCGACTCGGTCATGCCCTTGCGCAGGTCGGCCGGCAGCGGCATCGGCCAGGACTGCTCGCCCGCCTCGCCCGCGATGGTGTGCAGGTTCTCGCGCAGCTCGGCGTTGTTGGACATCACGGCGAAGGTGCGGTGGCCCAGGGCCAGCACCATCGCGCCGGTCAGGGTCGCCACGTCGACGATGACGTCCGGGTTCTCCTCGCCGGCCCGCACGATCGCGTCGGCCAGCACCAGGCGGCCCTCGGCGTCGGTGTTCAGGACCTCGACGGTCTTGCCGCCGTACATCCGCAGCACGTCGCCCGGGCGGGTGGCGGAGCCGGACGGCATGTTCTCGGCCAGCGCCAGCCAGGCGGTCACGTTGACGACCAGGCCCAGGCGCTTGGCGGCCACCACGGCGGCGAACACGGCGGCGGCGCCGGCCATGTCGCACTTCATGGTCTCGTTGTGGCCGGCCGGCTTCAGCGAGATGCCGCCCGAGTCGTAGGTGATGCCCTTGCCGACGAACGCCAGCGAGGCCTTCGCCTTCGGGTGGGTGTACGCCACCTTCACCAGCCGCGGCGGGTTGGCGGAGCCGCCGCCGACGCCCAGCAGGCCGCCGAAGCCGCCCTTGAGCAGCGCCTTCTCGTCCAGCACCTCGACCTTGAGGCCGTGCTCCTTGCCGGCCGCCTGGGCGATCGCGGCGAAGCTCTTCGGGTTCAGGTCGTTCGGCGCGGTGTTGACCAGGTCGCGGGCCCGGTTCATCTCCTCGCCGACCACGGCGGCGCGCTCCACGGCGGCCTTGGCGTCCTTGCTGCCCTTGCGGGCGGTCAGCACGACCAGCTCGCCGACCGGCTCCTTGCCGTTGCCGTTGCCCTTGTAGGCGCCGAAGGCGTACGAGCCGAGCAGACCGCCGAGCGCGACCGCCTCGACGTCGTCCGCGGACTCCACGGGCAGGGCCAGGGCGACCTTCTTGGCGCCGGCCAGGGTGCGGGCGGCGACACCGGCCGCGCGGCGCAGGGTCTCCGCCTGGTAGCCGTCCTCGGCGGCCTCGCCGAGACCGACCGCGAGCACGAGCGCGGCCTTCAGGCCGGCGGCGGAGGGAACCTTGACGGCCTCGCCCTCGGCGCCGGTCGCGCCCAGGGTGCCGAGGACCTCGGCCAGCTTGCCCTCGAACGCCTCGTTCACGGCCTCGGCGCCGGGGGCCAGCGCGATGCCCTTGGGGCCCTTCGCGACACCGACCACCAGCGCGTCCGCGCGCAGCGAGGCGGCGGAGGAGGTGCTCACAGACAATGCAGTCACGTAATGCGTCCTGTTCTTTCGCGGTCCACGGCCGGTCGCGGCCTGACTGCCGCACCGGCGCAGCCAGCCGTCGCGGGCCGGTCCGCCGGCGCGAGCCGGGTCCGGGCCCCCTGGCGCGCGCGGCCGCCCGCGGCGGGCGCGCACACCAGAGGCCCCGGCTCCTCGGTGAACGCCGGGCGGGCAGGACCTGCCACGGTGCAGGGCTGCGGTGCTCCCCGCATGGTAGTCCGCATGGTGGGATCACGCGCCGCCCGGTGTCAGCCCAGCAACGCCAAGGCGAACAGCGTCCCGGTCGCGGCGGTTTCCGCCATCGCTCCGAGCACGTCCCCGGTGATCCCGCCGAACCGCCGCACACACCGTCCCAGCAGCAGCCATGCGCAGCCGACGCCGAGCACAACGGACGCGGGGAGGCGAAGGGCTGACGATCCGTCGAACGTTCCGAGCGCGGCCAGCACCAGCGCCGCGGCGGTCGTCCCCAGCGCCGCGCCGGCGGGCGGGACGGTCCCCGCCACCATCGCGCCCAGCCCGCCCGGCCGGGCGGGCGGCACCGACCGCAGGCACCCCCAGGCGAGCGCGCAGCGCGCGGCCACCGCCGAGGCCAGCACCGCGAGGGCCCCGCGCGGGAGGGACTCCGCGAACTGCCCGGCCAGCGCGGCGACCTGCGCGAGCAGCACGAGCAGTAGGGTCAGCACGCCGAACGGGCCGATGTCGGACTGCTTCATGATGCGCAGCGCGTCCTCGGCCGGCTTCCCGCTGCCCAGGCCGTCCGCGACGTCCGCCAGCCCGTCCAGGTGCAGCCCCCGGGTCAGCGCGGCCAGCACACCCACCGCGGTGACCGCGCCGAGCGCTCCGCCGGCCCGCCAGGCCACCAGGGCCCCCGCCCCGGCGGCCAGCGCCCCGAGCACCAGGCCCACCAGCGGGGCGGCCGTCATCGCCCGCCCGCCGGCGGCGCGGTCCCACCGCTCCACCCGGACCCGGAGCACCGACAACGTCCCGAAGGCGAACCGCAAGCCCTCGGCCCAACTGGCGCCCTGCACGGCGTGTTTCCCTTCGACCGGAAGCGCCCCGGCCGGGGTGCCGGGGCTGGCCCTCCCCGGCCCCGGACGGGGCGCTGGTGATCCCTGGCGGCGCGGCTACAGCCGGCGCAGCAGGTCAGCCGCCGACGGCAGCTTCGGCTGCTCCTTCGGCCCCGCGGGGACGAACGCCTTCGGCGCCTCGTCCGCGAGCGCGTCGCCCGCGGCCTGCAGCAGCGGCAGGGCCAGCAGCGCGCCGACGCCCTCGCCGAGGGTGATCCCCTGGTCCTGCAGCGGCGTCAGGGTGAGCCGGTCGTAGGCCTTGGCCTGGGCCGGCTCGCCGCTGGACTGCCCGGCGCGCCACCACTCCGGGGCGCGGAAGGCGATCCGCTGGGCGACCAGGGCGCAGGCGGCCGAGACGACGCCGTCCAGCACCACCGGCAGCTGCCGGACCGCGGCCTGCAGCAGGAAGCCGGTGATCGCGGCGAAGTCGGCGCCGCCGGTGGCGCCGAGCAGGGCCAGCTGGTCGCCGAGCACCGGCCGGGCCCGCCGCAGCGAGTCGCGGACGGTGGCGCACTTGACCATCCAGACCCGGTCGTCGATGCCCGAGCCGCGCCCGGTGACCGCGGCCGCGTCCGTCCCGCACAGGGCGCCGACCAGCACGGCGGCGACGGTGGTCGCGCCGACCCCGAGGTCGCCGAGCAGCACCAGGTCGGTGCCGGCGTCGGCCTCCTCGTCGGCGACGGCCATGCCGGCCCGGAAGGCCCGTGCCGTCTCCTCGGGGGTGAGCGCGTCCTCGACGTCGATCCGGCCGGAGCCGCGCCGGATCCGGTGGGTGACCACCTCGTCGGGGAAGTCGGCGGGGTCGGCGTCCACCGCGACGTCGACGACCCGCACCTCGGCGCCGTAGCGCCGGGCCAGCCGGGCCACCGGCGCGGTGCCGTCCAGCACCGCGCGGACCCGGGCGGCGGTGCCGCCCTCGGCGGGCAGCCGGGAGACGCCGAGCGCGGCGACGCCGTGGTCGGCGGCGAACAGCAGCACCTTGGGGGCCGACACCGGCCGCACCGGGGAGCGCCCCTGCACGGACGACAGCCAGCTGCCCAGTTCCTCGAGCCTGCCCAGGCCGCCGCGCGGCCGGCCGGCCTCCTGCCAGCGTTCCTCGGCGGCCCTGCGGGCGCTCTCGTCGGGGCGCTCGACGAGCGAGGAGAACGTATCGAGATCCACGGTCGTGTCCATCGTCCGGAAGGCTACACGCCGCGGATGTTCGGGCCGAGGCTGGCGTGCGATGCCGTCGGCCGGGGGCGCTCAGCGCACCGGTCGCTCGTCCTTGATCGCCATCACCTGTCCGGCCACGACCAGCAGAACCCGCTCCGAGCCGTCCGCCACGGCCATGTTGAGCCGGCCCAGGGTGTCGCGGAATCGCCGGCCGGCCGCGGTCGCCGGGACGACGCCCATCCCGACCTCGTTGCTCACCGCGACGACGGAGCGCGCGGTGGCCGCCCAGGCGCGCGCCAGCCCCTCGCACCGCCGCTGCACCGCGGCCTCGCCGCCGTCCGCCCACACCCGGTCGTCCCAGGCGCCGCACTCGTCCATCACGGCGGTCAGCCACAGGGCGAGGCAGTCGATCAGCACCGGCGCCGGGTCGGCGGAGTCGGCCAGCACGGCCTCCAGGTCGCAGGTCTCGGCGGTGCGCCAGCCGGACGGCCGCCGCTCGCGGTGCAGTTCGACCCGCTGGGCCCACTCGGCGTCGCCGTCCCGGGTGCCGCCGGTGGCGACGTACAGGACGTCGGGGCGGTCGGCGAGCAGCTGCTCGGCCCGGGTGGACTTGCCGGACCGGGCACCGCCGAGCAGCAGGGTGCGGGGGAGTGCGGGGTGGGTCGCCATGGTGCTCATCCTGCCCGACGAGGCATACGGAAGATCGGGCCGGGCAGGCTAAGGTGCGCAGCACACAGGGCAGTGCACAGGCAGCGTCGTCAGTGGGAGGAGCCAGCATGGTCTGGACGTGGCGGTACGAGAAGGCGGACGGCACCGTGGTGGCGCCCGACGGCGGCCAGGAGGAGTTCGCCGGCCAGGGGGACGCCGAGACGTGGATCGGGGAGAGCTGGAAGCAGCTCGCCGAGGGCGGCGTCGACACGGCCGTCCTGCTCGACGACGACCGGGTGATCTACTCGATGAGCCTGCACGAGGCGTAACCCGCGCCGGGCGGGGCCTACTTGGCCCCGACCACGTGCAGCAGCGCGGCGACCTGCCGGTACGGGTCGGTGCGTCCGGCCCGGTACTCGGCCTCCAGCAGCTGCGCCAGTTGCCGGCCGTCCACGGGCGGGGCGGTGTCCTCGGGCGCGGTGTCGGTGAAGACCCGCACGCCGTACCAGTGCTTCAGCGGCACCGACACCTCGGAGAGCGTGACGGTGACGTCGGCGAGCCGGTCGGCGCGGGCGGCCAGGCCGAGCCGGTTGTAGTACCGGTCGGTCTCGAAGGCGTCCAGTGCGGCCCGCCAGTCCCCGGCGGCGGCGGGCCGCAGGGCGAGCGCGTCGCGGTTGCGGACCAGCAGCGAGAGCAGCCCGCCGGGCGCCAGCAGGCGGGCCAGCGAGGCGATCATCGGATCCGGGTCGGGCAGGTACATCAGCACGCCGTGGCAGAGCACGACGTCGAAGCTGCGCGGGCCGAACCAGCGCCCGCACTGGTGGGCGTCGCCGCTGAGCAGCTGAAGCCGCCCGCGGACCTCCGCCGGCTCCTCGGCGAGCGCCCCCTGGGCGACGCCGAGCGCGACCGGGTCGGAGTCGATGCCGGTGACGTAGTGGCCGGCCCGGGCCAGGCGCAGCGCCTGGGTGCCCTGGCCGCAGCCGATGTCGAGGACGCGCTGCGCGGTGCGGCCGGTCAGCTGTTCGGCGAGCTGCCGGGAGACCAGCTCCTGGCTGACGAAGTCGCGCAGGCCGCCGTGGCGTTCCAGCCAGGCACCGGTGCCGCCGGCGAAGGAGCCGCTGCGGGAGGGCAGCCGGCGCTCCTGGATCCGGTCGTGCCCGCCGTCGCCCTGCCCCGGCAACGCGTACAGGCCGGGCCCCTCCCAGGAGGGCGGGGCCCAGCCGTAGTCCACCGGTTCGGCGGTCAGGGCTTCTCCCCGCGACGCACCTGCGGCTTGGGCAGTCGCAGCCGGCGCATCTGCAGGATGCGCATCAGGCCGTAGGCGACGGCGCCGCGGGTGTTCTGGCCGGCGAAGCGCTCGGCGAGCTGCTTGCGCAGACCGAAGCCGAGCCGGACGAAGTCCAGGATCACCAGCACGAAGAACAGCAGGAACAGCACCGTGGACAGCAGCTGGAGGGTCGGCACCTTGACGATGCTGAGCACCAGGATGACCACGGCGGCCGGGAGGAAGAACTCGGCGAGCGACCAGCGGGCGTCCACGAAGTCGCGGGCGAACTTGCGCACCGGGCCCTTGTCACGGGCCGGGAGGTGGCGCTCGTCGCCCTCCAGCAGCGCGGTGCGCTGCTTCTCGCGCTCGGTGCGCATCCGGTCACGGGCCTGGCGGGCGGCCTCCTTGCGGTCCTTGGGCACCGTCACCCGGGTACGCCGGTTGGCCTCGGCCTCGTTGCGCTTGGGGGTGGGGCGCCCCTTCTTGGCCTCGGGGTGGCGGGCCTGGGTCGTCTCGTCCTGCTCCAGCACGGCGGCGGAGGCAGCGGCATCATCTGAACGGCGTCGGAACACACCACCAGCGTACGGGGTGCGGCGCGGCTTCCACGGGTGCCCTCGGACCCAAACGCATATCGATCGTCGCCGCCGGGGCCTCCCGACCCTTCCCGTAGGGGATCGATCGGATGGACCATGGAGGGGATGAGAGGCGGATCCACCCCGGGGAGGAGGAACTACCACTTGCCGCTGTAGCAGTCTTGTAGCAGGCAGGTGCACTGCGGCGACGGGCTCGCTGCACATACACTCGTCGTGTCTGGTACCGAGATAGAGACCGCAGGCCGGAGAAGGGGGCACCCGAGGCCCATGAGCGACGGAATCATGAAGCGTATGGGGCTGATCTTCCGCTCCAAGGCGAACAAGGCCTTGGACCGGGCGGAGGATCCCCGTGAGACGCTCGACTACTCCTACCAGAAGCAGCTCGAACTGCTGCAGAAGGTACGGCGTGGCGTCGCGGACGTCGCGACCTCGCGCAAGCGCCTGGAACTCCAGCTGACCCAGCTCCAGCAGCAGTCCGCGAAGTACGAGGACCAGGGCCGCAAGGCGCTGTCCCTCGGCCGCGAGGACCTCGCGCGCGAGGCGCTGACCCGCCGGGCCAACATGCAGTCCCAGATCACCGACCTGGAGACGCAGTACCAGGCCCTGCAGGCCGAGGAGGAGAAGCTCACGCTCGCCTCCCAGCGGCTGCAGGCCAAGGTGGACGCCTTCCGCACCAAGAAGGAGACCATCAAGGCGACCTACACCGCGGCGCAGGCGCAGACCCGCATCGCCGAGTCCTTCTCCGGGATCTCGGAGGAGATGGGCGACGTCGGCCTGGCCATCCAGCGGGCCGAGGACAAGACCGCGCAGATGCAGGCCCGCGCCGGTGCGATCGACGAGCTGCTGGCGTCCGGCGCGCTCGACGACGCGAGCGGCCTCGGCCGCAAGGACGACATCGAGGCGGAGCTGGAGCGGGTGGCCGGCGGCACCGACGTCGAGCTGGAGCTGGCCCGGATGAAGGCCGAGCTGGCGGGCCCGTCCTCCGGTCCGGCCGCGATCGAGCAGGGCCGTCCGCAGCAGCCGGAGGCCCACCCGCAGCAGGACACCCCGCGCATCAACTACAACAAGTGATCTGAGCTCCACCCCCACGAAGCAGGGAGACGCACGGCATGATCATGAGGGTCATGGGTGAGGGGCAGTACGAGGTGGGCGACGCCCACCTGGACCTGCTCAACGAGCTCGACGCCGAGCTCGTCACCGCAGTGGAGTCGGGGGACGAGGAGCTCTTCCGCCGGGCGTACGGCAAGCTGCTGGAGGCGGTGAAGCGGTTCGGCACCCCGGTGCCGCTGGACTCGCTGGAGCCGTCCGAGCTGATCCTGCCGAGCGCCGAGGCGACGATCCACGAGGTCCGCGAACTGCTGATGGCCGACGGCGAGGGCGTGATCCCGGGCTACCCCGAGTAGCCTCGCCGCAGGTCCGGTGCCAGACGAAAGGGCGGGCCCCCTCCGTTGGGAGGGGGCCCGCCCTTCGCGTGCGCCCGGCGGCCCGCTCCCCGCGGGCCGCCGGCCGGCTACGGCAGGGCCAGCATGCGGTCCAGCGCGGCCTTGGCGTACTTCTCGGTCTCCGGGTCGACGGTGATCACGTTCGGCACCCGGCCCTCGACCAGCGACTCCAGCGCCCAGACGAGGTGCGGCAGGTCGATCCGGTTCATGGTGGAGCAGAAGCAGACCGTCCGGTCCAGGAAGACGACCTCCTTGTCCGGGTGCGCCTTGGCGAGGCGGCGGACGAGGTTCAGCTCGGTGCCGATGGCCCACTTGGAGCCGGGCTCGGCGGCGTCCAGGGCCTTGATGATGTACTCGGTCGAGCCCACCATGTCGGCGGCCTCGACGACCTCGTGCCGGCACTCGGGGTGGACCAGCACGGTGACGCCGGGGATCCGCTCGCGCACGTCGTTCACGGAGTCCAGGTTGAACCGGCCGTGCACCGAGCAGTGGCCGCGCCAGAGGATCATCTTGGCGTTGCGCAGCTGCTCGACGGTCAGGCCGCCGTTGGGCTTGTGCGGGTTGTACAGGACGCAGTCGTCCAGCGAGAGGCCCATCTCGCGCACCGCGGTGTTGCGGCCCAGGTGCTGGTCGGGCAGGAAGAGCACCTTCTGGCCCTGCTCGAAGGCCCACTCCAGGGCGCGCCGGGCGTTGGAGGAGGTGCAGATGGTGCCGCCGTGCCGGCCGGTGAAGGCCTTGATGTCGGCGGAGGAGTTCATGTACGAGACCGGGACGGTCACGTCGGCTATGCCGGCGTCGGTGAGCACGTCCCAGCACTCGGCGACCTGCTCGGCGGTGGCCATGTCGGCCATCGAACAGCCGGCCGCGAGGTCCGGCAGGACGACCTGCTGGGCCTCGGTGGTGAGGATGTCCGCGGACTCGGCCATGAAGTGCACGCCGCAGAAGACGATGTACTCGGCTTCCGGGCGGGCCGCGGCGTCGCGCGCGAGCTTGAAGGAGTCGCCGGTGACGTCGGCGAACTCGATCACCTCGTCGCGCTGGTAGTGGTGGCCGAGGATGAAGACGCGGTCGCCGAGCGCGGCCTTGGCCGCGCGGGCGCGCTCGACGAGGTTCGGGTCGGAGGCCGGGGGGAGGTCGCCGGGGCAGTCGACGCCGCGCTCGCTGTTCGGGTCGGCCTCACGGCCGAGCAGCAGCAGAGCGAGCGGCGTCGGAGCGGGGTCGACGCCGTGGGTCTCGGTGATGGTGGTGGTCACGGGCGGGTGCCCTTCTGTGCGGCCGATCAAGCGGTGAAGCCTTTTCGTCTATCTGACACTATCTATGATAACCGGTTAGCGTCAGAGTGACGATGGCCATCCTGTCGATGTGACGAGAACCGCTCGCCGGATCGGACCCTTCCCGGCGTGGCCGAATCGGTGGCGGCACCGGTCGGGGGTATGGGTTGGGGCCATGAAGGCAATCGCGATCAACCGCTACGGCGGCCCCGAGGTGGTCGAGTACACCGAGCTGCCCGACCCGAAGGTCGGCCCGGACTCCGTCCTGGTCCAGGTGCGCGCGGCCGGGGTGAACCCGGTGGACTGGAAGGTCCGCGAGGGCGTCCTGGACGGCCTGCTGGACGCGCACTTCCCGATGGTCATGGGCTGGGACGCGGCCGGCGTGGTCCGTGCGGTGGGCGGCGGCGTGACCGAGTTCGCGCCGGGGGACGAGGTGTACGGCTACGTGCGCAAGGACGCGGTGGAGCACGGCACCTACGCCGAGCTGGTCGCCGCCCCGGTCCGTACCCTCGCCCGCAAGCCGGCCGCACTGGACTGGGCGCAGGCCGGCGGCCTGCCGCTGGCCGGGCTGACCGCGCTGCAGGCGCTGCGGGCGCTGCGGCTGCGCGAGGGGGAGACGCTGCTGGTGCACGCCGCGGCCGGCGGTGTCGGCCACCTGGCCGTCCAGCTGGCCCGGGCCCGGGGCGCCCGGGTGATCGGCACCGCGGCCGAGCGCAACCACGACTACCTGCGCGGCCTCGGCGCCGAACCGGTGACCTACGGCGAGGGCCTGGCCGACCGGGTCCGGGAGCTCGCCCCGGGCGGCGTGGACGCGGCCCTGGACCTGGTCGGCGGCGGCGCGGTGCAGGTCTCGGCGGGCCTGGTCGCGGATCCGGGCCGGATCGCCTCGACCACCGACTTCGGGGTGAAGGCGCTCGGCGGCCACTACGTCTGGGTCCGCCCGGACCGGGAGGGCCTGGCGGAACTGGCCGCGCTCGCCGACGACGGCCGGCTGACGGTGACCGTCGCCTCGACCTTCCCGCTGGCCCAGGCGGCCTCCGCCCAGGCGCTCGGCGCGGAGGGCCGCACCCGCGGCAAGATCGTCCTGCTGGTCGACTGACGGCGGACGGCCGGCCGACCCGGGGCCGTCATCCGATCGCGGTGAACCCGCTGCCGAGATCCGCCAGAATGGTGGCGAACCGTTTCAGCAGTGACGGATGACGGCGGCGCCGCCCTGTCGGCCCCGCCGCCGGCCACCGTACGACCCGTGGAGCACCGCACCGATGACCAGCAGCCGAGCGCACGAGGTGATCGGGGCCGATCTCGACGAGACCGACCGGCTCCTGCTCGCCCGACTCGGCAGCGACGGCCGCGCCTCCTACGCCGAGATCGGCCTGCAGGTGAACCTCTCCGCCACCGCCGTGCGCCGCCGGATCGACCGGCTGCGGGCGCGCGGCGTGGTGCGCGGCTTCACCGTCGTGCTCGACCCCTCGGTGCTCGGCTGGCAGACCGAGGCCTTCGTCGAGGTCTACTGCCGCGAGCGGACCGCCCCCGAGGAGATCCTCGCCAGCCTGCGGCAGTTCCCCGAGGTCGTCGCCGCCTGGACGGTCACCGGCGACCCGGACGCCCTGGTGCACCTGCGCGCCGCCGACATGCGCCACCTGGAGGCCGTCATCGAGCGCATCCGGCGCGAGCCCGGCGTCCAGCGCAGCCGCTCCTCCGTCGTGCTCTCCCAGCTCATCGGCTGAAACCCGTCCGGCGGTAACGGCACACCGCGCAGGAAAGCTGCGCCGACCGGCCCGAAGACGCCCGAAACCTGCCTGACCAGCCGCGTTCCGACGCGCGGCGAAGCCCTCCGGCTGCCTACGCTGATCACGTCCGGCCAACGCGGTGAACCGTCCCGCCGACCGGACACGATCCACCACACCCCCGCACCCCCACTGCCGAGAGGGACAGCCGTGTCCGCAGCCCCCGACCGCATGCACCGGCCCGACATCGAACTGGTCGACCTGGTTTTCGACTACATGCGGGACCGGCTGCAGTACGACCCCGTCCCCCTCGACCACCCCGGTGACGGCGAGCACCTGCGCACCCAGCTGGCCGGCCTGCTCAACGAGCACGGCAACAGCCCGGCCGACGTGCTCAAGCTCTACGACCACGAGCTGTCCCGCGCGGTGATCTCCGCGGACAGCCCGCGCTACCTGTCGTTCATCCCGTGCGCCCCGACCAAGGCCGCGCTGCTCTTCGACATGGTGGTCTCCTGCGCCTCCCTGCAGGGCATCTCCTGGCTGGAGGCGGCCGGCGCGATCGCCGCCGAGAACCAGGTGCTGCGCCTGATCGCCGACCGCGCGGGCATGCCCGCCTCGGCCGGCGGCACCTTCGTCTCCGGCGGCTCCGCGGGCAACCTCTCCGCCCTCGTCGTCGCCCGTGACACCGCCCGCCGCCGGCTCGGCGTCGGCCCCGAGGCGCGCCTGCGGATAGCCGTCGCCGACCAGGTCCACTCCTCGGTCAAGAACACCTTCAACATCATCGGCGTCGAGGCCTTCAAGGTCCCGACCGTCGACCGCCGCTTCACCGGCGAGGCACTGCGCGCCGCGCTGGCCGCCGACCCCCACCCGGAGACGGTCATCGCCGTCGTCGGCACCGCCGGCACCACCAACGAGGGCATCGTCGACGACCTCGCCGGCCTCGCCGAGGTCGCCCGCGAGCGCGACCTGTGGTTCCACGTGGACGGCGCCTACGGCGGCGCGGGCCTGTTCGCCCCCTCCGTCCGCGAGCGCTACAACGGCATCGAGCACGCCGACTCCTTCGTCGTCGACCCGCACAAGTGGCTGTTCGCGCCCTTCGACTGCGCGGCGCTGGTCTACCGCAACCCGCAGCTCGCCCGCGCCGTGCACACCCAGGACGCCTCCTACCTCGACGTCCTGCACACCGAGGGCGACGAGTGGAACCCCACCGACTACGCCTACCACCTCACCCGGCGCGCCCGCGGCCTGCCGCTCTGGTTCTCGCTGGCCGTCCACGGCACCCAGGCCTACACCGACGCCATCGAGACCGGCCTCCAGCTCGCCCGGGACACCGCCCAGCTGATCCGCGAGACCGAGCACCTGGAGCTGCTGTTCGACCCGCAGCTCTCGGCCGTCTGCTTCAAGCGCACCGGCTGGACGAACGAGGACTACTACCGCTGGTCCCAGCAGCTCCTCGCCGACCAGATCGGCTTCGTCACCCCGACCGGCTGGGACGGCGAGACGGTCGCCCGCTTCGCCTTCCTGCACCCGGGCACCACCATGGAGATGGTCCGGGAGATCCTGGCCACCATGGCCTGAGTCCGGGCCGACGCTCCTGACGGGACCCCCGCCGCACCCCGCGGCGGGGGTTCCGTCGTGCCCGGGCCGTGGCCGCGGCGCCCGCGGGCCGCCCGCACCCGGCCGCCCGGACCCGGCCGCCCGGACTCACAGGAAGGAGCCGCTCGGCAGGTACGGCGCCGGCGGCCGCATCCCGCGCAGCCCGAGGAAGCCGCGCCCGCGCACGGCCAGCCCCACCTCCAGGCCGACGTCCAGGGCCCACTCCTGCTCGGCGGTGACGAAGTCCACCCGCGCCTCGACTCCGTCCGGCACCCGGGCCAGCGCCTCGCGCAGCAGCCGGGCGGCGATCCGCTTGGTGGTGGCCGCCAACAGCCGCACGGCGCCGCCGTCCCGGTAGCAGTAGCCGCTGCCGGCCAGCGAGTCGGCGATCAGCAGCTCCTCGAAGTGGCCCAGCATCAGCTCGTGGTCCGGCCCGTGCGCCGAGCCGCGCAGCCGCCGGTCCACCGAGTCCAGCAGGTGCCGGTGGGTGGCGTTGCCGCGGTGCACCGGGATGTCTCCCGGGTCGATCAGCCCGGCCCGGTCCACCCGCCCGGCCAGCCGCATCGCCGGGTGCAGGGTGAACCCCGCCAGCCGGTAGCGCCGCACCGCCGCCGGGGAGTCGGGGGCGCAGACCATCCCGCGCAGGCAGCCCCCGGCGTGCGCCGCCGCCCGCTCCAGCAGCAGCAGGCCCACGCCCTTGCCCTGCGCCTGCGGACGGACCGCGAACAGGGACGGCATCCACAGGCCCTCGCGGCGCAGCGACAGCACCGCCCCGACCGGCTCCCCGCCGCTCTCCGCCAGCCAGCAGCCGCCCGGATCGGTGCGGGCCAGGTGCCTGGTCCCGGCCAGCTGCAGCGGGGTCGGCGCGGCGGCGGTGCCGGGCTCGGACGGATCGGCGGACGCGGCGGCGGAGACGTCCTGGACGGCCTCCGCGTCGGCGGCGGTGTCCCTGACCGGGCGCAGGATCATGGCCACCATCCTGGCGCCCGGCGGGCCGCCGCGGGGCCCGTTCAACCGGATCCGCAGCTCGGGGCGGTGCCCGGTCCTCCCGGGTTGTGCGAGCATGGGGAGCGTATGGGACGCGGGTGGCACACCCGGTCCACGGAAATTCCGCCGCCGACAGGCCTGCGAAAACGACCTCCGTCCGGGAAATGAATCCGGGCGGCCGTTGGTTGGCACTGGCGGCAGACCGTCGTCAAAGACCGGGAGAAAGCAGATGACCGTCCAGGACGAGACCACCGTCGAGAGTGGCATCCTCCTCACCGATGCCGCCGCGGCCAAGGTCAAGGGCCTGCTGGAGCAGGAAGGCCGCGACGACCTCGCGCTGCGCGTCGCCGTCCAGCCCGGTGGCTGCTCCGGCCTGCGTTACCAGCTGTTCTTCGACGAGCGCTCGCTCGACGGCGACGTGCTCAAGGACTTCGACGGTGTGAAGGTCGTCACCGACCGCATGAGCGCCCCGTACCTGGGCGGCGCCACCGTCGACTTCGTCGACACCATCGAGAAGCAGGGCTTCACGATCGACAACCCGAACGCCACCGGCTCCTGCGCCTGCGGCGACTCGTTCAGCTAGGCCCGCCGCTCCGTCGAGCAGCACGGCACGCGTGAAGGCGGCCCCGGGGATCCCTCCCCGGGGCCGCCTTCGCGTCGCACCGGCCCGTCCGGCCGCGGGCCGGCCCTACCGCCCGGCGACGTCCGGTGTGACCGGGTCCGGTCCGATGTGCGGATCGGCGTCCAGCGGCACCTCCTGGCCGGACGACTGGTCGGTCACCGTCCGCCCGGTCAGCGGCGACCGCAGGTCCGTGGAGACCGACTGCCGCTTGGCCAGCGCGTTGCAGACCTGCCCGGGCGTCATCGGCGCCGCCACCACCACGCGGACGTCGACCCGGCCCGGGTGCGACTCGTCCGCCTTCAGCCCGTACTGCTGGCAGACCCCGCCGAAGAAGTACACGGTCAGCTTGGTGCCGCCGTCCACCCGGTAGGAGACGGCCGGCCGGGCGCCCGCCGTCCCGTTCGGGTTCGGCTCGCCCACCGCGATCCCGTTGCCCGGGGGAGTGCCCGGGGTGGCGGTCGCGGAGGGCTGCGAGGGGGCCGGGGCCGCACCGGTCGGCTGCGGGGCCGGGCTGGCCGGGACGGGCGCGGTGACCGGGGCGGAGGAGGGCGGGGTGGCGTCCGGCGTGGGGGCCTGCGGGGAGGCCGTCGGGCCGGGCGAGGCGGACCCGGAGGCCGATGCCGAGGCCGTGGCGCCGGCCGGTGCCGCGTCCGAGGCCGACTTGCCGTCGCCGTTGCACCCGGTCACCGTGACCGCCGCCGCCAGGGCCAGACCCGCCAGGGCCATCGCCCGCCGACCGCGCCGGGGCGTCGTCTCCAGATCCATCTGCACATCCTCCCGAGAGCTGGGCGGCTCCGGCCGCTCGGCCGCTCCGCGCGGATGTGACGTGTCCCGGGCCGATCCGGTTCCGCCCCGCCCCGCCCGTCACGGGGGAGCGGGGACGGGCGGGGGATCGGGCCGCCGGATCAGTTGCCGTACTCGGCCATCCCCGCGACCAGCCGCTGCGCGCCGGACGGCACCCGGATGCCGGCCCGCACGGGCGCGGTGGGCTCCGGGCCGGCCGCCAGCAGCGGCCAGAAGCGGCGCAGCCGCCGGGACGAACTCACCAGCGCGTCGAGGGTCTCGCCGTCCGCGTCGGGCCGGAGGACGGACAGCGGGAGGTGGTCGGGCATCATCGGGCATCGCTCCGATCAGGGGCCGTGGCCGCACCGCCACGGTCGACGACGGGGCCCGCCCGGCTCGGCACGGCCCCTGTCGCCGACCCTAGGCCGGGGTTCGGCCCCCCACCAGTGCTACCCGGAGGTAGTACACGTTCGACGTCAACGGGTGCCACCATGGCGGTGCGGGCGGAGCCGCTTGCGGCACTCTTGCTGCTGCCCGGCCGGGGCCCGGTACCGTGAGTGGGTTCACCCGTGCCTGCCCGTTGGCCCTGAAGCCATCCTGAGGAGACCTCCCGTGCGTATCGCCGTCGCCGGCTCGATCGCCACCGACCACCTGATGACGTTCCCCGGTCGGTTCGCCGACCAGCTCGTCGCCGAGCAGCTGCACACCGTGTCGCTGTCCTTCCTGGTCGACACCCTGGACATCCGTCGCGGCGGGGTCGCCCCGAACATCGCGTTCGGCATGGGCGTGCTCGGGCTGCGCCCGATCCTCGTCGGCGCGGCCGGCGCGGACTTCGCGGAGTACCGCAGCTGGCTGGAGCGCAACAACGTGGACTGCACCTCCGTCCACATCTCCGAGACCCGCCACACGGCCCGCTTCATGTGCACCACGGACGAGGACCACAACCAGATCGCCTCGTTCTACACCGGCGCCATGGCGGAGGCCCGCAACATCGAGCTCAAGCCGATCGCCGACCGCGTCGGCGGCCTCGACCTCGTCCTGATCGGCGCCGACGACCCGCAGGGCATGGTCCGCCACACCCAGGAGTGCCGCACCCGCGGCTACGCCTTCGCCGCCGACCCCTCCCAGCAGCTGGCCCGCCTGGAGGGCGACGACATCCGCGAGATCGTCGACGGCGCCGCGTACCTCTTCACCAACGAGTACGAGGCCGCGCTGATCGAGACCAAGACCGGCTGGGACGCGGACGAGCTGCTCACCCGGGTCGGCACCCGGGTCACCACCCTGGGCAGCAAGGGCGTGCGGATCGACCGCAAGGGCGAGGCGCCGATCCTGGTCGGCTGCGCCGCCGAGGAGGCCAAGGTCGACCCGACCGGCGTCGGCGACGCCTTCCGGGCCGGCTTCCTGACCGGCCTGTCCTGGCAGCTCGAGCTGGAGCGCGCCGCCCAGCTCGGCTGCATGCTCGCCACCCTGGTGATCGAGACCGTCGGCACCCAGGAGTACGAGCTGCGCCCGGTCGCCTTTCTGAAGCGCTTCGAGGCCGCCTACGGCGCCGAGGCCGCCGCGGACGTCCGCGCGCACCTGGTCAGGTAACCGGGCCCCTCAGGACCGGCGCACCACCAGGTAGGCCGAGCCCCGGTCGCCGCCGAAGTCGGCGGCCGGGGCCTCGCCCGCGTACTCCTGGCCGCGCATCCCGCACCAGGCCGGGATGTCCAGCCGGGCCGCCTCGTCGTCCGCCAGCACGGCGACGGTGCCGCCCGGCGGCACCTCGCCGATCCGCTTCGCCAGCTCGATCACCGGCAGCGGGCACCGCTTGCCCAGCGCGTCGAGCACGAGGGTCTCCGGCGTCCCCGCCGCCGGGTCCGCCACCGGCGCCGGCAGGTCCAGCCCGAGCGGCGCCCGCACCCCCGCGACCAGGTCCGGCAGCACGGTGAGGAAGCGCTCGACGTCCTGCTCCGACGTGCCGGTGGGCAGCGAGACCCGGACGTTGCCCTCGGTGAGCACCCCCATCGCGGCCAGCACGTGGCTCGGGGTCAGCGTCGAGGAGGTGCAGGAGGAGCCGGAGGAGACGGCGAAGCCGGCCCGGTCCAGCTCGGTGAGGAGCACCTCGCCGTCGACGTACAGGCAGGAGAAGGTGACGATGTGCGGCAGCCGCCGCACCGGGTCGCCGACCACCTCGACCTCGGGCACCAGCCGCGGCACCCGGGCCCGGATCCGCTCCACCAGCGCGTGCAGCCGGGCGTTCTCCTGCTCCGCCGCGGCCCGCACCGCCCGCAGCGAGGCGGCCGCGGCGACGATCGCCGGGACGTTCACGTAGCCCGGGACCCGCCCGCCCTCGCGCTCGTCGGCCGGCAGCGGCGAGGCGTAGCGGACGCCCTTGCGCACCGCCAGCACCCCCACCCCGGGCGGCCCGCCCCACTTGTGCGCGCTCGCGGTCAGCAGGGACCAGCCGGCGGGCACGTCCACCCGGCCCACGCTCTGCGCCGCGTCGACCAGCAGCGGGACGCCGGCCTCCCGGCAGCGGTCGGCGACCTCGCCGACCGGCTGGACGGTCCCCACCTCGTGGTTGGCGCTCTGCAGGACGGCCAGTGCGGTGTCCGCCCGAAGCAGTGCGGCGAAGGCGTCCGGGTCGACCCGTCCGGTGCGGTCCACCGGCGCCACCGAGACGGTGCCCCCCTCGGCCTCCCGGCGTTCCGCGACGTGCAGCACACTGGAGTGCTCCACCGCGGAGTGCACCAGGTGGCCGCCGCGCCGCCGGTTCCCGCCCAGCGCGCCGAGCACGCCGAGCTGCACCGCCTGCGTCCCGCTCGCGGTGAAGGAGATCTCGTCGGCCCGCGCCCCGAGGGCCTCGGCGACCGTTTCGCGGGCGGCGTCCAGCAGCATCCGGGCCTGCCGGCCGGAGCGGTACAGCCGGGCCGGGTCGGCCCAGCCCTCGTCCAGGGCGGCGGTCAGCGCCTGCCGTGCGACGGGGTGCAGGGGGGCCGTCGAGGCCGCGTCGAAGTACACGGTCACATTTAACGGCACTCCCGGGGGCGTTCCGGCGGGGCGACATCACTTACCGGCCGTCAGTCGATCACCCCGAATGTCCGCTTCGTCCGCGTCCGACGGGTCGTCACCCGGGTTGTTCGAGGTGATCCCCCGATCGGGCGTATCGACCTCGAATGCCTGCGATGACCTGCGGTGCAGCCCTTGCCGGGCCTGATCGGGCGACCGGGCGGCGCGTTACGGGGGGCTCCCCGTCAGGAGCGCATAAGGCTGGAGTAGGGTTTGGCCCGCATAAGCATTCAAACCGTGCCCGTGGACGGGTCGCCGGGGAGGCTCACAATCCTCCACGGGGCGACGCGAAGGCGGGCGAGACTTCGGGAAGGCGCTACGTGAGTCCCAACGGCTCCGACCGCTCGCCGCGGCGCACGATGCGGCGGAAGCTGCCTCAGGCGCTGGCACTGGGCCTCGTCATCGCGACCGCCACCGGCTGCTCGGCCAACGACCTCCCCAGGCTTGGCCTCCCGAGTCCCGTCACTGAGCAAGGACCCCTGGTCCTTCACATGTGGCAGGGCTCCTGGATCGCGGCACTGGTGGTCGGCGCACTGATGTGGGGTCTGATCCTCTGGAGCGTGATCTTCCACCGGCGCAAGCGCACCGGTGTGGAGGTTCCTCCGCAGACCCGGTACAACGTGCCCATCGAGGCGCTCTACACCGCGGTCCCCATCATCATCGTCTCGGTGCTCTTCTACTTCGTCGCCCGCGACGAGTCGAAGCTGATCTCCGTCTCCGAGAAGCCGCAGCACGTGGTCAACGTGGTGGGCTTCCAGTGGAGCTGGGCGTTCAACTACGAGAACACCGAGACCCCCGACCCGGCCAACAAGGACGCCGCGTACGAAGTCGGTACGCCCAAGGACGCTCCGACGCTGTGGCTGCCGGTCAACGAGACGGTGCAGTTCCGTCTCACCTCGCGTGACGTCATCCACGACTTCTGGCCCGTCAACTTCCTGATGAAGATGGACGTCGTGCCGGGCGTGGTGAACAAGTTCGAGGTCACCCCCAACGTCAAGGGCGAGTACATGGGCAAGTGTGCCGAGCTGTGTGGCACCGACCACTCGCGCATGCTGTTCAACGTCAAGGTCGTCGACCGCGCCGACTACGACAAGCACCTGGCGGAGCTGCGAGCCAAGGGCCAGAACGGCGCGGTGCCCTCCGGCGTCATCTCCATGGGAAGTGAAGACAAGTGACCATCCTCAACGAGCCCGCCGCGGCCGGCGGGGGCGCCGGGGCCGTCACGGTCGGGGCGCAGCGGACCCGGAAGCCGGGTTCGACCATCATCAAGTGGTTGACCACCACTGACCACAAGACGATCGGCACCCTGTACCTGGGCACGTCGTTCGCCTTCTTCCTGATCGGTGGCATCCTCGCCCTGGTCATGCGCGCCGAGCTGGCTCGTCCCGGGACCCAGATCCTGTCGAACGAGCAGTTCAACCAGGCGTTCACCATGCACGGCACGATCATGCTGCTGATGTTCGCGACCCCGCTGTTCGCGGGCTTCGCGAACTGGATCATGCCGCTCCAGATCGGCGCTCCGGACGTGGCGTTCCCGCGTCTGAACATGTTCGCGTACTGGCTGTACCTCTTCGGCTCCGTCATCGCGGTGGCCGGCTTCGTCACCCCGAACGGCGCCGCCAGCTTCGGCTGGTTCGCCTACTCGCCGCTGTCGGACGCCGTCCACTCGCCGGGTGTCGGTGGCGATATGTGGATCATGGGCCTGGCCTTCTCCGGCTTCGGCACGATCCTCGGTGCGGTCAACTTCATCACCACGATCATCTGCATGCGCGCCCCCGGCATGACGATGTTCCGGATGTCGATCTTCGTCTGGAACGTCCTGCTGACCGCCGTGCTGGTCCTGCTGGCCTTCCCGGTCCTGGCCGCCGCCCTGTTCGCCCTGGAGGCGGACCGCAAGTTCGGGGCGCACGTCTTCGACCCGACCAACGGCGGGGCGCTGCTGTGGCAGCACCTGTTCTGGTTCTTCGGTCACCCCGAGGTGTACATCATCGCGCTGCCGTTCTTCGGCATCGTGTCGGAGATCATCCCGGTCTTCAGCCGCAAGCCGATGTTCGGCTACTCCGGCCTGATCGCGGCCACCATCGCGATCGCCGGTCTGTCCGTGACGGTGTGGGCGCACCACATGTACGTCACCGGCCAGGTGCTGCTGCCGTTCTTCTCCTTCATGACCTTCCTGATCGCGGTCCCGACCGGTGTGAAGTTCTTCAACTGGGTCGGCACCATGTGGAAGGGCTCGCTGAGCTTCGAGACGCCGATGCTGTGGACGGTCGGCTTCCTGGTCACCTTCCTCTTCGGTGGTCTGACCGGTGTCCTGCTGGCCTCGCCGCCGATCGACTTCCACGTCTCGGACTCGTACTTCGTCGTCGCCCACTTCCACTACGTGGTGTTCGGCACCGTCGTCTTCGCGATGTTCGCCGGCTTCCACTTCTGGTGGCCGAAGATGACCGGCAAGATGCTCGACGAGCGCCTCGGCCGGATGACCTTCTGGACGCTGTTCATCGGCTTCCACACCACCTTCCTGGTGCAGCACTGGCTCGGCGCGGAGGGCATGCCCCGCCGCTACGCGGACTACCTGGCCTCGGACGGCTTCACCACGCTGAACACCGTCTCGACCATCGGTTCGTTCATCCTCGGCCTGTCGATCCTGCCGTTCATCTACAACGTGTGGAAGACGGCCAAGTACGGCGAGAAGGTCGAGGTCGACGACCCGTGGGGCTACGGCCGCTCGCTGGAGTGGGCGACCTCCTGCCCGCCGCCGCGGCACAACTTCCTGACGCTGCCGCGGATCCGTTCCGAATCGCCGGCCTTCGACCTCCACCACCCGGAGATCGCCGCGCTGGACTACCTCGAGAACCACGGTGAGCCTGCCAAGCACCTCGCCGGCGTGACCCCGGCGAAGTACGACGCCCCGAAGCTGGACAAGGGCAAGAAGGAGGGCGACGCCTGATGAAGGAACAGGGAAAGATCTTCCTCGGCCTCGCGGTCTTCGTCCTGGCGATGGCCATCACCTACGGCCTGTGGACCAACCACTCGGACCTGGGCATCGAGGCGGCCGGCACCACCGCGCTGTTCCTGGCCTTCGCCCTCTGCGCCTTCATCGGGTACTACCTGGCCTTCACCGCCCGCCGGGTGGACAGCGGCGCGGGTGACAACCCCGAGGCCGAGGTCGCGGACGACGCCGGCGAGCTGGGCTTCTTCGCCCCGCACAGCTGGCAGCCGCTCTCGCTGGCGATCGGTGGCGCGCTCGCGTTCATGGGCGTGATCTTCGGCTGGTGGCTGATGTTCTGGGCGCTGCCGGTGATCCTGGTCGGCCTCTTCGGCTGGGTCTTCGAGTTCTACCGGGGCGAGAACCAGAACCAGTAGTCCTCCGGTTCGAGCCACGCACACCAGGGCCGCTCCTCCCGCACGGGGGGAGCGGCCCCGTTGCGTCCCCGGGGTGACGGACTCACTCACCCGGGCGAACCCGGGGTCGCTCGGATGTCGCTTCTCCGGACGCCGTTCCTACGATCTGATCAATCGTGCGAACCCCGGAGGCGGTCATGCCCGACAGGCGCGGAATCGCAGGCATCGGCGGCATCTCGCTGGCCCTCGCAGTGCTGGCCCCGCTGGCCGCCTGCTCGTCCGGCGACGAGGAGGCGGTCGGCCCCCATCGGATCGACGCCGCCCCGCTGGTCCACCTCTCGGCCGAGGGCAAGGTCGACCCGTCCCAGCCCGTCACCGTCACCGCGGTGGACGGCAGCAGGCTCACCGACGTCACCGTGGTCGGCCCGGACGGGCGGGTGGTGGCCGGGCAGCTCGCCGAGGACCAGCGCAGCTGGCGGACCACCGGCCGGCTCAAGGCCGCCACCGACTACTCGGTGCGGATCGCCGCCGACGACGGCAAGGGCGGCCGCGGCGACACCACCGCGGGCTTCAGCACCCTGGCCGCCCAGCGGCTGCTGACCGCCAAGCTCGGCCCGGACTCCTCCGGCACCGGTGTCTACGGGGTGGGCCAGCCGCTCACCGTGCAGCTCTCCGAGGCCGTCAAGGACCCGCAGGCCCGTCAGGAGGTCGAGCGCCTGCTGACGGTCACCTCCCAGCCCGCCGTCACCGGCGCCTGGTACTGGGTGGACGACAAGAACCTGCACTTCCGTCCGCAGGAGTACTGGCCGGCCGGGACCACCGTCTCGCTGGCCTTCGACGCCACCGGCAGCCGCATCGCCGACGGCCTCTACGGCGGCGACCGCAGCACGCTGCGGCTGCGGATCGGCGAGCGGGTCGAGTCGGTGGTCGACGCGGCCGCCCACGAGCTCACCCTCAAGAGGGACGGCGAGGTGGTCCGGACGATCCCGGTGACCACCGGCAAGCCCGGCTTCGACACCCGCAACGGCGTCAAGGTGGTGCTCGGCCAGGAGCGCTCGGTCCGGATGAGCGGCGAGACGATCGGCATAGCCGCCGGCAGCTCGGAGTCCTACGACCTCAACGTGGAGTGGGCCACCCGGGTGACCTGGAGCGGCGAGTACGTCCACGCGGCGCCCTGGTCGGTCGGCTCACAGGGCGTGGCGAACGTCAGCCACGGCTGCACCGGCATGAGCACCGACAACGCCAAGTGGTTCTACCAGAACACCCGGGTGGGGGACCTGGTGACGGTGGTGAACAGCCTCGGCGCCACCATGGAGCCGTTCGGCAACGGCTTCGGGGACTGGAACCTCACCTGGACGGACTGGGTCAAGCACAGCGCCCTCGGACAGCCCGTCAGCACCACCGAGCCGCCCGCCCAGGCGCACGCCTCCGGGATGGTCCGCCCCGAGGTCTGACCGGCCTCCGGCACGGCCCTGCGACCGGCCCTCCCGGACCCTAGGCCTCCGGGAGGGCCAGCCGCAGGGCGGTGTCCACCGCGGCCAGGGCGTCCGCGCGGGAGAGCCCCAGCCGGCTCGCCCGGTCCGCGTAGTCGGCCGCCGCCGCGGCGGCCAGCCGGTGCGCGGTGTCACCGGTGGCGGCGATCAGCGTGCCGCGCCGGCCGTGGGTCTCCACCACGCCGTCCGCCTCCAGCTCCCGGTAGGCCCGGGCCACCGTCCCGGCGGCCAGTCCGAGCTCCTCGGCCAGCGCCCGGACGGTGGGCAGCCGCAGCCCCGTGGGCAGCTCGCCGGAGCGGGCGCGCTCGGCGATCTGGGCCCGGATCTGCTCGTACGGGGGAGTGGCGGCGGCGGGGTCGACGGACAGCTGCACGGTGGCTCCTGGGGGCTGCGGACGGGTGGGGCCGGTCGGACGGGGCCGGGTGGAGGGGGCCGGTCTGACGGGGTCGGGCGGGGGACGGCAAAGCCCGAGGGCCGCCGACCAGAAGAACTCTGGTCAGCGGCCCTCGGGTGCGACGCCGCGGGGCGTACGGGATCAGTGGTGGCCGTGGCCGCTGGTGATCTCGTGGTGCTCCTCGGAGGTCGGCTTGGGGATCTGGGCGCCCTCGCCGTAGAAACCGCGGGAGAGCTTGGCCCGGGTGCGGGTGAGGAGGCCGGCCCGGTGGGCCACGCCGTTCTCGTCCGCCTGGGCGGGCAGCTCGACCGGCTGGACCTGCTCGTGGGCGGTGAGCTTGAAGAGGTCCTTCTGCGGCAGCTGGGCGTGCACCTCGACGAACTCGCCGTGCGGCAGGCGCTTGATGACACCGGTCTCGCGGCCGTGCAGCACCTTCTCCTTGTCACGGCGCTGGAGGCCGAGGCACCAGCGCTTGGTGACGATGAAGGTGATGACCGGGACGACGAAGAAGCCGACGCGGACGAAGTAGGTGATCGAGTTGATCGACAGGTGCAGGTGGGTGGCGAACAGGTCGTTGCCACCACCGACCAGGAGCACCAGGTACAGGCTGATCCAGGCGGCGCCGAGCGCGGTGCGGACGGGCGCGTTGCGCGGGCGGTCCAGGATGTGGTGCTCGCGCTTGTCGCCGGTGATCCAGCCCTCGATGAAGGGGTAGACGGCGATGGCGACCAGGACCAGCGGGAAGATCATCAGCGGGATGAACACACCCAGGTTCAGGGTGTGGCCGCCCCAGACGCTGATCTCCCAGCCCGGCATGACGCGGATCAGGCCCTCGGAGAAGCCCATGTACCAGTCCGGCTGGGCGTCCGTGGACACCTGGTCGGGGCGGTAGGGGCCGTACGCCCAGATCGGGTTGATCGTGGCGATCGCCGAGATGGCGGCGATGAGGCCGAACACCAGGAAGAAGAAGCCACCGGCCTTGGCCATGTAGACCGGCATCAGCGGCATGCCGACGACGTTCTTCTCGGTCTTGCCCGGGCCCGCCCACTGGGTGTGCTTGTGGTAGAAGACCAGGATCAGGTGCGCCACCAGCAGGCCGAGCATGATGCCCGGGATCAGCAGCACGTGGATCGTGAAGAAGCGCGGCACGATGTCGTGGCCGGGGAACTCGCCCCCGAACAGGAACATCTGCACGTAGGTGCCGACCAGCGGGACGGCGAGGATCGCGCCTTCCATGAAGCGGATGCCGGTGCCCGACAGCAGGTCGTCCGGCAGCGAGTAGCCGAAGAAGCCGTCGAACATGCCCAGGACCAGCAGCAGGAAGCCGAAGACCCAGTTGATCTCACGGGGCTTGCGGAACGCGCCGGTGAAGAACACGCGCATCATGTGCACGAGCATCGCCGCCACGAAGACCAGCGCGGCCCAGTGGTGGATCTGGCGGATCAGCAGACCGCCGCGGACCTCGAAGCTGATGTCGACCGTCGACGCGTACGCCTCGGACATCCCGATGCCCTTGAGCGGGACGTAGGAGCCGTTGTAGACGACCTCGGCCATCGAGGGCTTGAAGAACAGCGTCAGGTAGACGCCGGTCAGGATGATGATGACGAAGGTGTAGAGGCAGATCTCGCCCAGCATGAAGGACCAGTGGTCCGGGAAGATCTTGCGCAGGTTGGCCTTGGCGAGGGAGTAGATCCCCAGCCGGCCGTCCGTCCAGTCAGCGGCGGCTTCCCACTTGTTGGCGGGCTTGGCGCGCGTGCTGGCGGGCTTGGTGGCACCGGAGGTGGTGCTGCTCGCGCTACTCATCGAGCACGCTCCCAGTAGCTCGGGCCGACGGGCTCGTCGAAGTCGCCGGTGGCGACCAGGAAGCCCTTCTCGTCAGTGGTGATCTTCAGCTGCGGCAGCGGGTGGCCGGCCGGGCCGAAGATGACGCGCGCGCCGTCCGCCAGGTCGAAGGTCGACTGGTGGCAGGGGCAGAGCGCGTGGTGGGTCTGCTGCTCGTAGAGGCTGATCGGGCAGCCGACGTGGGTGCAGATCTTCGAGTAGGCGAGGATGCCCTCGAAGCCCTTCTCACGCGACTTGTCGTCCTTGATGTCCTCCGGTGCGATGCGCACCAGCATCAGGGCGTCCTTGGCGATCGCCTGCTGGAAGTCCTCGTCGTGGACGTGCAGGCCCTCGGGCATGGCGAACGTCAGCGAGCCGACGACGACGTCCTCGGCCTTCATCGGCTGGCTGGTGTTCATGTTGATGAGCTGGATCGGGTGGGCCGGGGTGGCCTCGTTCCAGCCCGTCTCCTTCAGCTTCTTCTCGGGCAGCGGCCCGAGGTCGCGGAGGAGGACGACGCCCGAGAGCGGGACGAGCGCCATCGAGCCGATGAGGGTGTTGCGGATCATCTTGCGACGGCCGAAACCCGACTCGGCGGCACCGGTCTGGAACTGCTGGATGACGTCCGCGCGGACCTCGTCGTCGGCCTCGATCGGGTGACGCTCGGCCGGCAGCTCGACGTCCGACATCAGGGTGCGGGCCCAGTGGACCGCGCCCGCGCCGATCATGAACAGCGCGACGCCCAGGGTCAGGCCGAGCGCGAAGTTCAGTGCGCTGACGTGACCGAGCGGGAAGATGTAGACGATCTTGTCCGGGTCGATGGCCACGTACGAGGCGATGAAGCCGACGGTGGCGAGCATCGAGACCACGAACATCAGCGAGACCTGACGCTCGGCCCGCTTGGCGGCCCGCTCGTCGATGTCGGTGCGACGGGGCTCGTGGGCCGGCAGGCCCGGGTCGGCGAACGGGTCGCCGTGACCGGCGACCTCGCCGGCGGAGCCGTGCGACTCCGGAAGCTTCTCTTCTGACATGTCGTGGCTCATGACTTCTTGGCCTTGGTGGTGTGGGCGGCGACCCAGATCGCGACCGCGATGAGCGTCCCGAGACCGAAGATCCAGCCGAACAGGCCCTCGGTCACCGGACCGAGGCTGCCGAGCGTGAGACCGCCGGGGTTGGGCTCATCGGAGGTGGTGTGGCGGACGAAGGCCACGATCTGCTTCTTCTGCTCCTCGGGCATGGTGGTGTCCGGGAACGACGGCATGTTCTGCGGGCCGGTCTGCATGGCCTCGTAGATGTGCTTGGCGTCCACGCCCTCCAGCGACGGGGCGTACTTGCCCTTGGTCAGGGCACCGCCCTGGCCGGCGAAGTTGTGGCACTGGGCGCAGTTGGTGCGGAACAGCTCGCCACCCTTGGAGATGTCGTCCGGGTTGGTCGAGGTGTACTGCTCCTGGCTCGGCGTCACCGGGCCGGGGCCGAGCGACGCCACGAAGGCGGCGAGCTGGTCGATCTCCGCCTGCGAGTAGATGTTCTTCTTGCGCGGCACCTGGGCGCCGGGCTGCTGGGCCGGCATGCGGCCGGTGCCGACCTGGAAGTCGACGGACGCGGAGCCGACGCCGACCAGGCTAGGACCGTCGCTGCTGCCCTGGCCGTTCAGGCCGTGGCAGGAGGAGCAGCCCACGGCGAAGAGCTTCTTGCCCTCATCGATCGCGAGCGACTGCGCGGCGACGTCCGCCTGCGCCTTGTCGGCGGGCGCGAACGCGGCGTACAGCCCCCCGGTTGCCGCCAGGGCGAGAAGTAGGACGACCAGCGCCGCCAATGGGTGGCGCCGTCGTGCGGAGAGCTTTTTCACGGAATAACCCCGGTGTCAGGATCTGGTCGACTGGTGGGTGCACCCGGCGGCCGGTCTGGCCGGCACGAGGCTGCCTGTCTAGGGCTGCGCGCGCGGTCGGTCGGTTGGGAGCGTCGCCACCGGCAGAATCGGCCCGACGCCGGTGAGGGCGGGGCCGGAGCCGGTGGCCAGCGACCTGATCAGCTGGTTACTTGATCAGGTAGATGGTCGCGAACAGGCCGATCCACACGACGTCGACGAAGTGCCAGTAGTACGACACCACGATCGCGGCGGTGGCCTGCTCGTGCGTGAAGCGCTTGGCTGCGTATGTCCGTCCCAGGACCAGCAGGAAGGCGATCAGACCACCCGTCACGTGCAGACCGTGGAAGCCGGTGGTCAGGTAGAACACCGTGCCGTACGGGTCGGAGGACAGCGACAGGCCGTCCTTCTTGACCAGCTCGGTGTACTCGAAGATCTGGCCGCCGATGAAGATCGCGCCCATCACGAAGGTGATGACGAACCACGAGCGGAGCTTCTTCACGTCCCCGCGCTCGGCAGCGAACACACCGAGCTGGCAGGTCAGCGAGGAGAGCACCAGGATCGTGGTGTTGACCGAGGAGAACGGCACGTTGAGTGCGCTCGCCTTCTCGGTCCAGAACTCCGGCCCCTTGACGGAGCGGAGCGTGAAGTACATCGCGAAGAGGGCCGCGAAGAACATCAACTCGGAACTGAGCCAGACGATCGTTCCGACGCTGACCATGTTCGGCCGGTTGACCGATCCGTGCGCGTGCCCGGTTTCTACTGCTGTTGCTGTCGCCACGACGGACATTATGTCGGTCCCTTATTCCGTCTTCACGCCGGGGGGTCTCCCTCGGAGTGTCCGGTGCGTGCGGTATGCCCCCCTGGGGGGCGGCGGGGTGCCCGGACGGGGGCTGAGCAGCGGCGTGTCCCTTTTCTGACGGTTCCTCGGAGGGCCCTACGACCCCCTTGCCCTGCGTGTCGTTGCACGCCCTGCAGGGCCTCCCGGGGTAGTGCGGGGGCGCCCTGTCGGCCGTACGGGTGGACCGGGCGGGTCCGGGTGACGGCGCGTCCTCCGGGCGGGTGAGCCCCGGGCGCGGCGGCTTGGGGAGGGAACGTCCGCGAGGGGGCCTCGACGGCGGGTGATCGGGAGTAGCATCCGGATCAGGCGAACGTGGTCCGGATCACACTTGAGGGAGCAGGGCCCATGGCGTACACGACCGACGAGACGCTCACCGTCCTCGTCTACAGCGACGACCGCAACACCCGCGAGCAGGTGCTGACGGCACTCGGCCGCCGGCCCGCCGAGGACCTTCCGGAACTGTCCTACCTGGAGTGCGCGACCACCCCCGCGGTGATCAAGGCCCTGGAGAAGGGCGGCGTGGACCTCTGCGTGCTGGACGGCGAGGCGGTTCCGGCCGGCGGGCTCGGGCTCGGGCGCCAGCTGAAGGACGAGATCTACGGCTGCCCGCCGGTGCTGGTGCTGATCGGCCGGCCGCAGGACTCCTGGCTGGCCGCCTGGAGCCGGGCCGACGCCGCGATCTCCCACCCGGTGGACCCGGTGGCGCTGGCCGAGGCCGTCGCCACCCTGCTGCGGGCCCGGCTGGCCAAGCGGGCCCCGGCCGGCCAGTGAGCCCGGCCGGTCTTCGGACCGGGCCGTCTCAGTACTAGAGAAGACAGCGCCGAGGGCACCCCGCCGCTCGATAGGCTGACTCCATCCGTACGGACGTCCCCCCGCCACGGGGAGACCGACAACAGCTGGAGTCAGCCATGGTGAACGTGAACCCTGCGAACGGTGGTACCGACCCCGCGCAGGTGGTCCGCACCTGGCCGGACGTCCTGGCGGCGCTGTTGAAGGGGGAGGACCTCGACCGCTCGTCCACCGCGTGGGCGATGGACCGGATCATGAGCGGCGAGGCGTCCCCCGTCCAGGTAGCCGGCTTCATGGTCGCGCTGCGGGCCAAGGGCGAGACGGTCGACGAGGTCACCGGCCTGGTCGACGCCATGTACGCGCACGCCGAGCCGCTCACCGTCCCCGGGCCGGCGGTGGACATCGTCGGCACCGGCGGTGACCGCGCCAAGACGGTCAACATCTCCACCATGTCGGCGATCGTCGCGGCCGCGGCCGGCGCCAAGGTGGTCAAGCACGGCAACCGGGCCGCCTCCTCGGCGAGCGGCTCCTCCGACGTGCTGGAGAAGCTCGGCGTCCGCCTCGACCTGCCCGCCCGGCGGGTCGCCGAGGTGGCCGAGGAGGTCGGCCTCACCTTCTGCTTCGCGGCCAAGTTCCACCCGTCGATGCGCCACGCCGCCACCGCCCGGCGCGACCTCGGCGTGCCCACCGCCTTCAACATCCTCGGCCCGCTGACCAACCCGGCCAAGGTGACCTCGCACGCGATCGGCTGCTTCGACACCCGGCTCGCCGGGCTGATCGCCGGGGTGCTCGCCCGGCGCGGCTCGACCGCCCTGGTGTTCCGCGGCGACGACGGCCTCGACGAACTGACCATCACCACCACCTCGCGGGTGTGGATCGTGCAGGGCGGCACCGTCACCGAGACCGCCTTCGACCCGCGGGACGTCGGCATCGAGCTGGTCGGCATCGAGTCGCTGCGCGGCGCGGACGCCTCCTACAACGCCGAGGTCGCGCGCCGGATGCTGGCCGGGGAGCGCGGGCCGGTGCGGGACGCCGTCCTGCTGAACACCGCGGCCGCGCTGGTCGCGCTGGACCTCGGCGAGGCGCCGCTCGCCGAGCAGCTCGCGGCCGGCATGGAGCGGGCCGCGCGGGCCATCGACTCCGGGACGGCGCAGGAGCTGCTGCGCCGCTGGTCGGAGGCGACCAGCCGGATCTGAGGCGGTCGCAGGGCCCGCGCCGGGAAGCCGGTGCGGGCCCCGGCACGTCCGGGGACGTCCGGATGGTGGACGGTCGTTTGACCACCCGGCGCGGGCCGACCTAGAGTCCTGTCCAGGTCATGAGTGACAGCGTCAAGCCCCAGCTGGCTGTCCGGCAACCCTCCGTCCGTGGCGGGGTGCCCTGGGTGAGGACCGGGTCGCTCGGCGAATCGTCCGTGCGGCAAGCGCGGACGCCGGACGACTCACACTCCCGGGGTCCCACACCCAGGAGGAGTGCATCCCCGTGTCGATCGCCACCGAAATCTGCGCCCCGCTCGCCGTCCTCGGCCACGACGTCCAGGTCCCGCTCGCCAACGGCGAGAAGGTCGGCTACGCGGCGCTCGACTACGCGGCCAGCTCCCCGGCGCTGCAGCGGGTCTGGGACGACGTCGCCGCCTACGCCCCCTACTACGGCAGCGTGCACCGCGGCGCCGGCTACCTCTCGCAGCTCTCCACCGACCTGTTCGAGCAGAGCCGCCGCACCGTCACCGAGTTCCTCGACCTGCGCGAGGGCGACCAGGTGGTCTTCACCCGCGCCACCACCGACTCGCTGAACCTGCTCGCCTCCGCCGTCCCGGCCGGCACCCGGGTGTTCGCCTTCGAGACCGAGCACCACGCCTCGCTGCTGCCCTGGGCCCACGCCGGGCTGGACGTCCGCTACCTGCGCGCCCCGCGCTCGCACGCCGAGGCCGTCGCCGCCCTCGACGCCGCGCTCGCCGACGCGCCCGAGGGCCCCAAGCTGCTCTGCGTCACCGGCGCCTCCAACGTGACCGGCGAGCTGTGGCCGGTCGCCGAGCTGACCGCGACCGCCCACCGGCACGGCGCCCGGGTGGTGCTGGACGCCGCCCAGCTGGCCCCGCACCACCGGGTCTCGGTGCGCGAGCTGGACGTCGACTGGATCGCCTTCTCCGGCCACAAGATCTACGCACCGTTCGGCGCCGGCGTGCTGGCCGGCCGGGCGGACTGGCTGGACGCGGCCGAGCCGTACCTGGCCGGCGGCGGCGCGACCCGGACGGTGGCCCGGCAGGACGACGGGTCGGTGGCCGTCCAGTGGCACACCGGCCCGGCCCGGCACGAGGCCGGCTCGCCGAACGTCATCGGCGCCTACGCCATCGCGTCCGCCTGCCGGGCGCTGACCGAGGCCGGCTTCGACGCCCTGGAGGCCCGGGAGCGGCAGCTGGTCGCCCGGCTGACGGCCGGCCTGGCGGAGATCCCGCAGGTCAAGGTGCTGAACCTGTTCGGTGCCGGCTCGGCCCGGGTGGGCGTGCTGTCCTTCGTCGTCCAGGGCTGGAACAGCTCGCACTTCTCGGCCGCGCTGTCCGCCGAGTACGGCATCGGCGTCCGCGACGGGCTGTTCTGCGCGCACCCGCTGCTGCGCACCCTGCTCGGGGACGAGGACGTCGCCCCCTCCGAGTGCGGTGCGCCGGAGCCCTCGCTGCCGGGCGAGCGAAGCCTGAACGCGATCCGGGTCAGCTTCGGGGCCGGCACGCCGGACGAGCACGTCGACCGCTTCCTGACCGCCGTCCGGGAGCTGGTCACGGACGGCGCGGCCTGGAACTACCGCAACGAGGGCGGCCGCTGCGTCGCCGACACCCGTCGGCAGGGCTGAGCGGCCCGGGAGCCGGCGGGGACTACTCGTCCAGGCCGAGCGCGAACGCCGCCTCCAGGTCGTGCTGGGAGTAGGTGCGGAAGGCGATCTGGGTCTCGGTGTGGGCCACGCCCGGGACCTTGTTCAGCCGTCCCGGGATGACCTCGGCCAGGTCGTCGTGCCGGCGCACCCGGACCATCGCCACCAGGTCGTAGCCACCGGTCACCGAGTACACCTCGCTGACGCCCTCGATGGCTGCGATGGCCTCGGCGATCTCCGGGATGCGGTCGACACTGGTCTTGATCAGGACGATGGCGGTGATCACGTTCGGCTCCTTTGTGGGGTGCCGCCAGCGTATCGGGCGTCAGCCGGGTCGTCTCGGGGGGTGGCTGACCACCGTGCAGGCGTAGAGGAAGCCCGCCGAGAAGCCGATCACGTGCACCAGGTAGGCCACCCCGGGCCCGGCCGCGTGGACCGACCACCACTGCAGCGCGAACCAGAGGCCGAGCACCAGCCAGGCCGGGAAGCGCAGCGGCAGGAACAGCAGCAGCGGGACCAGCGTCGTCACCCGGGAGCGCGGGTGGAAGCGCAGGTAGGCGCCGAGGACGGCGGAGATCGCACCGGAGGCGCCGATCAGCACCCGGGTCGAGTCCGCGGAGTGCGCCTCGGCCAGGGCGAAGCCGTACGTGGCCACGCTGCCGGCGGCCAGGTAGAAGACGGCGTACCGGGCGCGGCCGAGCCGTAGTTCGACGGTGGGGCCGAAGACGTGCAGGAAGAGCAGGTTGCCCAGCAGGTGCAGCCAGCCGGCGTGCAGGAAGAGCCCGCTGAGCACCGACAGCGCCGGGTGCTTGCCCGGGGTCGGGGCGGCCGGGCAGCCGGGGACGGGGTCGGGGGCCTCGGCCAGTTGCCCGGCGGTCAACGGGTGCCCGGTCAGCAGCTCGACCGGGACGGCGCCCCAGCGCTGCTCGTACCGCTGCTCCGCGCAGACCCGGGCCTGGCCGGTGCCGTACAGCGGGTTGAGCCCGGCGGCCGGGCCCAGCAGGAACACCAGGGTGTTGAGCGCGATCAGGGCGTAGGTGACCACCGGGGCGGGCACGGCCGGCCGGCCGTCCCGCTCGTCGGTGTGGCCCGGGGCCGTCAGCGCCATGCGGCCAAGCATCCCTCCGGCCCGGGCGGGTGACACCGCGCTGTACGGCAGGTGGCCTACTCGGGGCCCCGGACCGGGGCCGGGGCCGGGCCTGCGGCTTCGTGCAACCGGTGGCCGCGATGGTTGCCCCAGGCAATAGGCTTGGCGCGGGCATTCCCGCCTCCCGCCGCCGACGCCGGGGCTCCGGGGGGAGCGCCTAGCCCGCCCAGGGACCACCCGAGAGGACCCCCGATGACCGTCCCCGCCCTGACCGCCGAGACGCGCTGGCGCTGCACGCTGTGCGGCAACCTCACCCGCTTCGACGTGACCCGCTCCGCGCGGGTCACCGAGTTCCTGCACTTCGACCTGGCCGGCGAGTCCAAGGTCGAGGAGACCGAGGTGCTCAGCGAGACCGTCGAGTCGGTGCGCTGCCGCTGGTGCAACGCCGTCGACCAGGTCGAGCTGGTCGCCCGTCCCGGTGCCGAGGACGCGGCGGACCCGGCCGAGCAGGGCTGACGCCCCCGGTGCGGCGGGCGGTGCGCGGCGCGCCCGCCCACCGCGCTGGGACAATGCAGACAGGACGCACGGAGCGTGACGACAGGGGCGGCGGCCGCGGGCCGCGGACCCCGTAGGACCAGGATCGGAGCCGAGGACGTGGTGGACGCAGCGAGGGAGCCCGCCGAAGCGCAGGGGCTTCAGCCCGCTGCCGACGCGCAGCCGCCGGCGGCCGGCGCCGCCGCGTCCGAGTCCGTGGTGCCCGGCGAGGACCCCGGCGCCGGCGAGGGCCCGGCGCCGGAGCGCGTCGTGGAGAAGCTGGACCGGCCGCTGCCCGAGGGGGTGCGCCGACGGGTGGTCGGGCTGGCCTCGGACGCGCTCGGCGGTCTGCCGCCCGGTGAGCTGCCGCAGAGCCTGCGTCAGTACGTGAAGTTCACCCCGGCCCGCCGGGCCAAGTACGCGGCGACCGCGCTGGCCGCGGCGCTGGAGTCGGAGCCGGCCTTCCGGGTGCGGATAGCGGAGCGGCTGCGGCTGGGCCAGCCGGACCTGGTGAAGGCGTTGGAGTCGGGCAGCGTCCCGAGCGCCGCCGATCCGATGGACGTCGCGGCCGCCGCCTACCTGGTGCGCTCGGCGGGCTGGAGCCGGCTGGTCGCCGAGGCCGGCGACGAGGCGGAGCGGGTCGGGGCCGAGGGCGCGGCCGCCGAGGCCGCCCGGCTGGTGGAGAAGCTGCAGGCCGAACTGGCGGAGCTGCGCTCCGCCGCCCGGGCGGACCTGGACCGCCAGCGCGCGGAGTCCGAGGACGTCCGCCGGGAGGCGGAGTCGCTGCGCAAGAAGGTGCGCTCCCTGGAGAGCGACACCCGCCGCGCGCAGGCCGAGACCCGCCGGCTGGCCGGCGAGCTGGAGGCGGTGAAGGCGCAGGCGGCCGCCGAGCGCGGCGCCGCCGAGACCGAGGCGC
This sequence comes from Kitasatospora sp. NPDC051702, assembly GCF_040681575.1. Classification (NCBI taxonomy): domain Bacteria; kingdom Bacillati; phylum Actinomycetota; class Actinomycetes; order Kitasatosporales; family Streptomycetaceae; genus Kitasatospora; species Kitasatospora sp. NPDC051702. Next base: position 169,467 of record NZ_JBFAZB010000003.1, read on the forward strand.
GCCGCCTGCGGCACCGGGTCGGCGAGTTGGAGACCTCGGCCGAGCAGGCGCGCCGGTCGGCCCGGGAGGGGCGCAGCGTCGAGGACATGCGGCTGCGGCTGCTGCTGGACACCGTGCTGCAGTCGGCGCAGGGGCTGCAGCGGGAGCTGGCGCTGCCGGTCTCGCAGATCCGGCCAGCGGACCTGGTCGAGGCCGTGGTGCCCGGGTCGGCCTCGCCGCACGACGTGGCCCGGCGCGGCCTGGCCGAGGACGACCCGGCGCTGCTGGACCAGCTGCTGGCGATCCCGCAGGTGCACCTGGTGGTGGACGGCTACAACGTGACGAAGACCGGCTATCCGACGCTGCCGCTCGAGCAGCAGCGGCTGCGGCTGCTGGGCGGTCTGGCGATGCTCGCCCAGCGCACCCAGGCGGAGGTCACCTGCGTGTTCGACGGGCAGGACCTGGACGTCCCGGTGATCATGGCGCCACCGCGCGGGGTGCGGGTGCGGTTCAGCCGGACCGGCGAGACGGCGGACGAGCTGATCCGGCGTCTGGTGCGGGCCGAGCCGCAGGGCCGTCCGGTGGTGGTGGTGTCCACCGACCGCGAGGTGGCCGAGGGCGTGCGGAAGGCGGGCGCACGCCCGGTGGCGTCGGTGCTGCTGCTGAACCGCCTGGCGCGGCCCTGAACCCCGCCCGGGCGGGATGACGGCTGGTCAGCGACCGGTTCGGGGTGGTGTGGGGATCTCGTGAAGTCAGCGGGAGGGTGGAGTTCACGCCATCGGGGGAGTGGAAAATCCCTTGGATCTTCACTAGGGTCTGGCGTCAAACCTATTTTCCGGATTCTCACCTGATCGGGTGAGGCCGATGGAAGAAGGAGCCGGTCCTTGGCCTCCCACCGCCGTCCCAAGCAGCCGAGCCGCGCGCGGGTCTCCGTGCTCACCGCTGCTGCTGCGACCGCGGTCGCCCTCTCCGCCCAGGTGGCCGCGCACGCCGCGCCCCAGCCGAACAAGACGGACGTCAAGGCGCAGATCGACCAGCTCCAGCAGGAGCAGGAGCAGGCGGCCGAGAAGTACAACGGCGCCAAGGAGCGGTCCGACCAGCTCCGCAAGCAGGCCGACCAGCTGCAGGACCAGGTGGCCCGCAGCCAGGAGCAGATGACCCAGCTGCAGACGGGCCTGGCCGAGGTGGCGGGCGAGCAGTACCGCACCGGCGGCATCGACCCGTCCGTCCAGCTGATGCTCTCCTCCGACCCGTCCGGGTACCTGGACAAGGCCTCCAGCGTCCAGCAGGCCAGCACCAGCCAGGCCGAGGCGCTCAAGGGGCTGCTGGACCAGCAGCGCCGGCTGGACCAGGAGAAGGCCGAGGCCGCCGCCGTGCTGGCCTCGCTGGACTCCACGACCAAGGACCTGAACCAGGCCAAGTCGGACGTCAACCAGAAGCTCAAGGCCGCCCAGGACCTGCTGAACTCGCTCAGCGCCTCCGAGCGGGCCGCGCTGCGCGCCCAGCAGGCGCAGGACGACCGGGCCTCGCGCGGCGCGGACCGGGTCGACCTCAGCAGCCTGCCGCCCGCGAGCGGGTACGCGGCCGTGGCCGTCGCCAAGGCGATGAGCAAGCAGGGTTCGCCGTACGTCTGGGGCGCCACCGGCTCGACCACCTTCGACTGCTCGGGCCTGATGGTCTGGTCGTACGCTCAGGCCGGCGTCTCGCTGCCGCGCACCTCGCAGGAGCAGGGCAACGTCGGCACCCGGGTGCCCTCGCTGGACCAGGCCCAGCCGGGCGACCTGGTGATCTACGGCAGCGACCGGCACCACGTCGGGATGTACATCGGCAACGGCATGGTGGTGCACGCCCCGCACACCGGTGACGTGGTGAAGGTGATGAAGGCCGACGCGATGCCGATCAACACCATCCGCCGGGTCTGACGGCGGGACAGCCGCCGCGGGGCCGTCGCCGGCCCTGTGATCCCCGCCACTCCCGACCGGGGGTGGCGTTCGGATTTCTGCGCGCCCCGGGTTCCTGAACGGCCTTGCGATGAAAGCCGATCAGCTTTGCGTGCGGTGGTGATCACCATCGGTCATATTCACAAATGAACTTGGGTCTTCTTCCATCTTTTTTCTGACAAGGATTTGAACGGATCACGGTTCAGTTACTAGGGTCGTGCCTCGAACCACCGCACTGTCGATCGCCCAGCCAGGGTGGCGGCGGTGGTTTCCGTCGAGTTCGCGAAGCAGCGGGGCAGGCCGAAGGGCCGCCCGGCGGGGAGCCCAGTGGTCGGGGGCGCTGTGGAGCGGAGCCGGGGAACCACGTTCCTCCGGGGTGAATCGGCGTCAGGTCGGCCGGTGGAACGGCCGTGAGGCGCCGTAGGGCCCGCTTCCGGCCCGAACCCGTCAGCTCACCCGGTAGGCGGACGTAGGAAGAAGGAGCCCGCCTTCGTGGCGTCCCATCGTCGTCCCAAGCCCGCCGGCCGCGCCAGGGTGTCGATCCTGACCGGTGTCGCCGCCGCGGCGGTCGCGCTGTCCGCGCAGTCCGGCGCCCACGCCGACCCGCAGCCGACCAAGGACCAGGTCAAGGAGCAGGTCGACCAGCTCAACGAGCAGGCCGAGGTCGCCACCGAGAAGCTCAACGCCGCCCAGGAGAAGCAGCAGGAGCTGCAGAAGCAGGTCACCGGCCTGCAGGACCAGGTGGCGCGGCAGCAGGCGCAGGTGACCGACCTGCAGGGCGGCCTGGCCGAGATCGCCGGCGAGCAGTACCGCAACGGCGGCATATCCCAGACCGTCCAGCTGATGTTCTCCGCGAGCCCGGACAACTTCCTCAACCAGGCCGGCACGCTGAACCAGGCCGGTGACACCCAGAAGGGGCAGCTGAAGCAGCTCCAGGACGAGCAGCGCAAGCTCGACCAGGTGCGCACCGAGGCCCAGGGCAAGCTCGCCGAGATGGAGACCACCACTCAGCAGCTGAAGGCCGCCAAGGACGAGGTCCAGGGCAAGCTCAAGGCCGCGCAGGACCTCCTCAACACGCTGACCGAGCAGGAGCGCCAGGCGCTCCGCGCGGCCGAGGAGAAGGCCGCCGCCGAGGCCAAGGCCAAGGCCGACGCCGCCGCGAAGGCCGCCCAGCAGCAGGCCGCGCAGCAGGCCGCCGACCGCTCCTCGCGGGACAGCAACCGCACCGACCTGAGCGCCCCGACCACCTCGGCGCCCGCCCCCAAGCCGGTCGCCGCCGGCAGCTCCCGCGGTGCCGCGGCGCTGTCCATCGCCGCCACCAAGGTCGGCTCGCCGTACGTCTACGGCGCCACCGGCCCCAGCTCGTTCGACTGCTCGGGCCTGATGGTCTGGGCGTTCAACCAGGCCGGCGTGTCGCTCCCGCGGACCTCGCAGGAGCAGGCCGGTGCCGGCACCCGGATCGGCAGCGACCTCTCCCAGGCGCAGCCCGGCGACCTGCTCATCTTCTACAGCGACGCCCACCACGTGGGGATCTACGCCGGCAACGGCCAGGTGCTGCACGCGCCCAAGCCGGGTGCGTCGGTGCGCTACGAGGCGGTCTCCAACATGCCGCTGGCCTCCATCGTGCGGGTCTGATCCCCGCTCCGGAGCACCCGGGCCCGGCCCTCCGTCACGGAGGGCCGGGCCTGCGGCTTTTCCACCGGGCACGGACGGATGTCCGATTGGTGGTCGAATATTCGGGTCCGGAGGGGTTTGGACTCGCTTGCCCGGACTCGCTAACGTCTGCCACCGGACTCCCGCTTCCAGACCGCCCACCGGGTGCGGCGGCGGGGCCGTGCCGCAGGACTGGAGCCGCCGCCGCCATGCCCGTGCACCGCCGTTCCCAACTGCTCGCCCGTGCGCTGGTGCTGACCGCGGCCGCCACCACCGCCCTGGGCGTCACGACCGGCGGCAGTGCCCAGGCCGCCCCCGGGGCGCCCGAGCCGCCCAGCCGCAAGGACGTCAAGGCGCAGGTCGAACAGCTCTACGACGAGGCCGAGCAGGCGTCCGAGCGGTACAACGCCGCGCTGGAGGCCCAGCAGCGCCTCCAGGGCGAGACGACCGCCCTCCAGGGCGAGATCGCCGTCGGCCAGGAACAGCTCAACCAGCTGCGCGGCGACCTGGCGAGCGTGGCCGGCGCCGAGTACCGCGGCGGCGGCCTGGCACAGACCGTCCAGCTGATGCTCTCCACCGACCCCGAGGGCTACCTGACCCGGGCCCGCACCCTGGACCAGGCCGCCGAGCGGCAGCAGGAGACCCTGCACGAGCTGGTCACCCGCCAGCGCCGGCTCGACCAGCGCCGCACCGAGACCTCCGGCAAGCTCGCCGAACTGGAACAGGCCCGCCGCTCGCTCGCCGAGGGCAAGCAGCAGGTCCAGCAGCGGCTCGCCAAGGCGCAGCGGCTGCTCAACAGCCTGGGCGCCGCCGAGCGCGCCCGGCTGGCCGCCCAGGACGCCAGGGACGCCGAGCAGCGGGCCACCCGTGGCACCGACCGGCTGGACCTCGGCAGCGCCCCGCCCGCCTCCGAGCGCGGGGCGGCCGCACTGGCCGCCGCGGTGCGGATGATCGGCTCGCCCTACGTCTACGGCTCCACCGGGCCGCGCGCCTTCGACTGCTCCGGTCTGATGTACTACAGCTGGCGGCAGGCCGGAGTGACCCTGCCGCGCACCTCGCAGGCCCAGGCGTACGCCGGCCAGCGGGTCAGCCTCTCCGAAGCGCGGCCGGGAGACCTGGTGATCTTCTACCGGGACATGCACCACGTCGGGATGTACGCCGGCGGCGGGGTGATCGTGCACGCCCCCTACCCGGGCGCCAAGGTCCGCTACGAGAGCGTCAACGCGATGCCGGTCGCCGGGGTGGTCCGGCTCTGAGCCCGCCGCCGTCCGATCCGGTCGACATACCCCGCCGCGGGCTGTCGCGGCGAGCCGCGCTGCTGCTCGCGGTCGGCGGGCTGGCCCAGCTGTCGCTGCCGCCGGCCGCTCCGGCGCCCCCGGTTCCACAGACGGCGGCCCGGCAGGCGGCGGACCGGCGTGCCGAGGTGGCCGCGGTGCTGGCCGAGCGGGCGCGGACGCTGCCGACCCGGTCGGGCCCGGCGGAGGCGGTGGCGGAGTACCGCAACCTGGTCCTCGGTGCCGCCGCCGGACCGGACGGGCTGACCGCCGCCGCCGACCTGGCGGTCCGGATCACCGGCTACGACGAGTACCCCGTCGTCCACCCGCGCCGGATCACCCTCGTCCGGGACCGGCTCGGGGCCGTAGGCGGTGGCGGAGGCGAGGCCGGGGGCCGGGGCGGGGGCGGCTGGCGGGTCGAGCGGGAGGAGGCCGCGAGCGGGCCCCCGGCGCTCTGGGACCTCGGCACCGTGCGGTCCGCGCCGGGCGCGCACTGCCTGGTGCTCGCGCTCGCCGGCGGGCCCGACCCGGCCGAGCTGGTCACCGTGGCCGACCGGGCGGTACCCGCCGTGAGCGAGGTCTGGGGGTCCGCCTGGGCCGGCCGGCTGCTGCTCGAACTGACCACGACGGAGGCCGAGTTCGCCCGGCTGCTGGAGGGCGATCCGGCCGGCTGGGCGGGCATGGCCGCCGTCACCGTGGCCGCCCCCGGCGCGCCCCGGCGCACCCCGGCGGACCGGGTGACCGTCAACCCCGAGGCGTGGGGGCGGCTCAGCGGGTTCGGCCGCCAGGTGGTCGTCACCCACGAGGCCACCCACGTCGCCACCCGGGCCGACACCCGGCCCTGGACGCCGCTGTGGCTCTCCGAGGGCGTGGCCGACTGGACCGCCTACCGGGGCTCCGGCCGCAGCCCGCAGCAGATCGCGCCCGAGCTGGCCCGGGACGTCGCCGCGGGCCGGCTGCCCACCGCGCTGCCGGCCGACGGGGCGTTCGCCGCGGGCGCCGACGGCATCGCGCAGGCCTACGAACAGGCCTGGCTGGCCTGCGAGCTGCTGGCGCGCAGGTACGGGGCCGACCGCCTGGTGGCGTTCTACCGGGCGGTCGCCGCCGCGGGGCCGGGGGAGGACCGGGAGCGGTGGCTGGACGGGCTGCTGCGCTCGGAACTGGGCGTGGGCCTGGACGGGTTCACCCGGCTCTGGCTGGACGAGGTGGCCGCGCTGGGGCGCTGAGGCCGGGGCGTCGAGGCGGGGGCGCCGAGCGCCGGGCCGTGCGGGCTGGACGCCGGGCCGGGCCGCGCGGACGCCGCCGTCAGCGCCGCTGCTCGGCGGGTGCCCCGGGCCGGTCGATGCCGTCCAGGAGGTCCTGCTCGTAGGCGATGCCCGGACGCACCGGGTAGACACCGGCCGGCACCGGCTCGGGCGTGGTCAGCACCACCGTGGCGGGCAGCTGGACCGGGCCGCGGGTGGAGCGCCAGAGCCGGACGCAGGACAGCAGGGTGGCGGCCAGCAGCAGCAGGTTGCGCAGGCCGAGCACGGTGACGCCCCAGGGCTCGCTGGACAGGATCCGGCTGAACATCAGCGGGAACTCGGCGAGCGTCAGCGGGCAGGCGATCAGGAGCAGCAGCGCCACCGGCCGCTGGCTGGTGCCGTGCACGGTGAGGCAGACGGCGGCGACGCCGATCAGCCAGACCAGGTACTGCGGGCTGATCACCCGGCTGGTCACGGTGAAGATGAGCAGGGCGCACAGCGCCGCGTCGTACATGGTGGCCGCGTTGCGGCGCTTGGCGGTGAAGCGCCACAGCAGCAGCCAGGCGAAGCCCAGCAGGGTGCCGGCCATCATCACCTTGCTGATCACCGGGACCCACGGCCCGAGCATCTCGGGCGAGCCGTAGTTCATGGTGACCTTCCCGTCCCAGGCGCCCGCCAGCCGGGCGAAGTGCAGCGGCAGCGCGCCGAGCGACTCCACCTCGATGCCGCGCTCCTTCTGGAACGCCAGGAAGCCGAAGGCGCCGTTCATCCCGGCGGCGAGCAGGAAGCCCACCGAGACGGCGGTGGCCGCGGCCAGCGTCCAGGAGCGGCGGGTGCGCCGGCCGGAGGGGGTGCCCATCAGGCCGAGCAGCGGCCAGATCTTCACGATCCCGCCCAGGCCGAGCAGCATCCCGCCGATCGCCGGGCGGCGGACCAGGGCCAGCAGTCCGGCCAGCGCGATCGCGGTGACGATGATGTCCAGGCGGTTGTAGACCATCGGGCCGAGCAGCGGCACGGCCACCACCCAGAGCCAGGCGCCGGTGAGCGCGCGGCCGCGGCGCAGGCCGGTGCGCACCAGCAGGGCCGTGGCGGCGACGTCGGCGATCCCGCAGATCACCCAGAAGGAGACCAGGTAGGACCAGGGCAGCAGGCCCGGCAGGAGGATCACCAGGGCGGCGCCGGGCGGGTACTGCCAGGTCACGTCGTCGAACGGGAAGGTGCCGGTCTGCAGCACGCCGTACCAGGCGTGGTAGATCATCCAGACGTCGGCGGTGATGTCCCCGCCGGGCCCCTTCACCACGCCGGTCATCAGCAGCACCAGCACCGTCCGGGTGGCCAGCCAGGTGGCGCCGAGCGCGGCGAGCGCCCCGAGGGGGCGGCCGGGGGCACGGACCGGCTCCTGCCGGACGGCCGGCGTCCGGCCGGGGCCGGCGGCGCCGCTGGGTGTACCGGGCTCGGTGGCCGGGGCCAACTCCACTGCGCTCCCTCGTTCGTCTCGGACGTCCCACCGGAGGCGCCGTGCGACGGACGCCCGGGCGGGCGGTGGCGGCCCGGCGCGTGGTCGGCCGGGCCGCCATCGGCCGCCTAGGTTCTAGGACTGACCCGGGGGTGAAACGGTTGCCGTGCGCGGATCCGTTCCCGGCGGGTCATGGTGTTGACCTATCGTACGGATCACCCAGCGGTACACCGAGCACCCCCCGACCGAGCGAGCCGTGGCCTGATGCACAGAACCTTGATCGTCACCAATGACTTCCCGCCCCGCCCCGGCGGCATCCAGGCCTTCGTGCACAACATGGCCGTGCGTCAGCCCGCAGGGAGCGTCGTGGTGTACGCCTCGACCTGGCGGGACGGCAGCGAGGTGGCCCGCTTCGACGCGGAGCAGCCGTTCCCGGTGATCCGCGACCGCACGAAGGTGATGGTTCCCACACCCAGGGTCACCCGGCGGGCGGCCGAGATCCTGCGGGCGGAGAAGTGCGACTCCGTCTGGTTCGGCGCCGCCGCCCCGCTCGGACTGATGGCTCCCGCGCTGCGCCGCGCGGGCGCCGGCCGGCTGCTGGGCATGACGCACGGGCACGAGGCCGCCTGGGCGCAGCTGCCGGCCGCCCGGCAGCTGCTGCGGCGGATCGGTGCGGGCACCGACGTGCTGACCTACCTGGGCGAGTACACCCGCTCCCGGATCGCGGGCGCGGTCGGACCGCAGGCGGCGGCCCGGATGGTGCAGCTGCCGCCGGGCGTGGACGAGACGACCTTCCACCCGGGTTCGGGGGGCGCCGAGGTGCGCCGTCGGCTCGGGCTGGCGGACCGGCCGGTGGTGGTCTGCGTCTCCCGGCTGGTGCCGCGCAAGGGGCAGGACACCCTGATCGAGGCGATGCCGCAGATCCTGGTGGACGTGCCGGACGCGGTGCTGCTGATCGTCGGCGGCGGCCCGTACCGGGCGGACCTGGAGAAGCTGGCCGACGCCCGGGGCGTGCGCTCCGCGGTGCGCTTCACCGGCTCGGTGCCGTGGTCCGAGCTGCCCGCCCACTACGGCGCCGGGGACGTCTTCGCGATGCCCTGCCGCACCCGGCGCGGGGGGCTGGACGTCGAGGGCCTGGGCATCGTCTACCTGGAGGCCTCGGCGACCGGCCTGCCGGTGGTCGCGGGCGACTCCGGAGGTGCGCCGGACGCGGTGCTGGAGGGCGAGACCGGGTACGTGGTGCCGGGCGGCTCGGCCGACGCGGCCGCCGAGCGGATCGTCCGGCTGCTGCGCGACGAGGAGCTGCGGCGGCGGATGGGCGAGGCCGGACGGCGCTGGGTGGAGCGCTCCTGGCGCTGGGACCTGCTGGCCGGGCGGTTGACCTCGCTGCTGGCGGGCTGACACGCGCGCGGGGGCCCGGCTCGTCGAGCCGGGCCCCGCGCGGTACCGCGTCAGCGCTGGTAGATCGCCTCGATGTCGGCGGCGTGGTCCTTCAGCACGACGTTGCGCTTGAGCTTGAGCGAGGGCGTCAGGTGGCCGCTCTCCTCGGAGAACTCGGTGTCCAGCAGGCGGAACTTCTTGACCGCCTCGGCGTGCGAGACCGCCGCGTTGCCGTCGTCCACGGCGGCCTGCAGGGCGGCCAGCAGGTCCGGGTCCTGGCTGAGCTCGGCGACGGTGGCGGTGGCGGGCTTGCCGTTGAGCTCCTTCCACTTCGGGAAGAAGTCCGGGTCGACGGTGATCAGGCAGGCCACGAAGGGCTTGCGGTCGCCGACCACCATGACCTCGCCGACCAGCGCGTGGGCCCGGATCCGGTCCTCGATCACGGCGGGGGCGACGTTCTTGCCGCCGGCCGTGACGATGATCTCCTTCTTGCGGCCGGTGATGGTGAGGTAGCCCTCGGAGTCCAGCGAGCCGAGGTCGCCGGTGGCGATCCAGCCGTCCTTCAGGGTGTCGGCGGTGGCCTGCGGGTTGTTCCAGTAGCCGGTGAAGACGTGCGGGCCCCGGAAGAAGACCTCGCCGTCCTCGGCGATCCGGACGTCGGCGCCGGGCACCGGCTGGCCGACGGTGCCGATCTTCGGCTTGTCCCACGGGTTGAAGGCGGTGGCGGCGCAGGTCTCGGTCAGGCCGTAGCCCTCCAGGACGGTGAAGCCGATGCCCCGGTAGAAGTGCCCGAGCCGCTCGCCGAGCGGCGCGCCGCCGGAGATGGCGTGGGTGGCCCGGCCGCCGAGCGCGGCGCGCAGCTTGCTGTAGACCAGCTTGTCGAAGACCGCGTGCTTGATCCGCAGGACGAGACCCGCGCCGCCGGCGTCCAGCGCCCGGCTGTAGGCGATCGCGGTCTCGGCGGCCTTGTCGAAGATCTTGCCCTTGCCGTCGGCCTGGGCCTTGGCGCGGGCGGTGTTGTAGACCTTCTCGAAGACTCTCGGCACGCCCAGGATCAGGGTCGGCCGGAAGGCGGCCAGCTCGGCGGTGACGTCCTTGATGTCGGAGACGTGGCCGAGCTTGATCGGCGCCATCGCCGGGGCGATCTCGGCGATCCGGCCGAGCACGTGGGCCAGCGGCAGGAACAGCAGGACGGAGCTCTCGCCGGTGCGGAACAGCGGGGCCAGGCGCTCCACCACGTTGCCGCACTCGGCCATGAAGTTGCGGTGCGTCAGCTGGCAGCCCTTCGGGCGGCCGGTGGTGCCGGAGGTGTAGACGATGGTGGCGAGCGAGTCGGCGGTGGCCGTCGAGCGGCGCTCGGTGACGGTCTCGTCGGCGACCTCGCGGCCGGCCTCGGCGAGTGCGGCGACCGCGCCCCGCTCGATCTGCCAGGCGTGCCGCAGCTCCGGCAGCCGGCCGCGGACCTCCTCGACCACCGCGGCGTGCTGGTCGGTCTCGGTGAGAACGGCGACCGCGCCGGAGTCGCCGAGGATCCACTCGACCTGCTCGGCGGAGGAGGTCTCGTACACCGGCACGGTGACGGCCCCGGCCGACCAGATCGCGAAGTCCAGCAGCGTCCACTCGTAGCGGGTCCGGGACATGACGCCGACCCGGTCTCCGGGGCGGATCCCGGCGGCGATCAGGCCCTTCGCGGCCGCCCGCACCTCGACGAGGAACTGTGCGGCGGTCAACTCCTGCCACTGGCCGTCCACCTTGCGGCTGAGGACGGCGACGTCCGGGTGCCGCTCGGCGTTCTGGTGCACGAGGTCGGAGAGGTTACCGCCGCTCGGTACCTGGTAGAGGGCCGGAAGGCTGAAGTCGAGCAAGACTGCTCCTCGTTCGCGACGCTGCGGGACGGCAGGACGTTACTGCCCGGTAGGCAGCTTCGACCAGGGGGGTCGGCTCCGGTGTTCGAAGTGTCACACCCGGGCCGGGTCGGACCAGGCCGTGACCGGGTCGTTCGAATGGCACCCTACGGTAGCCCCGCGGTGACCGGCCGGTAGCCTGCCCCGGCGTCCGCCGACCGGCGCTCCCGCGGGAAAGGGGCGCGGCCGGGCCGATCCCCGGTCGCGATAGCCTGCTCCGGGCGGACCGGATCGATCGCTCGACCGGACCGGCAGGCAGAGGGACGAGGCGGAGGGCCATTCCATGGCGGAGCACACCAGGTCGAGCATCACCATCGACGCGACCCCGGCCACGGTCATGGCCGTGATCGCCGACTTCGCCGCCTACCCGGCCTGGACCGGCGAGGTCAAGGAGATCGAGGTCCTCGAGACCGGCGAGAACGGCCGCGCCGCCAAGGTGCGTCTGCTGCTCGACGCCGGTGCCATCCGCGACGAACACGTCCTCGCCTACACCTGGGACGGCGACCGCGAGGTCGGCTGGACGCTGGTGCGCAGCCAGATGCTCCGCTCGCTGGACGGCTCCTACACGCTCGCCCCGCTCTCCGGCGGCCGTACCGAGGTGACGTACCAGCTCGCCGTGGACGTCAAGATCCCGATGCTCGGCATGATCAAGCGCAAGGCCGAGAAGGTCATCATCGACCGCGCCCTGGCCGGTCTGAAGAAGCGGGTCGAGGACGCCGAGGGCAAGAAGCCCGCGCAGGGCTGACGGCACGGAACGGGGGTCGGACGGCATGACGGCGACGCGCACCATCCTGGTCAGCGGCGACGCGGGCGCGCCCGCGGTGGCCGCGGCCACCGCCCTGCACGCCGCCCGGCGCGGCCACCGCACCTGGCTGCTGGCCGCCGACGACCCGCACCGCTCCCTGGACGGCGTCCTCGGGGTGCGCCTGGACCCGGAACCCGTCGGCTACGAACCCGGTCTGAGCGTCTCCCGGATCGACGAGCAGGCCGCCTTCCGCTACGCCGCCGGGGAGCTGACCGCCCGGCTCAAGCCCGCCCTCGACCTGCTCGGCGCCGAGCAGCTCGACCCCGATGAACTGACCGCCCTGCCGGGCATCGCCCGGATCGCCCTGCTGCGCGCCCTGCCCGCCGCCGACCAGGACGTCCTGGTGGTGCTGGCCCCGCCGCCCGCCGAGCTGATCGCCACCCTCGCCCTGCCCGAGCAGCTCCAGCGCTACCTGGACCGGCTCGTCCCCGAGCAGCGGCAGGCCGCCCGGGCGCTGCGCCCGCTGCTGGCGGGGCTGGCCGGCGTCCCGATGCCCGCCGAGTGGTTGTACGAGGGGCGGACCAAGGCGTCCGCGGTGCTCGCCGAGTCCCGGGCCGCGATCACCGCGCCCGGCACCAGCGTGCGGCTGGTCGTGCCGGCCGACGGCCACCCCTACCGGGAGCTGCGCCGGATCCGGGCCGGGCTGGCCCTGCACGGGCACCGGCCGGACGCGGTCGTGGTGCACGGCGTGCTGCCGGAGGCCGCCGCGGACTCGCCGGACCCGTGGCTGGCCGGGCTGGCCCGGCGCCGCCGGGAGGAGCTGGCCGACCTCGCCGCGGCGACGGACGCCCCCGTGCTGACCACCGGACCGGCCGACGCCACCCTGGAGTCGGTCGCCGACCGGCTGTACGGGGACGGGCCCGGGCCGGAGCGGCTCGCCCCGGAGCCCTGGACGGTCGAGGACCGGCTGGCCGAGGAGGGCCTGCTGGTCTGGCACCTGGATCTGCCCGGGGCCGACCGGGCCGACCTGGACCTGGTGCGCCGCGGTGACGAGTTGGTGGTCGGCCTCGGTGCGCACCGCCGGGTGCTGGCGCTGCCGTCGGCGCTGCGCCGCTGCACGGTGGCCGGCGCGGGCCTGCACGACGGGGCGCTCTCGGTGCGGTTCGCGCCCGACCCGGCGCTCTGGCCCCGGGGCTGACACCGCACCCGACGCCGCCCGGCCCCTCGGCGGCCGGTCCCGCTCCCCTTCCGGCACCGCCTCCCCTTCCGGCACCGGCCCCGCGACCCGTCCCGACGCCGCCCCGCCCCTGCCGTGCCCCCGCCCTGCCCCGCCTCCCGGCCCGACCCGGCGCCTTCCGGCCGTCGGGTACCGTCGGCCCCGAGGGCCGCGGGGTGCGGCCACGGCTGAGGAGGCGCCCGCGATGACCAGCACCGACGACCGGACCGAGCCCACTGCCGAGCAGGGCGGCCCGCAGGCCCACCCGTTCGGTCCGGAGCTGGGCCCGCTGGTGGACGAGGTGCGCAGGCTCGCCACGGCCGTCGGGCAGAAGGCGCAGGAGGCGAGCGCCGACACCCTCATCACCCTCTCCGGGCTGGCCGACCGGCTGCGCACCCAGCAGCCCGAGGTCTACGGGCACCTCGCCGCCGCGGGCTCCGGACTGGCTGCCGCGGGGTCCGAACTGCTGGCCGCCTACCGCGCCGCCGTGACCGGCCACGAGCACCGTTGGACCGCCGGCGAGAGCGCCCCGACCGAGCGGATCGACCTCGACTCCCCTGACGAGCCGTCCGCCAAGCAGTGAATCCGTAACCTTCGAACGGTGATCGCGTTGCTCTCATGCGTGACGTTACGGGAACTTCGATACGACTTTTGAAGCATGGCGGCCCGGTTGGCCCAGAATTGGCTTCGGTTAATGTATGCGAGGCTGTGTACGGGGGCCGGGTTGGGCGGTACCGTTCCGTCCAGCGGGAACGAGTGAATAGCTGAGGGACACATGGCTCTGACCATCGGCGTCGATGTCGGCGGGACCAAGATCGCGGCAGGCGTGGTCGACGAGGCGGGCGAGATCCTGGCCAGGACCAGGGTGCCCACCCCGGCCGACCCGCAGTGGGCCGTCGATGCCATCGCGCAGGCCGTGCGCGAACTCAAGGAGCAGCACCCCGGCGTGGGCGCGGTCGGCGTCGGTGCCCCCGGCTTCGTGGACAGCGACCGCTCCACGGTGATCTTCGCGCCCAACATCGACTGGGAGAACGAGCCGCTGCGCCAGCGGATCGAGGAGCTCACCGGCCTGGACGCCGCCGTCGAGAACGACGCCAACTGCGCCGCCTGGGCCGAGTTCCGCTTCGGCGCCGCCGCCGACCACCAGGACATGGTGCTGATCACCGTCGGCACCGGCATCGGCGGCGGCATCGTCCTCGACGGCCGCCTGCACCGCGGCCGGTTCGGCGTCGCCGGCGAGATCGGCCACCTCAACATGGTCCCCGACGGCCTGGCCTGCGGGTGCGGCGGCAAGGGCTGCTGGGAGCAGTACGGCTCCGGGCGGGCGCTGCGCCGCTACGGCCGCGAGAAGGCCGCCGCCAACCCGGTGCTCGGCCGGCGGATGCTGGAGCTCAACGACGGCGTCGCCGAGACCATCCGCGGCATCCACATCACCGAGGCCGCCGAGGCCGGCGACCCGCTCGCCCTGGAGTGCTACGCCGAACTGGCCGACTGGCTCGGCCGCGGCATGGCCGACCTCGCCGCCCTCTTCGACCCGGGCGTCTTCGTCCTCGGCGGCGGCGTCTCCGACTCCGGCCGGCTGCTGCTCGACCCGGTCGCCAAGGCCTTCGAGCACTACCTGACCGGTGGCGTGCACCGCCCGCGCGCCGAGGTCGTGCTGGCCTCCATGGGCTCGGCCGCAGGCATCGTCGGCGCCGCCGACCTGGCCCGCACCGTCTGACGCCCGACCCCACCCCGAAGCCCGCCGGCGGCGGTGCGACCGGACCCCGACCAGTTCCCGGACGCGCCGCCGCCGTCGCACGCCCCGGACGGCCCCTGCCGTACGGTCGTCCCAGCGACCGCGACCGGGGAGGACCATGACCACGCCACCGCTGGAACCGCCGCCGGCCGGCCCGCGCCGGCTCAGGCTGCTCAGCTACAACGTCCGCTCCCTGCGGGACGACCGGCGGGCCCTGGCCCGGGTGATCCGGGCCTGCGCACCCGACGTCGTCTGCATCCAGGAGTCACCGCGCTACTGGCGGCCCGAGGGCCAGGCCGCCTGGCTCGCCCGCAGCACCGGCACGGCCGTCCTGGCCGGCGGCGGGCGCACCGCCGCCGGGCCGCTGCTGCTCGGCCGGCCCGGCGCGGTCCGGCTGCTCGGCGTGTACGACCGGCTGCTGCCCAAGACCCGCGGCCTGCACGCCCGCGGCTTCGCCACCGCGCTGCTGCGACTGCCGGACTCGGCCCCGTTCAGCCTGACCAGCTGCCACCTCAGCCTGGACGCCGACGAGCGGTACGGCCAGTTCGAACTGCTCCTCGACCAGCTCCGGATCGCCGAACACGGCATCGTGGCGGGGGACTTCAACGAGCACCCGGACGGCCCCGGCTGGCGGCTGCTGGCCTCGCGGCTGCAGGACGGGCACCCGGCCGCGCCCTGGGGCGGCGAGTTCACGTCCGTCCCCGAACGCCCCTACCAGCGGATCGACGCCGTCTTCGCCACCCCGGGGACGACCGTCCTCGGCTGCGGGGTGCCGCACGGGCTCCCCGGCGTCACCGATTCCGACCTGCGCGCCGCGACGGACCACCTGCCGGTGCTCGCGGTGCTGGAACTGCCGGCCGGCCGGGGCCCGTCCGGCTGATCCCGCCGGGCCCGGCGGGCCGGGCTCAGACGACCGCGCCGTGGTCCGGGTCCTCCGGCTCGTCCTCGTCGCGGTCCTTCATCCGGGTGACCAGGGTGACGAAGCCGCCGAGGAACGCGGTGACCCCGACCCAGGCCGGCCAGCCGGAGATCTCCCGCCAGACCACCGCGTCGAACAGCAGCAGGGCGGGGCCGCCGAGCACGGCGAGCCAGGCGAACTTGGCGGTCGTGTCGGCCGGCGGCAGCGGCGGGGGCTCCGGCGGGACGTAGTGGCCCTCGTCGGTCTCCTCGGCCAGCTCGAAGTCGCGCGGGCCGGAGTCCGCCGCCGGCAGCACCGGGCGGCCCGAGCGGGGGCGCGGCTGCGGGGCGAGGTCGGCGAGGTCGTCCGGGTCGGTCCGGGGGCCGACGCCGTCCTTGAAACCGCCCTTCAGATCGCCCTGCGCCCGGAGGTTCTCGACCTCCGGCCAGTCGGGGTTGGTGAGGTCCACCGGGTCGTCGAACTGGGCCACCAGGGCGGCGAAGATCTCGTCCTGCTCGGCCTGGCTGCGCTCGGGGGCGCGCCGGGTGCGGGGCTCCGCCGGCTCGTCGGCCGGTTCGCCGGCCCGCTCCGGGACCGGCCGGTCGACGGCCTTCGCGGTGCCGCCCCCCGCCGCGGTGGGGCCGGAGGGGGCACCGCCGGCGGGCGCACCGTCGACGGGCCCGGCGCTCTGCGCGCCGGCCTCCCCGGTGCTGCCCTCCCCGGTGCTGCCGTCCTTCGTCGCGCCGTCCTCGCGGGGTGCCTCGTCCCCGCCGCCCGCCGTGCTGCTCTCGTGCACTTCCGGCCCTTCAGCCATGGTGATCGTCGGATTCGACCCGGGTGACGCCCGCCGAACGCGCGGGAGCCAGCCGTCGGATGAAGTCCCGGCTGGCCGCGAATATTTCCGGTGCGTCGTGGTCCAGCGTCGCGACGTGGAAACTGCGCTGGCACAGCCGCTCCGTCACGTCGGTCGAGGATATCCGGGCGAGCACCAGGTCGGAGTTGGCCGCGGAGACGACGTGGTCCTGCGGACTGCGGAAGAGCAGCACCGGCTGGGTCACCTGCGGCAGCCGCTGCTGGACGTCCCGCCACAGCCGGGCCAGCGACCACGCGGCGTTCAGCGGCGTCCGGTCGTACCCGAGCTCCGTCACGCCGGGCCGGGCGATGTCGTCGGCGATGCCGGGCACGCTCGGCAGGAGGTGCCGCAGAACCGGCAGCAACACACTGGCGGGGGTGTCCGAGCGCACCGACGGGTTGACCAGGACCAGCCCGGAGACCGTCGCGCCGTGCACCGCGGCCAGCCGCAGCGCCAGCGCACCGCCCATCGACAGGGCGCAGACGAAGACCTGCTCGCACTCGGCGGCGAGCGCCAGCAGCTCGCGCTCCACCTCCGCGTACCAGTCCTCCCACCGGGTGACCTGCATGTCCTGCCAGCGGGTGCCGTGCCCGGGCAGCAGCGGCAGCGAGACGGTGAACCCGGCCGCGGCCAGCTCCTGCGCCCAGGGCCGCATCGACTGCGGGGAGCCGGTGAAGCCGTGGCACAGCAGGACCCCGACCGGTCCGCCCTGGTGGCGGTACGGTTCGACACCGGGCAGCAACGGCATGGCGGGCTCCTTCGCGGGCGGGTGGCGCTGGGGGAGGGGGCGCTGGACGGGAAGCTGCGGAATCCGCATCGTCCCACGCCCCCGGCCGGGACGTACACCCCCGACGGCGGCCCCGTGCCCGGCCGGACCGGCCCCGGCAGCGGCCCGTCGGGGCGGGGCGCGGCGCGGGCGGCGGCCGCGGGGCATTAGGATCGACCGGTCCGCATAACAGGAGGCCCGGGTTGTTCTACCGACTGATGAAGATGATCGTCGCGCCACTGCTTCGGATCTTCTTCCGGCCGTGGATCGAAGGTGAGGAGAACATCCCCACCGAGGGTGCGGCGATCATCGCGAGCAACCACCTGTCCTTCTCGGACTCCTTCTTCTTCCCCGCGCTGATCAGGCGCCGGGTGACCTTCATCGCGAAGGCCGAGTACTTCAACACCCCGGGCCTCAAGGGCCGGCTGACCGCCGCCTTCTTCAAGGGCGTCGGCCAGCTGCCGGTGGACCGCTCCGGCGTGCGCGGCGCCGGCGAGGCCGCGATCCGCAGCGCCATCGCGGTGCTGGACCGCGGCGAGCTGTTCGGCGTCTACCCCGAGGGCACCCGCTCGCCCGACGGCAAGCTCTACCGAGGCAAGGTCGGCGGCCTGGCCCGCGTCGCGCTGGCCACCGGCGCGCCGGTCATCCCGGTCGCCATGATCGACACGGAGAAGGTGCAGCCCCCCGGCCAGGTGGTCCCCAACTTCGGGATCCGTCCCGGCATCCGGATCGGCCGCCCGCTCGACTTCTCCCGCTACCACGGCATGGAGAACGACCGCTTCATCCTCCGTTCGGTGACGGACGAGGTGATGTACGAGATCATGCGGCTCTCCGGCCAGGAGTACGTGGACATCTACGCGACCGCCGCCAAGCGGCAGATCGCGGACGACAAGAAGAAGGCCGACGCCGAGCGCAAGGCGGCCGCCAAGGCCGAGAAGGCCGAGGCCGCGGAGGCGGAGAAGGCCGAGAAGGCGGCGGCCGAGGCCGAGAAGGCCGCCGAGCAGCAGCAGAAGGACACCGGGTCGGCCTGACGCCGCCCGCACGGGCCAGGGGGAGCGCGGACGGATGACGGACGGCGGGAGAACCGGCGCGGCGGTCGGCGGCACGGTCGCGGCCGGGGGCATGTCCGTCGAACTGCCGCTCTGGAAGGCCATCTCCTACTTCCGGCTGCTGGCCCTCGGCTACGCCCTGCTCCGCTACCTCAACTCCTACCTGCACTTCCTGCACCCCGTCGCCGGCTGGATCTTCCTCGGGGCGCTCACCCTCTGGACCCTCGCCAGCACCCGGGCCTTCGCCGGCCCGCAGCGCTGCACCCGGTGGGTGCTCGGCACCGACCTCGCCCTCGCCGTCACCGGCATCGTGATGAGCGGGATGACCGACGACCCGGTCCGGATCAGCCACGGCGCGCCCACCCTGCCGACCATCTGGGCCGCCGGCACGGTGCTCGGCTTCGCCGGCAAGGGGGGCTGGCGCTGGGCCGCCGCCTCCGGCTCGGTGATCGGCGTGGCCAACATCCTCGGCCACGGCGGCCCGACCAGCGACAACATCCACAACATCGTGCTGCTGATGGTGGCCGGCTGCGCCATCGGCTACGTCATCGAACTGGCCCGCGCCAGCGAGGCCACGCTCACCCGGGCGCTCCAGGTCGAGGCCGCCACCCGGGAGCGCGAGCGGCTCTCCCGCGACATCCACGACGGCGTGCTCCAGGTGCTCGCGCTGGTCCAGCGCCGCGGCTCCGAGCTCACCGGGAAGGCCGACGCCGGCGCGGACTTCGCCGAACTCGGCCGGCTGGCCGGCGAGCAGGAGCGCGCCCTGCGGGCGTTGATGACCGGGGGCCCGATCCCCGGACAGCGCGCGCCGCAGTGCGCGGCCGACGAGCCGCAGGACCTCACCGCCCTGCTGCGCCCGTACGCCGACGAACGGATCACGCTCTCCGCCCCCGGCACCCCGGTGCTGCTGCCCGCCCCGGCGGCGGGCGAACTCGCCGCAGCGGTCGGCGCGGCCGTGGACAACGTGCGCCGGCACGCCGGGGAGCCGGCCCGGGCCTGGATCCTGGTGGAGGACGAGCCGGAGGCCGTCACGGTCAGCATCCGTGACGACGGCCCCGGCTTCGCCCCCGGCCGGCTCGGCGAGGCCGAGCGGGCCGGGCGGCTGGGCGTCTCCCAGTCCATCCGCGGCCGGCTGCTGGACCTCGGCGGCACGGCCGAGCTGTACTCGGCGCCCGGGGAGGGCGTCGAGGTGGAACTGCGCGTCCCGAGGAAGGGTTCTGATGACCGATCAGCCGTCGACTGACCGGCCGGTGCGGGTGATGGTCGTGGACGACCACCCGATGTGGCGCGACGCCGTCTCGCGCGACCTCGCGGAGGCCGGACTGGACGTGGTGGCCACCGCGGGCGACGGCGAGGAGGCCGTCCGCCGGGCCCGCGCCTGCACGCCGCAGGTCGTCGTGCTGGACCTCAACCTGCCCGGCCTGTCCGGCGCGGAGGTGTGCCGCCAGGTGGTCGCGGCCGATCCGGCGGTGCGGGTGCTGGTGTTGTCGGCCAGCGGCGAGCACCAGGACGTGCTGGAGGCGGTGAAGTCCGGGGCGACCGGGTACCTGGTGAAGTCGGCCGGGCGGGAGGAGCTGTTGGACGCGGTGCGCCGTACGGCCGTCGGCGACGCCGTGTTCACGCCCGGCCTGGCGGGCCTGGTGCTGGGCGAGTTCCGCCGGCTGGCCACCGAGCCGGCCCCCGCCTCCGCCCCGGCCGTCCCGCAGCTGACCGCCCGGGAGACCGAGGTGCTGCGCCTGGTCGCCAAGGGCCTGTCGTACCGGCAGATCGCCGACCGGCTGGTGCTGTCGCACCGGACGGTGCAGAACCACGTGCAGAACACGCTCGGCAAGCTGCAGCTGCACAACCGGGTGGAGCTGGTCCGCTACGCGATCGAGCAGGGCCTGGACGACGAGATCTGACGGCCGGCCGCGGGCCGCCCCGAGCGCCCGGCCCGGGACGGCCCGCCGGCCGCCCGCTCAGCGCCGGACGGCCGCCGTTTCGCGCAGCAGGCCCGCCACGATGTCCACGCCGTCGCGGGTCAGCACCGACTCGGGGTGGAACTGGAGGCCCGCGAAGCCCGGTCCGCGCAGGGCGTGCACGTCGCCGGTGACGGCGTCCCGGGCGACCTCGACGCCCTCGGCGGCCAGCCGGGCCGCGTCGGCGTCCGAGCAGCGCGCGGTGAACGCGTTGTAGAAGCCGACCGTCCGCTTGGTGCCGAAGAGGTCGATGCTCTCCTGCGCCCCCTGGTACGGGACGGCCTTGCGGCCCAGGCCCAGTCCGAGCTCGGCGGAGAGCAGCTGGTGGCTGAGGCAGACCGCGAGCAGCGGCGCGCTGCGGGCACCGGAGCGGGCGGCGGCCAGCGCGTCGGCGACGACCGGCCGCAGCAGGGCCATCTTGGGGTCGTCCGCGAGGGCCGGGTCGCCCGGTCCGGGGCCGAGCACCAGCGGGCCGTCGTGCGCCGCGACGAGCTCGCGCAGCGCCGGCCGGTCGTAGCGCACCACGGTGACCCGGTGGCCGATCGAGGTGAGCAGGTGGGAGAGCATCGCGGTGAAGGTGTCCTCGCCGTCGACGACCAGGGTCGGCGCGGGCTCGGTGACCACCGCCGGGGTCTGCATCCGCAGCCAGAACGGTGCGAGGTCGGCCCGCCGGGCGTCCAGCGCGGCCTGGACCCGGTGGTCGTCGGCCAGCCGGGGGCCGGTGGGGCCGGGCAGTCGGGCGGGGGCGGGCCGGGCGCCGATGGCGGTGAGCACCCCGGCGGCCTTGGCGTGGGTCTCGGCGACCTCGGACTCCGGGACGGAGTGGCGCACCAGCGTGGCGCCGACCCGGACGACCAGGCCGCCGGTGGCCGGGTCGATGTCGGCGGTGCGGATGCAGATCGGGGAGTCGAGCAGCTGCCCGCCGCTGGCGGAGCGGCCGATCAGCGCCAGCGCGCCGGAGTAGTAGCCGCGCCCGCCCGGCTCGTAGCGCTTGATGACCCGGGTGGCGTTCTGCACCGGGCTGCCGGTGACGGTGGCGGCGAACATCGTCTCGCGGAGCACCTCGCGGACGTCCAGCGAGGTGCGCCCGCGCAGCTCGTACTCGGTGTGCGCCAGGTGGGACATCTCCTTGAGGCGGGGTCCGAGCACCTGCCCGCCGAGGTCGCCGACGGTGCACATCATCTTCAGTTCCTCGTCGACGACCATCGTCAACTCCTCCAGCTCCTTGGGGTCGTGGAGGAAGTGGAGCAGCGAGTCGATGTCCGAGCCGCCGGCCGGATAGCGGTACGTCCCCGAGATCGGGTTCATCACGACGGTGCCGCCGCTCTGCCGGACGTGCACCTCCGGGGAGGCGCCGACCAGCACGCGCTCGCCGGTGTGCACCAGGAACGTCCAGTACGCGCCGCGCTCCTGCTCCAGCAGGCGCCGGAACAGGGAGAGGGCGAGCGCGGGGGAGAAGTCCTCGAGCGTGGCGCGGAAGTCGCGCCGGATCACGAAGTTGGCGCCCTCGCCGTTGCCGATCTCGTCCTCGATCACCCGGCGGACGATCGCCGCGTAGGCCTCGTCGTCGACGTCGAACGAGCCGCCGGTGAGGTTCACCGGCAACTGCGGTAGGGCGGAGTTGAATTCGGCCAACGGCAGGGCGAACTGCTCGGTCACCGAGAGGGCCTGCAGCGGGGTGCCGTCGTCGTGTGCCTCGAAGCCGCGCTCGCGGATCTGCCGGTACGGGACGAGTGCGAGCAGGTCGTGGACGGGGCCGGCGGCCGGCACGCCGGTGCGGACCGGCAGGTCGGCGAGGTGCGGGTACTCGTCGACGGTGCCCAGCAGCACCTCGACGGTGTCCGGGGCGAGCCGCGGGGTGCGGCGGTGCAGCAGGGCGAAGGCGGGGGCGCCGGGGGAGGTGAGACGGGTGAGCAGATCGGCGGCGGTGGTCACGGGAACGGCTTCCTTCCGGGTGGACTGGCGAGGTGCGGTGCGTGGATCCGCTCCCGGAGGGCCGGCTGCTCAGACGCCGACGGCCGCCCCGAGGGGCGGCCGTCGTGTTCGTCTAGGAACGCGCGATCGGTGGGCCACCCTTGGGGGAGGCCCACCACCAGGAGTGGGTGTGGGGCGCGTGCATGGCTCGAGCGTAGCGGATGGGGCCGGGCGGGTGAGCCCCGTCACGTGATTGTCCGAGTCGTGTCTCATCCCTCGGGCAATGGTCACGAATCGCTCGCGTCACCCCGTAGCCTTGGCGGTGTGACCGTGACGAATCCCCACTCCTGGCAGTCCCTGCCCGCGGCGCAGCAGCCTGAATGGCCGGACCAAGAGGCTCTGCGCAAGACCCTTGCCGAGCTCGCCTCCTATCCGCCGCTCGTCTTCGCCGGCGAGTGCGACCAGCTGCGCGCCCGGCTCGGAGCCGTGGCGCGTGGTGAGGCGTTCCTGCTGCAGGGCGGTGACTGTGCCGAGGCCTTCGACGGCGTCTCGGCGGAGCACATCCGCAACAAGCTGAAGACCCTGCTGCAGATGGCGGCGGTGCTGACGTACGCCGCCTCGGTGCCGGTCGTGAAGGTCGGCCGCATCGCCGGCCAGTACTCCAAGCCGCGCTCCAAGTCGACCGAGACCCGGGACGGCGTCACCCTCCCGGTCTACCGCGGCGACTCGGTGAACGGCTTCGAGTTCACCCCCGAGTCCCGCATCCCGGACCCGGAGCGCCTGAAGCGGATGTACAACGCGTCCGCCGCGACGCTCAACCTGGTGCGCGCCTTCACCACCGGTGGTTACGCGGACCTGCGCCAGGTGCACGCCTGGAACCAGGACTTCGTGCGCAACTCGCCGGCCGGCCAGCGCTACGAGCAGCTCGCCCGGGAGATCGACAACGCCCTGGCGTTCATGAACGCCTGCGGCGTCGCCCCGGAGGAGTTCAGGACCGTCGAGTTCTACTCCTCGCACGAGGCGCTGATCCTCGACTACGAGACCGCGATGACCCGTGTGGACTCGCGCACCGGCGAGCTGTACGACGTCTCCGGCCACATGGTGTGGATCGGCGAGCGCACCCGTCAGCTGGACCACGCGCACATCGAGTTCGCCTCGAAGGTCCGCAACCCGATCGGGGTGAAGCTCGGCCCGACCACCTCGGTCGACGAGGCGCTGACCCTGATCGAGAAGCTGGACCCGGAGCGCGAGCCGGGCCGCCTGACCTTCATCACCCGGATGGGTGCCGGCAAGGTCCGCGAGCACCTGCCCACCCTGGTGGAGAAGGTCACCGCCTCCGGCGCGCAGCCGGTGTGGATCTGCGACCCGATGCACGGCAACACCTTCGAGGCCTCCAGCGGCCACAAGACCCGCCGCTTCGACGACGTGCTCGACGAGGTCAAGGGCTTCTTCGAGGTGCACCGCGCGCTCGGCACCCACCCGGGCGGCATCCACGTGGAGCTGACCGGCGACGACGTGACCGAGTGCGTCGGCGGCGGCGACGAGGTGCTGGTCGACGACCTGCACCAGCGCTACGAGACGGCCTGCGACCCGCGGCTCAACCGCAGCCAGTCGCTGGACCTGGCGTTCCTGGTCGCGGAGATGTACCGCGGGCAGTGAGGCGGCCGCCCCGGAGAGCGGGGCGATCACCGAGATGTGACGAAGGCCCCTCCGGTTTCGGGATTCCCGAGCCCGGAGGGGCTTTTTCGTGCCCGGATCGCCGGGTAAGGTGAGGCTTAGTGAACTAAGGCAAGCCTTAGTCAAGATCCAATCCGCTCCACCCCCCCCCGGGAGACCTGCGATGTACGTGTGCATGTGCCATGCGGTCACCGAGGACCAGGTGAAGAAGGCGATCGACGCCGGTGCCGACAGCCCCCGCCAGATCGCCAGGGGCTGCAAGGCCGGCACCGACTGCGGGTCCTGCGTCCGCCGGATCCAGGCGCTGCTCGGCGAGCACGGCGCCCGGCCGTGCCCGACCGCCCGGCTCGCCGCGAAGCTCGGCCTGGCCGATCCGGAGGCCCCGGAGCAGGCCCCGCCGGCGTCCGGGGCGCCGGCCCCGGTCAGGGTGCTGCGCGCGGCCTGAGGCCTCAGGGCTCCGGCGCCTCAGGACTCCGGCTGCTCGATCAGCTGGGCGAGGTAGAGCGCCTCGCCGAGCTTCTCCAGGAGCTCCAGCTGGGTGTCGAGGTAGTCGATGTGGTGCTCCTCGTCCGCCAGGATGTCCTCGAAGATGTTCGCCGAGGTGACGTCGTTCTTGGCGCGCATCACCACGATCCCGCGCTTCAGGCGGTCGATCGCCTCGACCTCGACCTGGCGGTCCGCCTCGAACATCTCCTTGACCGTCTGGCCGATCCGGACGTGGAACAGCCGTTGGTAGTTCGGCAGCCCGTCCAGGAAGAGGATCCGGTCGGTGAGGGTCTCGGCGTGCTTCATCTCGTCGAAGGACTCGTGCCGGGTGTACTTGGCGAGCTTCGTCCAGCCGAAGTTCTCCTGCATCTTGGCGTGCAGGAAGTACTGGTTGATCGCGGTGAGCTCCGCGGTGAGCTGCTCGTTGAGGAACTCGATGACCTCTGGATCGCCCTGCATGGCGCTGCCTCCCTGCGCTTCGGCCTGCGGTGGGTCCCGCGTTGCGCATCCTGGCACCGGGGTGGGCGGAAATTCCAGTAAGTTCACACTCACTAGGACATGTGTCGGAATATCCGATTTAGCCGGGAAGGTTCCGGGGTCAGCCGACCGTTGGCCCGTACGAGCGGGGCGTGCAGCCCGCAGAAGGGGCGCGCGCCGGGCCCCGGCCGCCGTCTGTCACCATGGAGCCATGGGTCAGTCCGAACAAGAACCACTTCCGCCGTCTGACCCGAGGATCCCCCCGGGGCAGCGCGCGCAGCGCGGCTGGCCCGCCCTGCACTACGGTCCGGTGCCCCGCTTCAAACCGCTGACCTGGGACCTCCAGGTGTTCGGCGCGACCGCCTCGGCGGAGAAGCACAGCTGGGACTTCACCGCCTTCCAGACCCTGCCCCGCACCACCGTCGTCGCCGACCTGCACTGCGTCACCAAGTTCACGCTGCTCGGCAACGAGTGGACGGGTGTGCCGGCGGCCGCCCTGCTCGACCTGGTGCCCCCCGCGCCCGGCGTCACCCACGTCATGGTCTGGGCCGAGTACGGCTACAGCGCCAACCTGCGGCTGGCCGACTTCGCCGACCCGCGGACGGTCCTGGCCACCCACCGCAACGGCGAGACGCTGACCGCCGAACACGGCTTCCCGGTCCGGCTGGTCGTCCCGCAGCTGTACGCCTGGAAGGGCCCCAAGTGGGTCCGCGCGGTGGAGTACATGCGGGCCGACCGCCGCGGCTTCTGGGAGGAGCGCGGCTACCACAACCTGGCCGACCCGTGGCGTGAGCAGCGCTACTCCTACCAGGAGGAGCCGGGCGACGGCCCGCTCCGCTGAGCCGCCCGACCCGCTCTAGAAGAACGGGAAGTTGACCGTCACCGCGGTGTGCTGCGGGCGGCGCTCGCCGGCCGCGGGGGACTGGCCGGACACCTTGCCCGTGCCGAACAGGTTGACCCCGGTGGTCTGCATCGTGAAACCGGCCGCCTGCAGGGTCTTCGCCGCGTCGTCCTTGCTCATGCCGGTGACGTCGGGCACGGGCACCATGCCCTTGCTGACCACCAGCGACACCGCGGCGTTCTCCTGCAGCAGCTGCCCGGCCGCCGGAGAGCTGCTGATCACCGCGCCCTCCGGCACGGTGTCGTCGTAGGTCTCGGTCACCCCGCCCCTGGTCAGCTGGGCGGCGGCCAGCGCCTCGGCCGCCTGGCCGGCGGGCTTGCCGGTGAC
Organism: Kitasatospora sp. NPDC051702; assembly: GCF_040681575.1. Taxonomy (NCBI): domain Bacteria; kingdom Bacillati; phylum Actinomycetota; class Actinomycetes; order Kitasatosporales; family Streptomycetaceae; genus Kitasatospora; species Kitasatospora sp. NPDC051702. The sequence goes on from NZ_JBFAZB010000003.1 coordinate 195,302, forward strand.
GTCCGGCACGGCGATCCGCTTGGGGCCCTTGGAGACGGTCACCGTCACGGTGTCGCTCTTGCGGGCCCGCGCCCCCACCCCGGGGTCGGTGGCGATGACCTGCCCGGCCGGGACGCTCTCGCTGAACGCCTCGACGAACCGGCCGTGCATGCCCTCCTTGTCCAGGATCCGCTGCGCCTCGGCCCGGTCCTTGCCGAGCACACCGGGCACCGGTCCGTACAGGCCCTCGGAGAGGCCGTAGGTGACGCCGCCGACCGCCAGCACCAGGGCGCTCAGCGCGGCGACCCAGAGCAGCGGGCGGCGCGGGACGCGGCGCAGCCGTCCGGGGCGGCGCCGGCGCACCGGGGTCGGCTCGTCGTACGGGCGCGGCTCGACCAGCAGCTGGTCCATCAGGTCCGCCGGGACGTCCAGCACGCTGGTGCGCTCGGGCGGCGGGGCGTCGGCCGGGTGCGGCAGCGGCTGGATGACCGAGGTCGGCTCGCTGGTCGGGTAGCGCGGGCTGGGCCGGGTGGAGGCCGGCGGCTCGGCGTCCAGCTCGGCCGGGGTGAGCGTGCGGCGGACCCGCTGCAGGGCGGCGAGCAGCTCGACCGCGTCGTACGGGCGGGCGTCGGCCGTCCGCGCGCAGGCGCCGGCCACTATCGCGTCCAGCGCGGCGGGGACGGCCGGGGCGGTCAGCGAGGGGGCCGGGACGTCCTCGTGCAGGTGCTTGTACATGACCTGGACGGGGTTGTCGCCGGTGTGCGGGCGGCGGCCGGTGAGCATCTCGTAGAGCAGGATGCCGGCCGCGTAGACGTCGACCCGCTGGTCGGTGGGGGCGTCCGGGAGGATCTGCTCGGGAGCGAGGTAGGAGACGGTGCCCAGGACGGTGCCGCCGGTCGCGGTGCTGGTCGAGGTGGGGGCGCCGTCCGCGGTGCCGAGCACCCGGACCAGGCCGAAGTCGGCGACCTTGACCAGGCCGCCCTCGGTGATCAGCACGTTCTCCGGCTTGACGTCGCGGTGCACCAGCCCGGCCCGGTGGGCGGCGCCCAGGGCGGCGAGCACCGGCTCCAGCACGTCCAGCGCGGCCCGGACGGACAGCGCGCCGCGGTCGCGCAGCAGGTCGCGCAGCGTGCGGCCGGGCACGTACTCCATCGCGAGGAAGACGTTCCCGCCGTCCGCGCCCTGGTCGAAGACGTTGACCACGTTGGGGTGGGTGAGCCGGGCGACGGCCTTGGCCTCGCGGATGAACCGGGCGGTGAAGCCGTCGTCACCGGCCAGCGAGGGGTGCATCACCTTGAGGGCGACGACCCGGTCCAGCCGGGTGTCGGTGCCCTTGTAGACGGTGGACATCCCGCCGGTCGCGATGCGCTGCTCGACCCGGTACCGGCCGTCCAGCAGGGTACCGATCAGCGGGTCGTGCAGTGCCATGTCCACCCGGGGGAGTCTAGTGCCGCGGGCGCGCACCGGACCCTGGGGACACCGCCCCCGGGCCCGGCTGTGCCCGGCTTGTGACACGGGACGCCCCCGGGCGCCGCGGGTGTTCCGGCGTCAGAAGGCGGGGCGCTCGCGGGTGTCCAGGTCCGCCCGGCCGGCCATCGCCGAGGAGGCCTCGGCGTGGAAGCGGCGCGGGATGCGGCCGGCCCGGAACGCGAGCCGGCCGGCCTCGGCGGCGTGCCGCATCGCCTCGGCCATCAGCACCGGGTCCTGCGCCCTGGTCACCGCGGAGGCGAGCATCACGGCCGCGCAGCCCAGCTCCATCGCCAGCGCGACGTCGGAGGCGGTTCCGGCGCCCGCGTCCAGGATCACCGGGACGTTCGCGCCCTCCACGATCAGCTGGAAGTTGTGCGGGTTGCGGATGCCCAGGCCGGAGCCGATCGGCGAGCCGAGCGGCATGATCGCCGCGCAGCCGACGTCCTCCAGCTTGCGGGCCAGCACCGGGTCGTCGTTGGTGTACGGGAGCACCGTGAAGCCGTCGTCGACGAGGGTCTCGGCGGCGTCCAGCAGCTCGATCGGGTCCGGCAGGAGGGTCCGCTCGTCGGCGATCACCTCCAGCTTCACCCAGTCGGTGCCGAGCGCCTCGCGGGCCAGCCGGGCGGTCAGCACGGCCTCCCCGGCGGTGTAGCAGCCGGCCGTGTTGGGCAGCACGCGGATGCCGTTGCGGGTCAGCACGTCCAGGACGGAGCCCTGGGTGGAGGCGTCCACCCGGCGCATCGCCACGGTGGTGAGCTCGGTGCCGGAGGTCAGCAGCGCGCGCTCCAGGACCTCCAGGCTCGGGGCGCCACCGGTGCCCATGATCAGCCGGGAGCCGAAGGTCGCCCCGGCGATGGTCAGCAGGTCGTCGGCCATGGTCAGCCTCCCTGGACGGCGGTGAGGATCTCGATCCGGTCGCCCGCGGACAGCGCCGTGTCGGACCACGAACCCCGGGGCACCACGGCCTCGTTGAGCGCGGCGGCGACGCCGGAGTGGGCCGTGCTGAGGGTGGCCACCACCTCGGCGAGGGTGGTCGTGGCGGGCACCCGGCGGGGCTCGCCGTTGACGGTCAGTGCGATCTCGGTCATGCGGAGGCCTTCGTGGTGGAGCGGTCGGGGGAGAACCGGGTGGGGGTGAACGGCTGTGCCAGCTCGGGGAGTTCGCCGGTCGCCAGGTACTCGGCGAGCAGGTCGGCGGTCACCGGGGCGAGCAGCACCCCGTTGCGGTAGTGGCCGGTGGCGGCGACCAGTCCGGGCAGGGCGGTCGGGCCCAGCAGCGGCGCGTTGTCCGGCGAGCCGGGGCGCAGCCCGGCGGAGGTCTCCAGTAGCGGGAGTTCGGTGATCCCGGGGACCAACTCGTGTGCGTCGCGCAGTAGTTCGTAGACCCCGCCGGCGGTCACCGTGGTGTCGTAGCCCTGTTCCTCGGTGGTCGCGCCGATCACCAGCTCGCCGTCCTCCCGGGGCACCAGGTACAGGTGCTGCCCGCGCACCACGGCGCGGACGTTGCGGGACAGGAACGGCCGGTACGCCCCGGGCACCTGCAGCCGCAGGATCTGCCCCTTCACCGGGCGGACGGGCGGCAGCACCCCGTCCGGCAGGCCGGGCAGCCGGTGGCTGTGCGGGCCGGCCGCGAGCACCACCCGGTCGGCGGTCACCGCCCCGCCGTCGCCGAGCCGCACCCCCACCGCCCGGTCGCCCTCGACCAGCAGCTCGACCGCCGGGGTGCGCCGCACGACCACGCCCGCGGCCTCGCCGGCCAGCAGCAGCGCGGCGAGCAGCCGGCGGCCGTCCACCTGGTGGTCGTCGGCGACGTGCAGGCCGCCGCGCACGCCGGGGGCGAGCATCGGCTCCATGCGGCGGGCCTCCCGGCCGGTCAGCCAGGTCGAGTCCAGGCCGAGCCGCTGGTGGAAGGCGTGCAGTTCGCGCAGTTCCGCCCGGTCGTCGGAGTCCAGCGCCACGGCGAGCGTGCCGCACCGCCGGTAGCCGGTGTCCGCGCCGCCGCTCGCCTCGGTCAGTTCGGCGGCGAAGGCGGCGTACCGCTCGTTCGAGGCCATGCCGAGGCGCAGCAACGGCTCCTCGCCGTACTGCAGCTCGGTGACCGGCGCGAGCATCCCGGCCGCGACCCGGGCCGCCCCGCCGCCGGGGGAGGGGTCGACCACGACCGTCGCCAGTCCGCGCTGCGCCGCCCGCCAGGCGACGGCGAGACCGATCAGGCCCCCGCCGACCACCAGCACGTCGGCGCGGGCGCCCGATGCCAAGCGTGTCAAAGCTGCTCTTCTCCCTTCGCCGGTATGACCCGGATCAGGTTCGGACGGTCGCAGGCCGTGCCAGCCCGCCTCTCAGCCCGGTCCGCCGGGCTCCCGTGATCGTGCCCCCACCATAACGCCGGTGGTCGGCCCGGCCGAAGGCGTGTACGAGGGGTGGACGGAGAGTGCGCAGGTGGGGGTGCCCGCGGCCGGCCGGGCGGGCGTGCGGTCCCCCTGGTGGACGCCTCGACCGGGCGTCGAGGGCGCTGAGTACAGTGACGGGCGTGGCAGAGCTGAGCGGAACGGATCAGGTGGTCGTCGTCGGAGCCGGGCTGGCCGGGGCGCAGTGCGCCCTCAAGCTGCGGCAGGGCGGCTGGCGGGGGCGGATCGTGCTGGTCGGCGAGGAGCGGCACGCGCCGTACGACCGGCCGCCGCTGTCCAAGGAGGTGCTGCTCGGCAAGACCGACGCCACCCCCCTCGACATCGACTACCCGCACCTCGGCATCGAGCTGCTCACCGGCCGCCGCGCCACCGGCCTCACCCCCGGCGTGCTGCACACCGACGGCGGTGAACTCCCCTACGGCGCACTGGTGATCGCCACCGGCGCCACCCCGCGGCGGCTGCCCGGCGCCGAGCGCGCGCACCTGCTGCACACCCTGGACGACGCGCTCGCGCTGCGGGCCCTGCTGCGGCCCGGGCTGCGCCTGGTGCTGGTCGGCGCGGGCTGGATCGGCGCCGAGGTGGCCACCGCGGCCCGCGAGGCCGGCTGCACGGTGACGGTGGTGGAGGCGGGCCCGGCCCCGCTGCCCGGTGCGCTGCCGACCGAGGTCGGTTCGGCGATGGCCGCCTGGTACGCCGAGGCGGGTGTCGAGCTGCGCTGCGGGGTCGGCGTCGCCGCCGTGGAGTCCGGCTCGGTGCTGCTGGCGGACGGCTCGCACCTGGCCGCCGACGAGGTGGTGGTCGGGGTCGGGGCCCGGCCCGCGACCGACTGGCTGGCCGGCTCCGGCGTCGAGCTGGACGGCACCGGCGCGGTGCTGGTCGACGAGCGCCTGCGCACGGGCGCGCCGGGCGTCTTCGCGGCCGGCGACTGCGTCAGCTACCCCTCCGCCCGGGTCGGTGCCCGGCTGGCCGTCCAGCACTGGGACCACGCGCTGCAGTCCGGCGAGGCGGCGGCGGCCGCGGTGCTCGGCGCGGAGGCGCCGCCGTACGACCCGGTGCCGTACTTCTGGTCGGAGCAGTTCGGGCGGATGGTCCAGTACGCCGGGCGGCACGCCGCGGGCGACCGGATGCTGTGGCGCGGCGGCCCCGGGGACGCCTCCTGGGCGGTGCTCTGGCTGCGCGACGGGGTGCCGAGCGCGCTGCTGACCGTCGACCGGCCGCGCGACCTCACCCAGGGCCGGCGGCTGATCGAGCGCGGCACCGCCCTGGACCCGGTCCGCGCGGCGGATCCGGCCGTGCCGCTGAAGGCCGCCGCCGCCCTCTGACCGGCCCCTTGGTGCGCGGGGGCCCGTCGAGGTGGCAGTCTGGTGCCGTGAGTGAGATCGATGCGAAGACTGATGCCCTGGTCCCCGAGTGGCTGTACCTGCCCGACATCTCCGAGCGGTGGGGCGTGCTCGTCACCGAGGTCCGCAACATGGTCAAGAAGGGTGAGCTGATCGCGGTACGCCGCGGACCCAACAAGTCGCTGCAGGTCCCGGCCGCGTTCATCGACGAGGAGGGCCCGGTCAAGCACCTGGTCGGCCTGCTGACGGTGCTGCGCGACAGCGGGTTCAGCGACGAGGAGATCGTCGAGTGGATGTTCACCGAGGACCCGTCGCTGCCCGGGACCCCGGCGCAGGCCCTCTGCGAGAACCGGGCGACCGAGGTGAAGCGGCGCGCCCAGGCGATGGCGCTGTGACGACCCCCGCGCCGGCCGCCGGCCCCCGGGCCCGGCTGGCCGACGCCCGGCTGTACCTGTGCACCGACGCCCGGCGCGAGCAGGGCGACCTGGCCGAGTTCCTCGACGCGGCGCTGTCCGGCGGGGTGGACGTCGTCCAGCTCCGGGACAAGGGCCTGGAGGCGCGGCAGGAACTGGAGGCCCTGGAGGTCTTCGCGGACGCGTGCCGGCGCCACGGCAAGCTGCTGTCCGTCAACGACCGCGCCGACGTCGCCCACACGGCCCGGCCGGACGTGCTGCACCTCGGGCAGGACGACCTGCCGGTGCCGGCCGCCCGGGCGATCCTCGGCGAGGACGTGCTGATCGGGCGGTCCTGCCACGCCGAGTCCGAGGTGGACGCGGCGATCGCCGAGCCCGGCGTGGACTACTTCTGCACCGGTCCGGTCTGGCCGACCCCGACCAAGCCGGGCCGCCCGGCGCCGGGCATCGGCCTGGTCTCCTACGCGGCCGCGCGGGACACCGACCGGCCGTGGTTCGCCATCGGCGGGATCGACCTCGGGAACCTCGACGAGGTGCTCGCCGCCGGCGCCCGCCGGATCGTGGTGGTGCGCGCCATCACCGCGGCGGACGACCCGCGGGCCGCCGCCGCCGAGCTGTCGCGCCGGGTGCGCGCGGCCTGACCCCGTCGTCCGCCGCTGTCCGCGGTGCCTCAGTACTTGCGGACGGTGGCGGCCTCGGCCAGCGCCAGCAGCACCGCCCGGGCCCGCTCGTCGGCGAGCGGCGCCGCCTCCAGCGCGGTCAGCGACTGCCGCATCAGTTCCTCGATCCGGCGCTCCACCCGTTCGGGCGCGCCGCTGCGGGCGACCAGGGCGCGCAGCCCGGCGACCTCCTCGGGGGCGAGGTCCGGCGCGCCGAGGCGCTCGTCCAGGTGCCGGGCGTCGGCGGCGGACAGGCCGCGCATCGCGTGCGCCACCAGCAGGGTCCGCTTGCCCTCGCGCAGGTCGTCCCCGGCGGGCTTGCCGGTGACCGCCGGATCGCCGAAGACGCCGAGCAGGTCGTCGCGCAGCTGGAACGCCTCGCCCAGCGGCAGGCCGAACGCCCCGAACGCCGCCACCAGCTCCGGCCCGGCCCCGGCCAGCAGCGCGCCGACCTGCAGCGGCCGCTCGATCGTGTACTTCGCCGACTTGTAGTGCAGCACGGCCTGCGCCCGCTCCAGCGCGCCCGCGTCCGCCGAGTCGCCGGCCACCGGCTCCAGCACGTCCAGGTACTGGCCGACCATGACCTCGGTGCGCATCAGGTCGAACACCGGCTTGGCGGCCAGCACCGCCGCCGGCTCCAGGCCGGAGCGCAGGAACAGCTCGTCGCACCAGATCAGCAGCAGGTCGCCGAGCAGCACCGCGGCCGAGGCCCCGTACTGCTCGCGGTCGCCGCGCCAGCCGCTGTCCCGGTGCAGGGCCTCGAAGCGGCGGTGGACGGAGGGCAGGCCGCGGCGGGTGTCGCTGCGGTCCATCAGGTCGTCGTGCACCAGGGCACTCGCCTGGAGCAGTTCGAGGGCGGCGGCCGCGTTGGCGATCCCCGCGCCGTCGGCCGGGCCGCCGGCGCCGCGCCAGCCCCAGTAGCAGAAGGCCGGGCGCAGCCGCTTGCCGCCGTCCAGCAGGAAGTCGCGCAGGGCGTCCGTGGCGGGGGCCAGCTGGGGGGAGATCTTGTCCAGCAGGGCGGCCTGGCCGTCCATGAACGCGGCGAGGGCGGCGTTGACGCGGGTGCGGACGTCCTCCACGTCAATGGGGTTGGCCGGCCGGTTGCTGGACGAGGTCACGATGAGGCTCCGCTGGTTCGCTGGGGGTGCAGCAAGCGTAGCGGGGCGGCTGGGAACGGCTGTGCGAGCAGGTGTTCGGGCCCGGACCTACCGGCCGGTAGGGCCACCCGAACGGCGTCCACCAGGTGTCTCAATCCGTGGAACCGAGTTGTCCGGCCCCTTCGAACGCCGGATAACCTGCCAGCATGGCACTCGGAATCGCTTCCACCAGACCGGACCGCGCACAGACGGTCCGCGAGCTCCTGGCGGCCGGAAAGCGGTCCTTCTCCTTCGAGTTCATGCCCCCGCGCACCGAAGCCGGGGAGCAGAAGCTCTGGGACGCCATCCGCCGCCTCGAACCGCTCGACCCCAACTTCGTCTGCATGACGTACGGCGCCGGCGGCTCCTCGCGCGAGCGCACCGTCAACATGGTCGGCCGGATCGCCACCGAGACCACGCTCACCCCGGTCGCCCACCTGACGGCCGTCGACCACTCGGTCGCCGAGCTGCGCAACATCATCGGCCAGTACGCCGACCAGGGCGTCCGCAACGTCCTCGCGGTCCGGGGCGACCCGCCCGGCGACCCGACGGGCGAGTGGGTCAGCCACCCGGAGGGCGTCACCTACGCGTACGAGCTGGTCGAACTGATCAAGGGCATCGGCGACTTCTGCGTCGGCGTCGCGGCCTCGCCGAACATGCACCCGCGCTCGACCGACTGGGACGAGGACATCCGGCACTTCGTCGGGAAGATCCGGGCCGGCGCCGACTACGCGATCACCCAGATGTTCTTCGAGGTCGACGACTACCTGCGGCTGCGCGACCGGGTCACCGCCGCCGGCTGCGAGACGCCGATCATCCCGGAGATCATGCCCGTCACCAACGCCCGGCAGCTGGAGCGCTTCCCGCAGCTGAGCGGCTCCGCCTTCCCCGTCGACCTGGAGGCCCGACTGCGGGCCGCCATCGACGACCCGGCGGCGCTGCGGGCGATCGGCATGGAGCACGCCACCGCGATGGCGGAGCGGCTCCTCGCCGAGGGTGCGCCCGGCCTGCACTTCATCACCCTCAACCACTCCACGGCGACGCTGGAGATCTACCAGAACCTGGGCCTGCACCAGCGCCACGCCTGACGCGGCGCCCGGCGCCGCGCCCACCCGGACGCGCACCCGGCCGCACCCCCACGAGCCCGTCACCGGTCCGCCGGTGCCGGGCTCGGTCGTGTGCGCCCCGCTCCCGAGCGGCGGGAACGCGATGCGGTACCCCGGCCGTTGAACCGGTACAGTCGCCGCACACGCGCGGCGCGCGCGGGCACGCGACTGGAGGTAGCGGGCGGATGGGCATCGGATACCTGCTGCTGTACGTCGCGTTGGCGGTGGTGGCGCTCTGGCTCCTCGCGGAGGTGCTGCTGCAGAACCGCGCCCCGCTGCACTGGCGGGCCCTCGCCCTGGTCGGCTTCCTCGCGGTGGCCGCCGGCATGGTCCTCGGGTCGGTCCCGGTGATCGGCGCCGGCGCCGCCCTGTTCGCCGTCGGCCAGACCTTCGTCACCCTCTCGGTGAAGCGCGGCCACCAGGGCGGCTGGTCGCTGCGCAAGGCCGACGGCAGCCTGCCCGGCCCGCTCGCCAAGGTGCCCCTGCTGGGCGCCCTGACCGGCGGCGCCGTCGCGGTGGCCGCGGTCGAGGCCGCCGCCCCCCGGGTCGGCGAGGTCAGCGCCGTCGAGGAGCCCCCGCTGCCGGAGGCCGTCGCCCCGGCCGCCGAGGCCGCCCCCGAGGTCGAGCAGACCGCCGCCTTCGAGATGCAGGAGCTCGCCCAGGACGGCGTCTACGCCCAGTCCTACTACGAGCAGCAGCAGTCGCACGACCCCTACGCCGAGGCCTACCAGGCCGGCTACGACGCCGTGCAGCCCCAGCAGCAGCCGGCCTACGACCAGCAGCAGTGGCAGACCCAGCAGCAGCCCGCCTTCGCCTACGACCAGGGCTACGGCGGTTACCCCCAGCAGCAGGTCCAGGACCCGTACGCGGGCTACCAGCAGCAGGACCAGTACCAGGCCTACCCGCAGCAGCAGGCCGGCTGGGACCAGCAGCAGAACTGGCAGCACCCCGACCAGCAGCAGCACCAGCAGCACCCGGAGCAGCAGCACCAGCAGGGGATCCCCCAGCAGCAGGCCTACGACCAGCACGCCTACGGCTACCAGCAGCAGAACACCTGGCACCAGGGCTGACCGGAGCCCGCCCGCGCGGGCCCCGGGCCGGGCTCAGGCCGGACTCAGGCCGGGCTCAGGCCGGGCCGACGAGGTTCGCGGCGATGCAGGCCGACATTCCGGTGCGGGCCAGCCCGCCGCCCGGGTGGGCCGACCCGCCGACGAGGTACAGGCCGGGTGTCGGGGACTCGTTGGGGAGCCGCAGCCACTCGCCCGCGGGCCCGGCGAGGGCCGGGGCCGGGACGGAGCCGCCGGGGGCGCCGGTCTCCCGGAACGTGGTCTCCGGGGTGCGGACGACCCGCCACAGCACCCGCTCGCGCAGGCCGAGCCCGGCCGCGTCGACGTGGTCGAGCAGCCGGTCGGCGTAGCGTTCAGCGACCCCCGGGACCGTCCAGTCGACGGCGCCCTGGGCGGGCACGGTCGCGGTCAGCACCACGCTCTCGTGGCCGTCGTCCGGCCGCAGCGACGGGTCGTCCGGGCGGAGCACCTGCACCGTCGGGCGGTCGCAGGGCGCGGCCGCGCCGGCCAGGACGGCCGACTCGGCCGCCGGGTCGGCGGCGTGCACGACGGTCCGGTGCGGGGCGCCCGCCGGCCGGGGGCCGCGCAGGGCGAGCAGCACGCCGAAGCGGCCCGGCGCCGGGGTCGGCCCGGTGCCGGCCGGCGCGGGGAGGCCGGCGCTCCGGGGGTCGAGGAGGGTCCGGGCGTCCGTCGCGGCGATCACCAGGTCGGCGTCGATCCGGCCGGCCGCGGTCTCGACACCGCGGGCCCGGCCCTCCTCGACGACCACCCGGGTGACCGCGGTGTCGAAGCGGAACGCGACCCCGCGCTGCTCGCAGCGCCGGTGGACGGCGTCGGCCAGCGCCCGCAGACCCCCGCGGACGTACCAGACGCCGAAGGACTGCTCCATGTACGGCAGCACGGTGGCGCTGGCCGGAGCGGTGTGCGGGTGCAGCCCGAACCGCAGCGCGTGCTCGTGCAGCAGCGCGGTGAGGCCGGGGTGGCCGCCGAGCTCCCGGGCGGCGACGTCGGCCAGGGTCCACGGGCGCGGCCGGCCGAGCCTGGCGAGCAGGCCGCGCCGCGGCGGGACGGGGTACGGGTCGGTGTGCAGCGGGGTCGGGTCGGCGGGCAGCGGCTCCTCCAGGAGCGGGCGGCGGGTCGCCTCCCAGACCGTCCGGCCGTGGTTCATGACCTCGCTCCAGCGGGCGCCGGAGCCGGCGCCGAAGGCGGCGTCCAGGGCCTGGCTGACGCCGCCGCGGGAGGCGTTGGGCAGGTCGACGGCCGTGCCGTCCGGGAACAGGTGCCGGCTCTCCGGGTCCACCGGTGCCAGGTCGACGAGCTGCTCCAGCGGCTCCCGGCCGGTCTTCAGGGCGAGGTCGCGGTAGACGGCCGGGAGGGTGAGCAGGCCGGGGCCGGTGTCGAAGGCGAAGCCGTCGCGCTCGTACCGGCCGACCATGCCCCCGTACGTGCCGGCGGCCTCGCAGACCGTCACCCGGTGTCCGAGGGTGCCCAGCCGCGAGGCCGCCGCGAGCCCGCTCATTCCTGCGCCGATGATGACGATCCGTGCCATGGCACTGATCCTAGGACGCCGCGGTCACGGCCTAGAAACGCCGGGCGTACTGCTCCTCCGACGGCCGGCCGGGCTGTTCGCGCTGCTCGCGGGCGGCGCGGCGCTCCCGGCGGCGGGCCCGGAAGGCCCGGATCCGGTTGATCGCGAACCAGACCAGCAGCAGCCCCGCGGCGAGCAGGACGGCGGCGATCGATGCGGCCAGCCAGGGATGGAAGATCGCCAGCGTCACCAGGCCCGCCACCGAGACGTCCTCCGCCATGCTGACCGCGATGTTGCTGGCCGGCTCGGGCGAGGTGTTGACGGCCATCCGCAGCGAGGCCTTCACCAGATGGCTGACCAGTGCCGTCGTGCCGCCCATGGCACCGGCCGCGACCTCGCCCAGCGAGCCCGGGTCGGCGCTCGCGATCAGGGCGCCGACGGTGGCGCCGGCGATCGGCCGGATGACGGTGTGGACGGAGTCCCAGAGGCTGTCCACGAACGGGATCTTGTCGGCCACCGCCTCCAGCAGGAAGAGCACGGCGGCGGCGATCAGCACGTCGGTGCGTTCCAGTGCGGGCGGCACCGAGTCCGCGCCGGCGAACCGGCCCAGCAGTCCGAGCAGCAGCACCACCGCGTAGGCGTTGATGCCGCTGGCGAGTCCGCTGGTGAAGATCAGCGGCAGGACCGTCATCGTCTCCCCCTCCTCATGATGTGGCTCCCCCCGTTCCGTTCGAGCACTGCACGCCGTACCGTACCGGGACGTCCCCCGCCGACCCGCCGGTTCCGGCCGTCGGCGGACCGGCCGCGGGGGATCTGAGTACGGATACTCAGATCCGCGGTTGAGTACGTCAGCGGATGGCCCCGGGGCCCCTCGGGACGGGAGAGTAGGGGCACCGGGACGGCGGCGCGTCGGGCGCCGACGGACCGGTCGGCGGACCACGTCCGCCCCAGTCGGCCACGAGGGGCCGGAGGGGCGGCGGCGGTGGTCCGCCTCGGGTGCCGGTCACGGTCACCGCACCGCCGACACGGGGCGGCGGAGCGGGCCGGGGGGAGACCGGCCACTGTGGGGGGAGCTCGGGGGGAGCTCGCCACCACCGCCCTCGGGGGAGGGGCGGAGCGGCGGCGCACGGCGGCGGCGCGGGACCTGGGGGGACAGGCCCGCGCCGGCCGCCGGCACCCGTTTCCGGCCGCGTTGTCAGTGGTCCCGTTCACGATGGAGGAGCACGGACCGCCCGGTCCGCGCGCTGCCTCGGAACGGGGGAGACCATGACCGTCAGCCGTCCTGAGCCCGTCACCGCCCGCCTCCACTCCGCCGCCCTGCCGCACCCGCCGCGCGGCGGCGACGTCCATCCCGTCCTGCGCCGGACGGCCGCGCCGCCCGCCGCCCTCGACCTGCTGGCCGACGCCCACCGCACCCTCGACCAGGCGCGCGCCCTGGAGGATCCGCTGGAGCGGTACGCGGCGGCCCACCTGGCGGCGCTGCGCACCGTGGCGGCCGTGCTGGCGGTGCGCGGCCGGCCGGAGAAGGACCCGCGCCGGCGCAGAGCCATCCGCAGCGCCTGGGAGGTGCTGCCCGAGGTGGCCCCCGAGCTGGCCGAGTGGGCCGTCTACTACGGCGCGGGCGCGCGCCGCCGGGCCGCCGCCGAGGCCGGGATCAGGGGCGCTGCGAGCGCCCGCGACGCCGATGACCTGGTCCGCAACTCCGCCCTGTTCCTGCGCCTGGTCGAACGGCTGCTGGGCCTGCGCCCGGCGCCGCCGGCCCCGCGGTTACCCCTGGACGTGGACGACCCGCCGGTGGTGACGGGCCCCGTCAACCGGTCGGTCTAAGGTGGAGGCATCCTGATCGATCTGCACGTGCCAAGGAGCCCCACCGTGTACCCGACGCGTCCCCGCAGTGCCCTGCGTACCGCCGTGGTGTGGGAGGTGGTGCGGGCAGCCCTGGAGAAGCGGGCGGCCGAGCTGGACCAGCCGGTGCTCGACGTGGTCGACACCGGCGGCGGCACCGGCAACTTCGCCGTGCCGGTGGCCAAGCTGGGCCACCGGGTCACCGTGGTCGACCCCAGCCCCGACGCGCTGTTCGCCCTCGAGCGCCGCGCCGCCGAGGCCGGGGTGACGGAGCTGGTCCGGGCCGTCCAGGGCGACACCCAGACGCTGCCCGAGCTGGTCGCCCCGGGCACGGTGGACGCGGTGCTCTGCCACGGAGTGCTGGAGGTCGTGGACGACCCGGCGGAGGCGCTCGGCAGCCTCGCCGGCACCCTGCGCAAGGGCGGCCTGGTCAGCCTGCTGGCCGCCAACCGCAACGGCGCCGTGCTGGCCCGCGCGCTGTCCGGGCACTTCACCGAGGCCCGGACGGTGCTGTCCGCCGCCGACGGCCGCTGGGGCGAGCAGGACCCGATGCCGCGCCGCTTCACCGGCGAGGAGCTCGGCCTGCTGGCCGAGGGCGCGGGCCTGACGGTCGAGTCCGTGCACGGCGTCCGGGTCTTCGCGGACCTCGTCCCCGGTGTGCTGGTGGACACCGAGCCGGGCGCGATGGAGGCGCTGCTGAAGCTGGAGGAGGCCGCCGCCGCGCAGCCCGCCTTCCACGCCGTGGCGACCCAGCTGCACCTGCTGGCCACGCTCGGCTGAGACGTTCCGGGCCCCTCCGCCGCCGTACGGTTCGCGCACCGTGCGGCGGCGGTTCGCTTCCCGTACGACGGCCGGTCGCCGCGCTGCGCTCCGGAACCTCCCCAGCTCCGGATGGATTCCACCCGTTCGGGCACTTGTCCGCGCCCCACCGCGTTGAGGATGATGCGGCCCCGCCCGGTCGAAGTGGCCCGTCCCACGCGGCGCAGACCACCCCGTAACGGGCCCACGGACCGTATGATCTGGGTAAAGCCGGAAAGCATGACAGCCGGATGCGTGGGGCATATGGACGACACGGGCCGGGTCCCCCGCACAGGCGTCCGACCGTGTGCACCGATGGCTGATTGGACTTGCCGCCCCGACCGGGTCGGCGGACCGGTCGCACCCGCGACCGACGAGTAGGAGGACTCCGTGCCGCTCTCGGAGCACGAGCAGCGACTGCTCGACCAGATGGAGCGAGCGCTGTATGCCGAAGATCCCAAATTCGCGTCTGCGCTTGAGGGAACCGGGCTGCGCACCTACACCCGTCGGCGGGTCTACCTGGCCGTCGGCGGCTTCGTGGTGGGCATCGGCCTGCTGATGGGCGGCATGGTCGTCCCGGACCAGATCTGGGTCAGCGTCGTGGGTTTCCTGGTGATGCTCGGGTGCGCGGTGTTCGCCGTGACGGGTTGGCGCCGCGGGCCCGCGAGCCAGGGCTCCGGCCCCCGGCCGGCCGCCGCACCGCGCCGCAAGGCCGGGATGATGGACCGCGTGGAGCAGCGCTGGCAGCGCCGCCGGGACGAGCAGACCGGCGGGTTCTGAGCGCACGGCACGGCGCCGGGCGCGCCGGCCGGAACGAACGCCGGGGCGGGCAGTCGGTCCGACTGCCCGCCCCGGCGTTTCGCGCGTCCGGGCGCGGCCCCGTCAGGACTCCCCGTCGCGCCCGCGCCGGGAGGTCAGCCGCCGCACCGGGCCGGTGATCGCCGCGGAGAGCCGGGCCGTCCGGTTGCCGGCCGCCGTACGCGCCGTGAGCAGCGCCTCGGAGATCCGCCACCACAACTGCGCCGAGGACGGCGGCAGCAGCACCGCCCTGGTCCGCCCGGCCCGGCCGGCGGTGGCCAGCAGGCCCTGCCGGGCCGTCCGGACGTCGGCCGCCAGCGGGGCGGTGGTGACCTGGCCGGACGGGGCGTAGAGCACCCGCTCGGTGGCCAGTGCCAGACGGCCGGTGGCCGCCGCCGACTCCGCGTCCAGGTCCGCCTCCTCGGCGATCCGCCGGGCGGCCGAGCGCGGAGTGCGCGACTCGTCCGGGGGAATCCCGAGGTCCCAGGCGGAGTCGACCAGCTCGTCCCAGGCGGCCAGCACCTGGGCGTCGGCCAGCTCGGCCGGGCCGCTGCCGCCGGGGCGGCGGCGCCCGCCGCCACCGAGGCGGCGCCGGCGCAGCGCCGTGCGCCAGAACATCGGCACCAGCAGCAGCACCAGCACCAGCAGCACGGTGGCGGCGGTGCCCAGCACCTGGGCGGAGAGCAGCCAGGAGTCGTCGGCGGCGCTGCTGACGGCCTTGCCCTTGTCGCCGCACTCGCCCATCTGACGCAGCTTGGCGTCGCAGTCCTTGCTGGTGGTCGGCGCCGGGACGGCCGCCGAGCTCTGCGGGGCCGCGGTCGGCTGCTGGGTCGGGGCGGTGGTCGGGACGCTGGACTGCTCGGTGTAGCGGGGCTGGACGCCGCGGCTCGGGGTGGGCTCGAAGCGCATCCAGCCGAAGCCCGAGAAGTAGAGCTCGGGCCAGGCGTGGTACATCCGGCCGTTCACCGAGTAGACGTTCCCGCCCTTGGCGTCGCCGGGGGTGAATCCGACCGCGACCCGGGCCGGGATCTTCAGCACGCGGGCCATCGCCGCCATGGTGGAGGCGAAGTGGACGCAGAAGCCCCTGCGGTCGCGCAGGAAGACGGCGATCGCGTTGTTGCCGGTGCCGCCGCTGACCGTGGTGTCGTAGGTGAACTGCGAGCTGGTGAAGTAGTTCACCAGGGCCGTCGCCCGGTCGTAGTCGTTCTGGGCGTTGGCGGTGACCGCCCGGGCCTGCTGGGCGACCACCGGGGGCAGGTCGGCGGGGACGGCGGTGTAGCGCTCGCGGATGTCCTGCGGGGCGAGCGGCACGGTGCGCAGCTCGTTCGCGGTGGGGCGCAGGTCCAGGGCGGTGACGTGGTAGCTCAGGCCGCGGATCGCCCGGTCGTTGGTCGGGACGACGGTGCGGGTCAGCGGGTCGAGCTTCCAGTCGGACCGGTTGGGGACCTGCACGGTGGCGGCCGGGTAGGGCATCGGCAGCCAGCTCTTCTCCAGCTGGTTGCCGATCCGGAACTCGCCCTCGATCCGCGGGAGGTTGGCGTCCCGCAGGCCCTCGGGGGAGGGCAGGGTGGTCGGGAGGTCGGTGACCGCGGTGCTGCTGAGCTTCCAGTTGGTGCCGTCGAACTGGTCCAGCGAACCGGTCCGCAGGTAGATCTGGTCGGCGAGTTCGGTGTCCAGGGTGTAGCTGAGCAGCTCGGTGTCGGTGGGCTTGGTGACCTCCGACTCCAGGCTGACCAGCGGGTCGAGGCTGGTGGCGGCGCCGTAGCCGCCCTTGCCGCCGGGCCCGGCCGAGCCGGACCCGATCAGGCCGGACTCCCAGTGCGGGAGCAGGGCGGGCAGCAGCAGGGCCGCGACGAGCGCGAGGATGCCGATCTGCTGGCCGCCCACGCCGACCGCCCGCCCGCCCTCGGTGCCGCGCGAGGTGCCCCGGAAGACCCGGCCCCAGCGGGACACCCGGTCCTGGCCCTCGGCGAACAGCAGCACCAGGTAGCCGGCCGCGGCCAGGCCGAACCAGAGCCAGCTGCCGCGGTCCCCGGCCAGGCCGTTGCCGACCGAGTACAGGGCCAGCAGCGGCAGCCCGGCCAGCGCCGAGTGCCGGTACGTCACCGCGATGGTGTCCACGGCCACGGCGACCAGGCCGATCGAGGCGACCAGGATCAGCCGCAGGCCGGCGTTGGGCGGTGCCGGGATCGCGTACTGCTGGATGTCGTCCAGACCGGAGGCGAAGACCTGGTCGAGGACGCGCATCGAGGACGGGCCGGGCACCAGGCCGCCCCAGAGGGCGCCGGAGCCGGCGAAGCCGACGAGCAGCAGCAGGAGCAGCACCAGCAGCTGCCCGACCGGGACCGTCCAGCGGTACAGCGGGGAGCGGCGCAGGCCCGCGCCGGCCGCGGCGATCACCACGACCACCAGGAAGGCGTGGGCGATCCAGCTGCTGGTGGTGAGCAGCGGGGTCAGACAGAGCGAGGCGAGGGCGGTGGCCAGCGCCGAGTACACGGTCAGTTTGGCCCGGGTGGTCACGCGCCGGCCTCTTCTCGGTAGGGGGAGGTCGTCCTGGCGCCGTCGGCGGCCCGCCACAGGTCCGGGAGGGAGTCACCGGAGCGGACCGGCAGGACGGTCCAGCCGGCCTCGCGCAGCTGCCGGACGCGGGCCTGGAACTGCTCGCCGCCGGTGTCCGGGGCGAGCATCCGCAGGCCCGCCCAGGTGCCGGTGTCGAGCAGCAGGGCGACGGCCCCGCCGGTGCGGCTGCGCAGCCGGGCCAGCCGGGTGGCCTGCTCCTCGTCCAGGTCGCCGAGGACGGCGACCAGCAGGCCCTCGCCGCCGGCGCGCAGCGGCTCCTCGGCGCGGGAGAGCCCGCCGCCGTCGGACAGGTCGGCGATCGCGAGGGCGTCCAGGATCAGCCCGGAGGAGTCGGCGGCGGTGTTGGTGCCGCCGGTGCCGGGGCCGGGGACGCTCTGGCCGGTGTCGGTGAGCAGCCGGGTCTGGTAGCCGCGTTCCAGCAGGTGCGCGGCGACGGAGGCGGCGCAGCTGACCGCCCACTCGAAGGACGAGGCGGGGCCGCTGCCCCGGTGGCCGATCTCGCGGGTGTCCAGCAGGACGGTCGCCCGGGCGCGCTGCGGCTGCTCCTCGCGGCGCACCATCAGCTCGCCGTACCGGGCGGTGGACTTCCAGTGCACCCGGCGCAGGTCGTCGCCGGGGCGGTACTCGCGCAGGATCACGTCGTCGTCGCCGGCCAGCGCCAGCGTGCGGGAGCGGCTCTCGCCCTGCCCGGCCCACTCGCCGCTGAGCCGCACGTGCGGCAGGGCCTGGATCCGGGGCACGACGGTGAGGACGTCGGAGGCGGAGAAGGAGCGGTTGACCTCGCACATGCCGAACGGGTCGGACAGCCGCAGCTGGAGCGGCCCGAGCGGGTAGCGGCCGCGCAGGTCCGAGCGGACCCGGTAGGAGACCTCGCGGTAGCCGCGCGGTTCGACCCGGTCCAGGACGAAGCGCGGGCGCGGCCCGAGCACGTACGGGACCTTGTCCTCCAGGAGCAGCAGGCCGGTGGGCACCCGGGAGACGTTGTCGACCCGCAGGTGGACCCGGGCCTCCTGGCCGGCCACGGCCCGGCGCGGGCTCAGCCGGCGCCCGCTGGCCACCCGGTAGCGGGTGTTGGCGACCACCATCGCGGCGGCCAGCGGCAGGGCGGCGAGCAGCAGGCCCACGCGCAGCAGCGCGTCCTGGTCGAGCAGGTAGGCGCAGAGCACCGCGGTGATGCCGGCGGCGAGGAAGGAACGCCCCCGGGTGGTGAGGCCGCGCAGCCCGGCCCGCACGCCTGACGTCGGGTCGGACGGCACCTCAGCCCCTCCGGACGGCCGGGCCGCCCTGCGGGCGCGGCAGCGGGAGCCGGGCGACCAGGTCGGTCACGATCTGCTCGGAGGTGCGGCGGCTGAGCTGGGTCTCGGCGGTCGGCATCAGGCGGTGCGCGAGGACGGGCACGGCGAGGCGCTGGATGTCGTCCGGGGTGACGTAGTCGCGCCCGTCGAGCGCGGCGGCGGCGCGGGCGGCCCGGACCAGGTGCAGGGTGGCGCGCGGCGAGGCGCCCAGGCGCAGCTCGTGGCTGCTGCGGGTGGCGCCGACCAGGTCGACGGCGTAGCGGCGGACCGGGTCGGCGATGTGCACGGTGCGGACCAGGTCGATCAGCTTGAGGATGTCGGCGGCGTGCGCGACCGGCTGGAGGTCCTCCAGCGGGCTGGCGCCGGCGTGGACGTCGAGCATCGCGAACTCGGCCTCGGGGCTCGGGTAGCCGATCGAGATCCGGGCCATGAAGCGGTCCCGCTGGGCCTCCGGGAGGGGGTAGGTGCCCTCCATCTCGACCGGGTTCTGGGTGGCCACGACCATGAACGGGGACGGCAGCTCGTAGCTGGTGCCGTCGATGGTGACCTGGCGCTCCTCCATGGACTCCAGGAGCGCGGACTGGGTCTTGGGCGAGGCCCGGTTGATCTCGTCGCCGACGACGATCTGCGCGAAGATCGCGCCCGGGCGGAACTCGAAGTCGCGCTGGTGCTGGTCGTAGATGTTGGTGCCGGTCACGTCCGAGGGCAGCAGGTCGGGCGTGAACTGGATGCGGCGCACCGTGCAGTCGACCGAGCGGGCGAGCGCCTTGGCCAGCATGGTCTTGCCGACGCCGGGCACGTCCTCGAGCAGCAGGTGGCCCTCGGCGAGCAGGACGGTCAGCGCGATCCGGACGGCCTCCGGCTTGCCCTCGATGACGCTCTCGATGTTGGCGCGGACCCGGTCCACGACCGCGGCGAGCTCGGGAAGTCCGATCCGGTGGTAACCGTCCGCCCCCTGGCCGCCCCCCGCGGGACCGCCGAGACCGGCCTGATCGCTGTAGCTCGTCACCCGTTTACGCTCCCTGGCACGCTGTGCCCGCCTCACCCCGAGGCCGGACCCCACCCCATGCTTGACGCGGCCGTTCCGGGGGCGGTTCCGATCGGGGATCCGGCGCCCGGCGCGGCCTGCGGCCTGGCCGCCCCAGGTGGTTCGGGGTCCGACCGGCAGGCGCATTCTCCCCCGTGCGGAGGTCAGAAGTCACCCTCGGGAGCGGGGCGGCCGCCGGGAGGCCCCGCCGGCCCGGACGCCGTCGGCCGGGAGGGGCGGGCGGGGCGCCGGCCGTCAGTGGATCTCGCGCAGCAGTCCGGTGTGGACGTCGAAGACGAAGCCACGGACGTCGTCGGTGTGCAGCAGGAACGGGGAGGTGCGGACCCGCTGCATGGACTGGCGGACGTCGCCGTCCAGGTCGACGAAGGACTCCACCGCCCACTGCGGGCGCTGGCCGACCTCCAGTTCCAGCTCCCGGCGGAAGTCCTCGGTGAGGCCGAGCAGGCCGCAGCCGGTGTGGTGGATCAGCGCGACCGAGCGGGTGCCGAGGGCGCGCTGGCTGATGGTGAGGGAGCGGATGGTGTCGTCGGTGACGACGCCGCCCGCGTTGCGGATGACGTGGGCGTCGCCCAGTTCGAGGCCGAGCGCCGCGAACAGGTCGAGGCGGGCGTCCATGCAGGCCACCACGGCGATCCGCTGGACCGGGCGGGCGTCCATGCCGCCGTCCCGGAAGGTCACCGCGTACTCGCGGTTGGCCGTGACGAAGCGGTCGATGACGGCGGGGCTGGGGGAGTCGGCAGCGGCGGTCGGCGTGGGCCGGTCGGGTGTCACTGTCATGGTGGTGACGTTAGTGCCGTCCTGGCCCGTGCGGTGGGGTGAGGAGCTACAGAACGAGCCGCCGCGATCGGGTGCATCGCCACAACGGGCGGCCCGGCCCCGGGGTGGTGCCGGCCTGCACGGGTGCATGCGCCGGTGCCCGTGCCGGGGCCGGTGCCGGGGCCGGTGCGGCCGGGCTCCCGGGCCGGCCGCGGGGGTGGGGCGCGCGGTGTTTCGCGAGGGCCCCCGGCCGGTGCCGGACCGGGGCCGCCCCCACGGCCGCGACCTGCGGTGATCCGTACCGCCGCCCGGGTGGTGCGCCGGAGCGGACCATTGACTGCCGGGGCCTGGGCGATAGAGTTGCGGCGCAGTGGAGCACACCCGCCGGGGCCCGTCAACCGGGCCCGTCCGGTCGGTGCGCCCGGCCCGACGCGGTCCGTGGCCTCCACCCGCTCCGTGCCCACCTGGCGCACCTTCCCCGGCGCCGGGCGGTCATGACCTTCCCCCTGAGCGGGCGGGGACCACGGGCCGCGTCGTCGTGCCGTGAACCGGTGGGCGAGAATGGTCCCAGCTCCCGGACGTCGGGCTGCTTCGCACCTGAGGAAGGGCGCCACCGCGCATGACCACCAATGAGCCGGGCCCCAAGCACGTTCCGGTGATGCTGCAGCGGTGCATGGACGCGCTGGCGCCGGCGATCTCGCGCCCCGGGGCGGTGGTGGTGGACGCCACCCTGGGCCTCGGCGGGCACAGCGAGGCGCTGCTCGCCCAGTTCCCCGAGGTGCGGCTGGTCGCGGTGGACCGCGACCCGCAGGCGCTCAAGCTGTCCGGCGAGCGGCTCGCCCCCTTCGGCGACCGGGCGACCCTGGTGCACGCGGTCTACGACGAGATCCCCGAGGTGCTGGAGCGCCTGGGCATCGACCGGATCGACGGCGTGCTGTTCGACCTCGGCGTCTCCTCGATGCAGCTGGACGAGGCGGACCGCGGCTTCGCCTACGCGCAGGACGCGCCGCTGGACATGCGGATGGACCAGACCCGGGGGATCAGCGCGGCCGAGGTGCTGAACACCTACAGCCACGGCGACCTGGCCCGGATCCTCAAGGTGTACGGCGAGGAGCGCTTCGCCGGGAAGATCGCCTCGGTGATCCTGCGGGAGCGGGAGAAGGAACCGTTCACCAACAGCGCGCGTCTGGTCGAGTTGGTGCGCAACGCCATCCCGGCGGCGACCCGGCGGACCGGTGGGAACCCGGCCAAGCGGACGTTCCAGGCGCTGCGGATCGAGGTCAACGGCGAGCTGGAGGTCCTGGACCGGGCGATCCCGGGGGCGCTGGACGTCCTCGCGGTCGGCGGCCGGATCGCCGTGATGTCCTACCAGTCGCTGGAGGACCGCCTGGTGAAGCAGTACTTCGCCGCGGGGGCGACCAACACCGCGCCGCCGGGGCTGCCCTTCATCCCGGAGGAGCACCAGCCCTGGCTCAAGCTGATCACCCGTGGTGCCGAGCTGGCCACGGAGCAGGAGATCGAGGAGAACCGGCGCGCCGCGCCCGTGCGGCTGCGGGTGGCGGAGAGGATCAGGGACCGTAGCAAGCGGGGCTGAGGCGTTTGCCCCGGTGGGGTTCCGAAGGGCGGAGGAGAGCGGTGGGGCCGGTGGCCGGTGAGGTCCGGGCGGGGCGGGGAGCACTCCCCGGACAGGGCAGGGCACGGATCACGGTCCGGCCGGGGCGGCGTCCGGTACGGGGGCGCACGCCCTTCGCCGTGCTCGTGGTGGTGCTGCTGGCGGCGGGGCTGCTCGGGCTGCTGGCGCTGAACACGGCGCTCAACGAGGGCTCCTTCGAGCTGTCCCGGCTGCAGAAGCAGACCACCGTGGCGACCGACGAGCAGCAAGGCCTCCAGCACCAGATCGACCAGAGCTCGGCGCCGGACGCGCTGGCGAAGCGGGCCGCCGAGATGGGCATGGTCCCGGCCGGCGGGATGGCCTTCCTGGACGTCCCGAACGGCGGCAAGGTGATCGGCACGCCCGGACCGGCGCAGGACAGCCCGCCGGTGAAGCGGTCGACGGTCGAGCCGTGGCCGGTGAAGCAGCAGCCTCCGGCGGCCGGCCAGCCGAGCGCTCCGGCGCCCGCCCCGTCGGCCCCGGCCGCGCCCTCCGCGCCGCCGAGCCCGGCCGCGACGGCCGGCGACTCCGTCGTCCAGATCAACCCGGCCTCCCCGGTCGCGCCCGCTCCGCAGCCGAGCGGGGGTGCCGGCCGATGAGCACGCCACGTCAGCCCTCCGGCGGCTCGGGCTCCGGCAACGGCCGCCGCCCGGCGCCCAAGGGCGCCGCGCCCCGCGCGGGTGCGCCGCGCGGCCAGTCCGGCGCCAAGGCCCAGCCCGCCAAGGGGCAGCCGGCCAAGGGGCAGCCGAAGGCCCAGCCCGCCAAGCCGCAGCCCGCCAAACCGCAGTCCGGCCGCGGGCAGTCCGCCGCCAAGGCCCAGCCCGCCCGGTCGCAGCAGCCCGGCCGCAGTCCGTCCGCCAAGGCGCAGCCCGCCGGGGCCGGCGCCGCCCGCACCCCGCGGGCGCCGCAGCAGCGCCGCCCCGAGGGCCGACCGCCGGCCCGCAGCCAGGCCGCCGTCCGCCCGCGCCGCCCGCTGCAGCGCCCCAGGGCGCTCCGGCTGGCCGAGCCCAAGCGCCGCCTGCGAGTGATCACCGTGGCGATGTCGCTGGTGTTCTCGGTGTTCGCCGGGCGCCTGGTGCAGCTCCAGCTGCTGGACGCCGACGCGCTGGCCGCGGACGCCAACACCAACCGCTACCTCAACATCCCGATCACCGCCGAGCGCGGCTCGATAACGTCCTCCGACGGCGTCGCCCTGGCCACCACCGTCGACGCGTACGACATCACCGCCGACCCGGCGATGTTCACCCCGGAGGCGACCGGCATCCCCGACGCCCCGGAGCAGGCGGCGGCGCTGCTGTCGCCGATCATCGGCGTGCCCAAGGACCGGATCGCCGCGGACCTGCACACCCCCAAGACCCGCTACAAGCGGCTCGCCGCCCAGCAGACCCCGGCCGCCAAGAACCAGATCAGCGACCTCAAGGCGGGCCTGGAGAAGCAGGCCGGTTCGCGCACCTGCCAGGCCCAGAAGCGGCTCCTGGGCAAGCCCGCCGACCAGGGCGGCCGCACCCGGGTCGACAACGAGTGCGCCAACCCGCTGGCCGGCGTGTTCAACCGGGAGACCCAGAAGCGGGTCTACCCGGCCGACGGCCTGGCCGCCAACCTGGTCGGCTTCGTCAACGGCGAGGGCGAGGGCGCGGGCGGCCTGGAGCTGCAGTACCAGAAGCAGCTGGCGGGCAAGGACGGGCACAGCAGCTACGCCCAGTCCGGCGGCCGGCTGGTGCCCACCGCGGGCGGGTCGAGGGACCCGGCCGTCCCCGGCAACGACATCAAGCTCACCATCAACCGGGACGTCCAGTGGGCCGCCCAGCGGGCGATCACCGACCAGGTGGCCAACTCGGGGGCGGAGAAGGGCTACGTCGTCGTCCAGGACGTCAAGACCGGCCAGGTCCTCGCCATGGCCACCGCCCCCGGCATCAACCCGAACGACCTCAGCACCGCCAAGCAGTCGCAGCTGGGCAACCCGGCGCTGGTCGACGCCTACGAGCCGGGCAGCACCGCCAAGGTGATGAGCCTGGCCGCCGTGCTGGACACCGGCAAGGCCAACTGGGACACCAAGGTCACCGTGCCCAACCGGCTGGTCCGGGCCGGGCAGCAGTTCAAGGACGACGTCCCTCACGACCCCTGGTACCTGACGCTGGCCGGGGTGCTCGCCAAGTCCTCCAACATCGGCACCATCGAGGCGATCGAGACGCTCGGCGCCGACCAGCTGGAGTCCAACAAGGTCCTGGACTCCTACATGCGCAAGTTCGGCGTCGGCCGGCCGACCGGGCTGAACTTCCCGGGGGAGGCCTCCGGGATGCTGAAGAAGCCGGAGGACCTGGTCGCCTCGGAGAAGTACAACATCTCGTTCGGCCAGGGCCCGCTGCAGATGAACGCGCTGCAGGCGACCTCGGTCTACTCGACCATCGCCAACGGTGGCGTCCGGGTCGCGCCGAGCATCGTCCAGGGCGTCACCAGCCCGGACGGCCGGTACACCCCGACCCCGCCGGGCGAGCAGACCCGGGTGGTCGGCGAGCAGACCGCGAAGACCCTCACCTCGATGCTGGAGTCGGTCGTCGACGACGAGCAGGGCACCGGCGGCAAGGCGGCCATCCCCGGCTACCGGGTCGCCGGCAAGACCGGCACCGCCGACCGGGGCGCCGCCAACGGCGTCGGCTACGACGGCTACACCTCCTCCTTCATCGGGTTCGCCCCCGCCGACGCACCCCGGGTGACCGTCTCCTGCACCCTGCAGGGCCCGGTCAACGGCCACTTCGGCGGCCAGCTCTGCGGCCCGGTGTTCAAGCAGGTGATGGAGTTCACCCTGAAGACCCTGCAGGTCCCGCCGAGCGGCAGCCAGGCGCCGAACCTGCCCGTCGAGTGGAAGCCGTGAGCGAGGATGAGCAACGAACGGGCCGGCCTGGACGACGGCGCGGCGAAGGCCCGGTTTGGCCCTGGGCACCCTTCGGCGGATAGCCTTCCCGCCGTGCCGAAACCCGATCAAATCACCGTGAGTCCGCCGCGCCCGGCCGGGACCGCCGCCCTGCCGCTCGCCGAGCTGGCCCGCCAGCTGGGCCTCGACCCCGTCGAGGGGGGTGCCGTCAGCGGCGTCACCCACGACTCCCGCGCGGTGCGCCCGGGCGACGTGTACGTGGCCTTCCCCGGCGCCAACCACCACGGCGCGGCCTTCGCGGCGCAGGCCGCGGCGGCGGGTGCGGTGGCGCTGCTCACCGACCCGGCCGGCGCCGAGCTGGCGGCCGGCACCGGTCTGCCGCTGCTCGTCGTCGACCGGCCGCGGGCCCGGATGGGCGAACTGGCGGCCGCCGTCTACGGCCGTCCGTCCGAGCGGCTGCTGATGATCGGGCTGACCGGCACCAACGGCAAGACCACCACCTCCTACCTGGTCGAGGGCGGTCTGCGCGGCGCCGGGCGGGCCCCCGGGGTGATCGGCACCGTCGAGATGCGGGTCGGCAGCGAGCGGATCAAGAGCGAGCGCACCACCCCCGAGGCCACCGACCTGCACGCGATCCTCGCCGTGATGGCCGAGCGCGGCGCCGACGCGGTGACCATGGAGGTCTCCAGCCACGCCCTGGTCTACGGCCGCACCGACGGGGTGGCGTACGACGTCTCCCTGTTCAACAACCTCACGCCCGAACACCTCGACTTCCACCCGGACATGGAGGACTACTTCCAGGCGAAGGCCCGGCTCTTCCAGCCCGGCAAGTCCCGCCACGGCGTGGTCAACCTGGACGACGAGTACGGGCGCCGGCTGGCCGCCGAGGCCGAGATCCCGGTGACCACCTTCTCCGCGAACGGTGCCGTCGAGGCCGACTGGCGGGCCGTGGACGTCCAGCTGGGCCCGGTGAGCTCCACCTTCCGGCTGCTCGGCCCGGACGGCGCCGAGGCCGACGCCGTCGCGCCGCTGCCCGGCCCCTTCAACGTCGCCAACACGGTGGCCGCGATCACCCTGCTGGTCGCCGCCGGGCTGCCGCTGGAACAGGCCGTCGCCGGCGTCGCCGCCGTCCCCGGCGTGCCGGGCCGGCTGGAGCGGGTGGACGCCGGACAGCCCTTCGTCGCGGTGGTCGACTACGCGCACAAGCCGGACGCCCTGCGGGCCGTCCTCGGCTCGCTGCGCGAGGTCACCAAGGGCCGGCTGCACGTCGTCGTGGGCTGCGGCGGCGACCGCGACCCGCACAAGCGCGGGCCGATGGGCGCCATCGCCGCCCGGCTCGCCGACACCGCCCTGCTGACCAGTGACAACCCGCGCAGCGAGGACCCGCTGGCGATCCTCGCCACCATGCTCGACGGCGCCGCCGCGGTGCCGGAGGCGGAGCGCGGGGCCGTCCTGGTCGTCCCGGACCGGGCGGAGGCGATCCGGCTCGCCGTCGCGCGCGCCCGCGCCGGGGACACCGTGCTGGTGGCCGGCAAGGGCCACGAGCTCGGCCAGTACGTACGAGACGAGATCCGCCCCTTCGACGACCGGGAGGTGCTGCGCGAGTCCGTCACGCAGGCCACGGCCGCCCGGGGCGACCGAGGAGTAGAGCAGCAGTGATCGCACTGACCCTCGCCGAGGTGGCCGCCGCAGTCGGGGGAACCCTGGACGGCGCCGACCCCGACACCCTGGTGACCGGCCCGGTCGAGGTCGACTCGCGGAAGGTGCGCCCCGGCGGCCTGTTCGCGGCCTTCGTCGGCGAGCACGTGGACGGCCACGACTACGCGGCGACCGCCGTCGCGGCCGGCGCCGTCGCGGTGCTGGCCTCCCGCCCGGTCGGCGTCCCCGCCGTCATGGTCGACAGCGTGGTGGACGCCCTCGGCAAGCTGGCCCGCGCCGTCGTCGCCCGCGCCGAGGCCACCGCCGTGGTCGCGCTGACCGGCTCGGCCGGCAAGACCAGCACCAAGGACCTGATCGCCCAGCTGCTCCAGCGCCTGGGCGAGACCGTCTACCCGCCCGGCTCGCTGAACAACGAGATCGGCCACCCGATGACCGCGCTGCGGGTCGAGGCCGGCACCCGGCACCTGGTCATGGAGATGGGCGCCCGGCACAAGGGCGACATCCAGTACCTCACCACGATCACCCCGCCCCGGATCGGCCTGGTGCTGAACGTCGGCACCGCGCACGTCGGCGAGTTCGGCTCCCAGGAGGCGATCGCCGAGGCCAAGGGCGAGCTCGTCGAGGCGCTGCCCGCCGAGGGCACCGCGATCCTCAACGCGGACGACCGGCTGGTGCGCGCGATGACGTCCCGTACCAGGGCGAAGGTGGTCCTGTTCGGCGAATCACCGGACGCCCACGTCCGGGCCACGGACGTTCGCCTGGACGCCACCGGCCGGCCATCGTTCACGCTCACCACCCCGGCCGGTTCCGCGCCCGTGCAGCTGCGCCTGTACGGTGAGCACCACGTCTCGAACGCCCTCGCCGCCGCCGCGGTGGCGGTGGAGCTCGGGATGTCCGTCGACGACACCGCGACAGCCCTGGGCGAGGCGGGTGCGCTGTCCCGCTGGCGCATGGAGGTCGTCGACCGGGCCGATGGTGTCACCGTCGTCAACGACGCCTACAACGCGAACCCCGACTCGATGCGGGCCGCGCTGCGGGCGCTGGTCTCGATGGGGGGCCGCGGTCCGGAGCGCCGTCGCACCTGGGCGGTGCTCGGCGAGATGCGGGAGCTCGGCGAGGACAGCCTGGCCGAGCACGACGCCATCGGGCGGCTCGCGGTCCGGCTCGACGTCACCAAGCTGGTGGCGGTCGGCGGACGCGAGGCGGCCTGCATGGAACTCGGCGCGAGGAACGAAGGTTCGTGGGGTGAGGAGTCGGTGCTGGTGTCCGACGCGGACGCGGCGGTCGAGCTGCTGCGCAGTCAGCTGCTCCCGGGGGATGTGGTCCTGGTGAAGGCGTCCCGTTCGGTGGGACTGGAGAAGGTGGCCGAGGCCCTCCTCGCGGACGGTGTGGCCGAGTAATGAAGCAGATCCTCTTCTCCGGCATGATCGGTCTGATCCTGTCGCTGCTCGGTACCCCCGCCCTGATCAAGCTGCTCGCCAAGCACGGCTACGGCCAGTACATCCGCGACGACGGCCCGAAGGCGCACCACAGCAAGAAGGGCACGCCCACCATGGGCGGCATCGCCTTCATCCTGGCGACCCTGATCGCGTACTTCGCGACCAAGGCGATAACGGGCGAGAGCCCCACCGTCTCCGGGCTGCTGGTGCTCTTCCTGACGGCCGGGCTCGGCCTGGTCGGCTTCCTGGACGACTACATCAAGGTGGTCAAGCGCCGCTCGCTCGGTCTGCGGGCCAAGGCGAAGCTGGCCGGCCAGTCGATCGTCGGCCTCGGGTTCGCCGTGCTGGCGCTGCAGTTCCAGGACGACCGCGGGCTGGCCCCGGCCTCCCAGCACCTGTCCTTCGTGCGGGACTACGGCTGGTCCATCGGCCCGGTGCTGTTCGTCATCTTCGCGTACTTCATGATCGCCGCGATGTCGAACGGCGTGAACCTGACGGACGGTCTGGACGGCCTGGCCACCGGTGCGTCGGTGATGGTCTTCGGCGCCTACACCTTCATCGGCATCTGGGAGTACACCCAGAGCTGCGCCTACTCCATCACCGCCACCGCCAACTGCTACGACGTCCGCGACCCGCTGGACCTCGCCGTCGTCGCCGCCGCCCTGATGGGCTCCTGCTTCGGCTTCCTGTGGTGGAACACCTCGCCCGCCAAGATCTTCATGGGCGACACCGGCTCGCTCGCCCTCGGCGGCGCCCTGGCCGGTCTGGCGATCTGCTCGCGCACCGAGCTGCTGGTCGCGCTGCTCGGCGGCCTCTACGTGATCATCACCCTGTCGGTGATCATCCAGGTCGGCTCCTTCCGGATGACCGGCAAGCGCGTCTTCAAGATGGCCCCGTTGCAGCACCACTTCGAACTCAAGGGCTGGACCGAGGTCCTGATCGTGGTCCGGTTCTGGATCATCCAGGGCCTCTGCGTGGCCGTCGGCCTCGGCCTCTTCTACGCGGGATGGGTGACCGGATGACCGACCCCGGGCTGACGGACCCCGACTTCACCGACCTGCCCGTCGTCGTCGCCGGCCTCGGCGTCTCCGGCATCAGCGCCGCGCGGGTGCTGCGCGGCCTCGGCGCCGCGGTCACCGTGGTGGACGGCGGCAGCGGCCCGGGCCTGGTCGCCCGGGCCGCCGAACTGGAGGCGCTGGGCGCCGCGGTGCGCCTCGGCGACGGCGACAGCCTGCCCGAGGGCACCCGGCTGATCGTCACCTCGCCCGGCTGGGCCCCGGACAGCCCGCTGTTCGCCGCCGCCGACGCCGCCGGTGTCCCGGTCTGGGGCGACGTCGAGCTGGCCTGGCGGCTGCGCCGCCCGCTGCCCGGCACCGGAGAGCCGGCCCCCTGGCTGGCCGTCACCGGCACCAACGGCAAGACCACCACCGTCCAGATGCTCGCCTCGATCCTCACGGCCGCCGGCCGGCGCACCGCCGCCGTCGGCAACGTCGGGGTCTCGGTGCTGGACGCGGTGCTCGCCGAGGAGCCGTACGACGTGCTCGCCGTCGAGCTCTCCAGCTACCAGCTGCACTGGGCGCCCTCGCTGCGCCCGTACTCGGCGGCCGTGCTCAACCTGGCCCCCGACCACCTCGACTGGCACGGCTCGATGGAGGCCTACGCCGCCGACAAGGGCCGGATCTACGAGGGCAACGTCGTCGCCTGCGTGTACAACCTGGCCGACCCGGCCACCGAGGCGCTGGTCCGCGAGGCCGACGTCGAGGAGGGCTGCCGGGCGGTCGGCTTCGGCCTCGGTGCCCCCGGCCTGTCCAACCTCGGCGTGGTCGACGGCCTGCTGGTGGACCGCGCGTTCGTGGCCGACCGGGCCAAGAGCGCGGCCGAGCTCGGCTCCGTCGAGGACGTCAACCCGCCGGCCCCGCACAACATCGCCAACGCGCTCGCCGCGGCGGCGCTGGCCCGGGCCTACGGCGTCGAGCCGAAGGCCGTCCGGGAGGGCCTGCGGGCCTTCCGCCCGGACGCGCACCGGATCGCCGAGGTCGGGGTGGTCCGCGAGGTCGCCTACATCGACGACTCCAAGGCCACCAACACCCACGCCGCCGCCGCCTCGCTGGCCGCCTACCGGCCGATCGTCTGGATCGCCGGCGGCCTGGCCAAGGGCGCGACCTTCGACGACCTCGTCCAGGGCGCGGCCGAGCGGCTGCGGGGGGCCGTCCTGATCGGCCAGGACCGCGCGCTGATCAGGGAGGCGCTGGAGCGACACGCTCCGGATGTCCCGGTGATCGAGGCGGCCGAGGGCCAGACTGGCGCGGTGGCGATGGCCGAAGTGGTCCGTGCGGCCGCGTCGCTCGCCCGATCGGGTGACACGGTGCTGCTGGCGCCGGCCTGCGCCTCGATGGACATGTTCACCAACTACGGCGAGCGCGGCGACCTCTTCGCGGCGGCCGTCCGGGAGCTGGCGGACACCGGCGAGTGAGCCTCGGGACCGCGCCGACGACCGTCGGCGCCGGATCGGAGCGGCCCGCGGGCGGACGAGCCGCGTACAGGGAGAACGGGTAGGGGCGTGGTGGCGGGGCAGGGCAGAGCGGATTCCGGCGTTTCGGAGCAGGGTGCCGCCGAGCCGTGGCGAGTGATCTCCGCCACCACGACCAAGTACAAGTCGGCCGGGCCGCTGGCCCGGGTCCGGGCCTTCCGGGACCGGCTGCGGTACTGGCTGGACCGCCCGCTCACGCCCTACCTGCTGGTCGTCGGCACCACGCTGCTGCTGGTCGTCCTCGGCCTGATGATGGTCTTCTCGGCCTCGCAGATCCTCGCGCTGGGCCAGCACCACTCGGCCCAGTACTACTTCCTCAAACAGCTGGTCGCGGCCACCCTGGGGCTGGTCCTGCTGATCGGCTTCGCCTCCGTGCCGCTGGCCGTGCTGCGGGTGATCGTCTACCCGGTGATGTTCGGGGTGATCGGCGCGCTCACACTGGTCGCCGTGCCCGGCATCGGGGTGCGGATCAACGGCAACCAGAACTGGCTGGACTTCGGGTTCTTCCAGTTCCAGCCCTCCGAGTTCGCCAAGCTCGCACTGGTGCTCTGGGGCGCCGACCTGCTCGCCCGCAAGCAGAAGGCCGGCACCCTGACCTCCTGGAAGCACCTGCTCGTCCCGCTGGTGCCGGGGGCCCTGCTGCTGCTCGCGCTGATCATGTTCGGCGGCGACATGGGCACCTCGATGATCCTGGTGGCGATGCTGTTCGCGCTGCTCTGGATGGTCGGGGCGCCGCTGCGGCTGTTCGTGGCCACCCTCGGGGTGGCGGTCGTGGTCTGCACCGCGCTGGTGGTGACCGTCCCGCACCGCGCCGAGCGGCTGAGCTGCATCGGCGTCACCAAGCTCGACCCGGAGGGGGCCTGCTTCCAGGCCCTGCACGGCGTCTTCGCGTTCGCGAACGGCGGCGGCTTCGGCACCGGGCTGGGCGCCGGCGTCGAGAAGTGGGGCCAGCTGCCCGAGGCGCACACCGACTTCATCTTCGCCGCGACCGGCGAGGAACTGGGCCTGGTGGGGACGCTGTCGGTGATCGGCCTCTTCGCGGCACTAGGCTACGCGGGTATCCGTGTGGCCATCGGTACGAGGGACCCCTTCGTCAGGTACGCCGCGGGAGCCGCCACCACCTGGATCATGGCGCAGGCCATGATCAACCTGGGGTCGGCGCTGGGACTGCTGCCCATCGCGGGCGTCCCGCTCCCGCTGTTCTCCTACGGCGGTTCCGCCATGCTGTCGGCCATGTCCGCGATCGGAGTGCTGCTGTGCCTGGCGCGCAGCACCTCCGGCGCGAAGGCGGCGCTGGCCGCCCGGAGCAAGAACTCCCGGATCAGGAAGCGACTGGCCCGGGTGCTGCCACGACGACGAACCACAGCGCGCCCGGCCCCGGTGCCGGCACGCAGGGAGCGGTGAATTTCGGTGCATGTCGTACTCGCCGGCGGGGGGACCGCCGGTCACATCGAGCCGGCCATGGCCCTCGCGGACGCCCTCCGCAGGCACGACCCGTCGATCGGGATCACCGCCCTGGGAACGGAGCGCGGTCTGGAGACCCGGCTGGTGCCCGAGCGCGGCTACCAGCTGGAGCTCATCCCGGCCGTCCCGCTGCCCCGCAAGCCCACCCCGGAGCTGATCACCGTCCCGGGCCGGCTGCGCGGGACGGTGCGGGCCGCCCAGGAGATCATCGAGCGGGTCAAGGCGGACGCCGTGGTCGGCTTCGGCGGCTACGTCGCGATGCCCGCCTACCTGGCCGCCAAGCGGGCCGGGGTGCCGATCGTGGTGCACGAGGCGAACGCCCGTCCGGGTCTGGCCAACAAGATCGGCGCCCGCTACAGCGACTTCGTGGCGGTGTCCACGCCGGACAGCAAGCTGCGCGACTCCCGGTACATCGGCATCCCGCTGCGCCGGACCATCGCCACCCTGGACCGCGGCGCCGCCCGTCCGGAGGCCCGGCACTACTTCGGCCTCGACCAGCGGCTGCCCACCCTGCTGGTGTCCGGCGGCTCCCAGGGCGCGCGCCGGCTGAACGAGACGGTCACCGCGATCGCCCCGCGGCTGCAGCAGTACGGCGTGCAGATCCTGCACGCGGTCGGCCCGAAGAACGAGCTGCCGCAGGTGGAGGACATCCCCGGGATGCCGCCGTACCGCGCGGTGCCGTACGTCGACCGGATGGACCTCGCCTACGCGGCCGCCGACCTGATGCTCTGCCGGGCCGGCGCCATGACGGTGGCCGAGCTGGCGGCCGTCGGGCTGCCCGCCGCGTTCGTCCCGCTGCCGATCGGCAACGGCGAGCAGCGGCTGAACGCCCAGCCGATGGTCAAGGCCGGCGGCGGCCTGCTGGTGGACGACGCCGAGCTGACCCCGGACTGGGTGCTGCAGAACGTGCTGCCGGTGCTCACCGACCCGCAGCGGCTGTGGGACATGAGCCGGGCCGCCGCCGAGTTCGGCCGCCGGGACGCCGACGACCTGCTGGTCGGCATGGTCTACGAGGCGATCGAGGCCTCCCGCGGCGGCCGCCGCCGTGGCTGACGGCCGGCTCGCCGACCCGCTGGAGGACGAGCTGGAGGACGAGGAGTCCGCTCCCCGCCTCCGGCTCTCCCGGCGGGGCGTCGTGGTGCTGAGCGTGCTCGGTGCCGCGGTGCTCGGCGTGCTGGCCTGGGTGGTCTTCCTCTCCTCGGTGCTGGACGTGCGCGAGGTCGCCGTGCAGGGGGCGAAGGACGACAAGCTGACGGCGGACCAGGTCCGCGAGGCGATCGGCCGGGTCGGCGACGGCCCGCTGGCCCGGGTGGACCTGGACGCCGTGCAGCACCGGGTGGAGGCGATCCCGCGGGTGGCCAAGGCCGAGGTCTGGCGTGGCTGGCCGCACACCCTCCAGGTGAAGGTCGTCCAGCGCACTCCGGTGGCCGCCGTCAAGGGGGACGACGGCCGGTTCACCCAGGTGGACGCCGCCGGCGTGAGCTTCGCCACCGAGTCGGCCCCGCCGGCCGGGGTCCCGGTGGTGGAACTGCGGCTCAGTCAGCAGGCGAAGGACTCGGACGGGGTCATCTCCCGCGCGCAGCTGGTGCAGGGCGCGGTCTCGGTGGCGGCCGGTCTGCCGCCCGAGGTGGCCAAGCGGGCCGGGGCGGTTCTCGTGCATTCCTACGACGACATCCAGCTGCAGCTCAGCGGGGGTGTGACGGTGCGCTGGGGGAGTCCGGAACAGATCGATCGAAAGGCCCGGGTCCTGGTGGCGTTGATGGGTCAGAAGGGCACGAACTTTGACGTGAGTGCGCCGGAGGCGCCGGCGGTGTCGGGATGATCCGGTAGGTTCTGTGCCTGAGGGAGGGGTTGACGCCTCGAAGTGTCGGCCCGACCCTTGGTGGTCACCCCGGTTTCCTTAGCCGGCCGATGATCACATAGGCTCAAAAGAAAAAGGGAAGCTCGGCGTGTTCGTTGAAACGCGTGCCCGGAGCCACCTAGTGTCCTGTGTCACCAGACTGTGCCCCCTGGTGATGTGACGGAGGCACAGGACTAACCCTAAAGGTCAAGTTTAGGGTTGGGGTCGGCGGTCGGCATTTCGGACATTCAGTCAGAAACCAGGCTCCCTACCCATCGACATCCGTCGGAACGGCCCCGTCGGGCCGGGCCGACCCGGAAATTCGAGGCGAGAGGCCTTCGACGTGGCAGCACCGCAGAACTACCTCGCAGTCATCAAGGTCGTCGGAATCGGCGGCGGTGGTGTCAACGCCATCAACCGGATGATCGAGGTCGGTCTCAAGGGCGTCGAGTTCATCGCGATCAACACCGATGCGCAGGCCCTCCTGATGAGCGACGCCGACGTCAAGCTCGATGTGGGCCGTGAACTCACCCGGGGCCTCGGCGCCGGCGCCAACCCCGAGGTCGGCCGCAAGGCGGCCGAGGACCACCGCGAGGAGATCGAGGAGGTCCTCAAGGGGGCCGACATGGTCTTCGTCACCGCGGGCGAGGGTGGTGGCACGGGCACGGGCGGCGCGCCCGTCGTCGCCAACATCGCCCGTTCGCTCGGCGCCCTGACCATCGGCGTGGTCACCCGCCCCTTCACCTTCGAGGGCCGGCGCCGTGCCAACCAGGCCGAGGACGGCATCGCGAGCCTGCGCGAGGAGGTCGACACCCTCATCGTGATCCCGAACGACCGGCTGCTGTCGATCTCGGACCGCCAGGTCAGCGTGCTCGACGCGTTCCGCTCGGCCGACCAGGTCCTGCTCTCCGGTGTCCAGGGCATCACCGACCTGATCACCACCCCCGGTCTGATCAACCTCGACTTCGCGGACGTCAAGTCCGTCATGTCGGACGCCGGTTCGGCGCTCATGGGCATCGGCTCGGCCCGCGGTGAGGACCGCGCCAAGGCGGCCGCCGTGATGGCGATCTCCTCGCCGCTGCTGGAGGCCTCGATCGACGGCGCCCGCGGCGTGCTGCTGTCCATCTCGGGCGGCTCCGACCTCGGTCTGTTCGAGATCAACGAGTCGGCCCAGCTGGTCAGCGAGGCCGCCCACCCCGAGGCCAACATCATCTTCGGTGCGGTCATCGACGACGCGCTCGGCGACGAGGTGCGCGTCACCGTCATCGCGGCCGGCTTCGACGGCGGGCAGCCGCCGGCGATCGTCCGCGACCCGGTGGTCAAGTCCACCCCGGCCGCCGCGACCACCCCGTCCGCCGCCCCGGAGCGCCCGGCCGCCCGGCCGTCCTACGGGAGCATCGGTTCGGTGACCTCCCGCTCGGAGGGCGAGGCCCCGGCCGCCCCGCGCGCCGCGGAGGCCCCGGCCACCGCCACCGCCGCCCCGGTGCCCCCGCAGGTGCAGCCGGCCCGCCAGCCGTACGTGGAGAGCCCGGCGGAGGAGCTCGACGTCCCGGACTTCCTTAAGTGATCGATCACGCGGTACGCGCGGGTGCTCACTTCGCCTTCACCGACCGGTGGGGCGGGGTGAGCACTTCGCCGTACGGGGAGCTCAACCTCGGCGGCGCGGTGGGCGACGACCCGGCGGCCGTCCGCGAGAACCGGGCGATAGCCGCCCGGGAGCTCGGACTGGACCCGGCCGACGTGGTGTGGATGAACCAGGTGCACGGCGCGGACGTCGCCGTGGTGACAGAGCGCCAGCCACTCGGGGAGGCCCCGACGGTCGACGCGGTGGTCACCGACCGGCCGCTCGCGCTCGCCGTGCTGACCGCCGACTGCACCCCGGTGCTGCTGGCCGACCCGGTGGCGGGGGTGGTGGGCGCGGCCCACGCCGGCCGCCCGGGCCTGGCGGCCGGGGTGGTGCCCGCGGTGGTGCGGGCGATGGTCGAACTGGGGGCCGAGCCGGGCCGGATCGCCGCCGCGACCGGCCCCGCGGTCTGCGGCCGCTGCTACGAGGTGCCGGCCGCGCTGCGGGCCGAGGTCGCCGCGGCGGTGCCCGCCGCGTTCGCCGAGACCTCCTGGGGGACGCCGGCACTGGACGTGCCGGAGGGGGTCGCGGCCCAGCTGGCCGCGGCCGGGGTCACGGGACCGGTGCGGTCACCGGTCTGCACCCTGGAGTCCGCCGATCACTACTCCTACCGCCGCGAGCAGCGCACCGGCCGGCTCGCGAGCTACGTCTGGTTGGGCCCTGATCACTGATGACGAACGACATCTACGGACCGTTCCCGGGGAGCGCGGACTTCCTGGACGCGCTGACGGAGGGCCAGCGGGCCCGGTACGAGGAGCTGGGGACCAACCTCGACGTGGTGGAGCGGCGGATCGCCGACGCCTGCGCGGCCGCCGGACGGCCGCGCGACGAGGTCACCCTGATCGTCGTGACCAAGACCTACCCCGCCGAGGACAGCGCGCTGCTGGCCGGCCTGGGGGTGACCGACGTCGCGGAGAACCGCGACCAGGACGCCGCACCCAAGGCAGTGCAGTGCAGAAACCTTCCTCTTGACTGGCACTTCGTCGGACAGCTGCAGACCAACAAGGTCCGCTCGGTCGTCGGCTACGCCAACCACGTGCACTCGGTGGACCGGCTGCGGCTCGTGGAGTCGCTCTCGGCCGCGGTGCTGAAGGCGGAGCGCCCCGAACTCGGCTGTCTGGTGCAGGTGGCCCTGGACAAGGAGCACGGCGAGGGCGGGCACCGGGCCGGGGTCGCCCCGGAGGACGTCGCGGAGCTCACCGACGCGATCGCCGACACGCCCGGGCTCCGGCTGGACGGTGTGATGACCGTCGCCCCGCTGGCCGGACCGTTGGCCGGGGACCCGGCCCGGGCCTTCGCGCGGCTGGCGGAAATCGCAACCGCCGTACGGACGGACCATCCTGCTGCCACCATGGTCTCCGCAGGGATGAGCGGTGACCTCGAGCAGGCGATTGCCGCCGGGGCGACACATGTGCGCGTCGGAACGGCGGTACTCGGAGTGAGGTCACCCCTCAGGTAACGTCACCGGGTAGTAGATCAGACTGCAGGACAAAATAGGACAGAATCTAGCAGCTCCCCGGAGCGCTAGCGAACCGTGGATCGCAGCTCCGCGGCCCCCACCCCACGAACTCTGAGCGGCCGTCGGCCTGACGCGCCGTCGTGGGTGGACCGCGGAATCCGCGGGCAGGGCCGTAACGGCCTGGCCGCCGGGACGGAGTCGGTCCGCACGGAGCGAGCGACCACCGGAAGGTGCGCGTTTCGCGAAGCAGCCACCGGGCGCCTGCGCGGTGGCCATGAGCGGAGGAGACAGGAGCATGGCCGGCGCAATGCGCAAGATGGCGGTCTACCTCGGCCTCGTGGAGGACGAGACGTACGACGGCCAGGGGTACGACCCCGACGACGACTACGACGCGGACCCCGAGCCGATTCGCACGGGACAGCGGACCGAGGACATTCCCCGGCCGGCCCCCGCGCCCGCCCCGGTCTCCTCGATCACCCCGCAGCCGGTGCCGGCGGCGGTCCCGATCCGGCAGGAGACCCCGAGGATGGCACCAGTGTCGTCCATCACACCCGAACGCCGCCACAACCTGGAGAAGAGCGCCCCGGTGATCATGCCCAAGGTAGTGAACGAACGAGAGCCCTACCGCATCACCACGCTGCACCCCCGGACCTACAACGAGGCCCGTACCATCGGGGAACAGTTCCGCGGCGGGACCCCTGTGATCATGAATCTCACCGAGATGGACGACACGGACGCCAAGCGGCTCGTAGACTTCGCCGCTGGACTCGTCTTCGGTCTGCACGGCAGTATCGAGCGCGTGACACAGAAGGTGTTCCTGCTGTCGCCTGCTAACGTCGATGTCACGGCGGAGGACAAGGCTCGGATCGCCGAGGGTGGGTTCTTCAACCAGAGCTGACCCGGCCACGACTTTACGTGTGGATCCGATCAACAGTGGGTTAGCGACAGGCGACGAGCGGCAGGCCCCAGGGCCGGACCGGGGAGAGGGAAAACGCGATGGACATCGTGTGGGCGGTGCTCTACTACGCCCTGACCGTCTTCCTGGTGTTCCTGCTTGCACGGCTGGTCATGGACTGGGTCTTCCAGTTCGCGCGTTCGTGGCGGCCGGGCAAGGCCATGGTCCTGGTCCTGGAGGCCACGTACACTGTCACGGATCCGCCGCTCAAGCTTCTTCGGCGGTTCATCCCGCCGTTGCGTTTCGGGGGCGTGGCGCTCGACCTGTCCTTCTTCGTACTGATGATCATTGTGTATGTCCTGATCTCGCTTGTGCGGCCCTAGTCGTAGGTGAGCGATGCGACAGGATGCCGGTGTGCCGACGATCACGTTGAGGTGAAGAGATGCCATTGACCCCCGAGGACGTTCGGAACAAGCAGTTCACGACCGTCCGCCTGCGCGAAGGCTATGACGAGGACGAGGTCGATGCCTTCCTCGACGAGGTCGAGGCGGAGCTGACCCGCCTGCTCCGCGAGAACGAGGACCTGCGCGCCAAGCTGGCGGCCGCCACCCGTGCCGCCGCCCAGAACCAGGCCAACATGCGGAAGGAGCCGCCGCAGGACAGCCGTCCCGGCGCCCCCGTCCCGGCCGCCATATCCGGCCCGCCGGTCCCCGGCCAGCAGGGCCCGGGCGGCCCGCAGCAGATGGGCGGCCCCGGTGGCCCCCAGCAGCAGCAGATGGGCGGCCCGCAGCAGCAGATGGGCAACCAGCCCCTCGGCCTGCCCTCCGGTGCCCCGCAGCTCCCCGCCGGCCCCCAGCAGATGGGCGGCCCGCAGCAGCAGATGAACCAGACCATGGGCGGCCAGCAGCAGCTGGTCCAGCCGATGGGCGGTCAGATGCTGCAGCCCATGGGCGGCCCCGGTGGCCCGCAGCAGATGGGCAACCCGATGGGCCAGGGCATAGGCCAGCAGCAGATGCAGCCGATGGGCGGCCCCATGGGCGGCCCGCCGCAGCAGATGGGCGGCCCGATGGGCGGCCCCATGCAGCAGCAGGGCCCCGGTGGCGACAGCGCCGCCCGCGTCCTGGCGCTCGCTCAGCAGACCGCCGACCAGGCGATCTCCGAGGCCCGCTCCGAGGCCAACAAGATCGTCGGCGAGGCGCGCAGCCGGGCCGAGGGCCTGGAGCGCGACGCCCGTGCCAAGGCCGACGCCCTGGAGCGGGACGCGCAGGAGAAGCACCGCGTCGCGATGGGCTCCCTGGAGTCCGCCCGCGCCACGCTGGAGCGCAAGGTCGAGGACCTGCGGGCCTTCGAGCGCGAGTACCGCACGCGTCTGAAGTCGTACCTGGAGACCCAGCTGCGCCAGCTGGAGTCGCAGGCCGACGACTCGCTCGCCCCGCCGCGGATCCCCGCCACCGCGTCGCTGCCGCCGGCGGCCTCGTCGATGGCTCCGGCCGGTGCCGGTTCGATGGGCGGCGCGCCGTCCTTCGGCGGCAACCAGCCGTCCTTCGGTGGCAGCACGCCGTCGTTCGGCGGTCAGAGCTCCTTCGGCGGCAACGCCCCGGCGCCGAGCTTCGGTGTGCCGGCCCCCGGTGGCAACACCGGTGCGCCGCAGATGCAGCCGGCCGGGATGACCCAGCCGATGGCCGCGGTCCGTCCGCAGCCGCCGCAGCCGATGCAGCAGGCCCCGGCGCCGATGCGCGGCTTCCTCATCGACGAGGACGGCGACAACTGAGGTCCTAGCCCGACCTTCCGGAGCGCCCCCCGCCCGACCCCCAGGGTCGGGCGGGGGGCGCTCCCGTCGTTCGAGGGGGCGGCCGGACGGAAACGGCGGAGCCGCCGCCACCCCGGGGAGGGGTGACGGCGGCTCCGGGTGTCGGTCAGGCCTTGCGGAGCTGGAAGGCGAGGCCGAGGGAGTCGTCGGAGAAGGTCTCGGAGTCCCAGTCCGCCGCGCCCGCGGCGAAGTCGGTGGCGAGGACCTCCTCGGCGACCAGGGGGCCGTGCTCGGCGATGGCCTCGGCGGTCTCCTCGGCGGTCGCCCGCCAGCGCAGGACGATGCGGTCGGCGACGTCCAGGCCGGAGTTCTTCCGGGCCTCCTGGATCTGGCGGATGGCGTCGCGGGCGATGCCGAGCCGCTTGAGCTCCGGGGTGATCGCCAGGTCGAGCGCGACGGTGGCACCGGACTCGTTGGCGACGGCCCAGCCCTCGCGCGGGGTCTCGGTGATGATCACCTCGTCCGGGGAGAGCGTGACCGTCTCGCCGTCCAGCTCGACCGAGGTCTCGCCGTCGGCACGCAGCTCGGCGGCCAGGCGGGCGGCGTCGGTGGCGGCGACCGCCTTGGCGACGTCCTGCACGCCCTTGCCGAAGCGCTTGCCCAGCGCACGGAAGTTGGCCTTGGCGCTGGTGTCGACCAGCGAGCCCCCCACCTCCGCCAGGGACTCCAGGGCGGAGACGTTGAGCTCCTCGGCGATCTGCGCGCGCAGGTCGGCGGGCAGCTCGTCCCAGCCCTGGGCGGCGACCAGCGCGCGGGACAGCGGCTGGCGGGTCTTGACGCCCGACTCGGCGCGGGTCGCCCGGCCGAGCTCGACCAGGCGGCGGACCAGCGCCATGTGGCGGGAGAGGTCGGCGTCGACGAGCGACTCGTCGGCCACCGGCCAGGCGGACAGGTGCACCGAGGCCGGGGCGTCCGGGACGACCGGGACGACCAGGTCCTGCCAGACCTGCTCGGTGATGAACGGGGTCAGCGGCGCCATCAGGCGGGTGACCGTCTCCAGCGCCTCGTGCAGGGTCGCGAGCGCGGCGGCGTCGCCCTGCCAGAAGCGGCGGCGGCCGCGGCGGACGTACCAGTTGGACAGGTCGTCGACGAAGCCGGAGAGCAGCTTGCCGGCGCGCTGGGTGTCGTACGCCTCGAAGGCCGCGTCGACCTCGCGGACCAGGGTGTTGAGCTCGGAGAGCACCCAGCGGTCCAGCTGCGGGCGGTCGGCCGGGGCCGGGTCGGCGGCGGAGGGGGACCAGCCGGCGGTGCGCGCGTACAGGGCCTGGAAGGCGACGGTGTTCCAGTAGGTGAGGAGGGTCTTGCGGACCACCTCCTGGATGGTGCCGTGGCCGACCCGGCGGGCCGACCAGGGCGAGCCGCCGGCCGCCATGAACCAGCGGACGGCGTCGGCGCCGTGCTGGTCCATCAGCGGGATCGGCTGCAGGATGTTGCCCAGGTGCTTGGACATCTTGCGGCCGTCCTCGGCCAGGATGTGGCCCAGGCAGACGACGTTCTCGTAGCTGTTCCTGTCGAACACCAGGGTGCCGACGGCCATCAGCGTGTAGAACCAGCCGCGGGTCTGGTCGATCGCCTCGGAGATGAACTGCGCCGGGTAGCGCTTCTCGAACAGCTCCTTGTTCTCGTACGGGTAGCCGTACTGGGCGAAGGGCATCGAGCCCGAGTCGTACCAGGCGTCGATGACCTCGGGCACCCGGGTGGAGGTGCCGCCGCACTCGCGGCAGCCGAAGGTCACGTCGTCGATGTACGGGCGGTGCGGGTCGAGGGCGCTCTGGTCGGTGCCGGTGAGCTCGGAGAGCTCGGCCAGCGAGCCGACGCAGGTGAGGTGGCCCTCCTCGCAGCGCCAGATCGGCAGCGGGGTGCCCCAGTAGCGGTTGCGGCTGAGCGCCCAGTCGATGTTGTTGTTCAGCCAGTCGCCGAAGCGGCCGTGCTTGACCGTCCCGGGGAACCAGTTGGTGGCCTCGTTCTCGCGGATCAGCGCGTCCTTGACGGCGGTGGTCCGGATGTACCAGGACGGCTGCGCATAGTAGAGCAGCGCGGTGTGGCAGCGCCAGCAGTGCGGGTAGCTGTGCTCGTACGGCAGGTGGCGGAAGAGCAGGCCGCGCTCCTGGAGGTCCGCGACCAGGGCCTCGTCGGCCTTCTTGAAGAACTGGCCGCCGACCAGCGGGACCTCGGGGGCGAAGGTGCCGTCGGCCAGCACCGGGTTGACCACCGGCAGGCCGTACCTGCGGCAGGTCGCGAGGTCGTCCGCGCCGAAGGCGGGCGACTGGTGGACGATGCCGGTGCCGTCCTCGGTGGTGACGTAGTCGGCGTTGAGGACGTAGTGCGCGTCCTCGATCTCGACCAGGTCGAAGGGGCGGCGGTAGGCCCAGCGCTCCATCTCGGCACCGGTGAAGGACTCGCCGGTGGTCTCCCACCCCTCGCCGAGTGCCTTGGCGAGCAGCGGCTCGGCGACGACGAGCTGTTCCGTCCCGTCGGTGGCCACCACGTAGGTGACCTCCGGGTGGACGGCGGCGGCGGTGTTGGAGACCAGGGTCCACGGGGTGGTGGTCCACACCAGCAGGGCGGCCCGGCCGGCCAGCGGTCCGCCGGTCAGCGGGAAGCGGACGAAGACCGAGGGGTCGACCACGGTCTCGTAGCCCTGGGCCAGCTCGTGGTCGGACAGGCCGGTGCCGCAGCGCGGGCACCAGGGGGCGACCCGGTGGTCCTGGACCAGCAGGCCCTTGTCGAAGATCTGCTTGAGCGACCACCAGACGGACTGGACGTACGACGGGTCCATCGTGCGGTAGGCCTCGTCGAGGTCGACCCAGTACCCCATGCGGGTGGTCAGCTCGGCGAAGGCGTCGGTGTGGCGGGTCACCGACTCGCGGCACTTGGCGTTGAACTCGGCGATGCCGTACGCCTCGATGTCCTGCTTGCCGGAGAAGCCGAGCTCCTTCTCGACGGCGAGCTC
The DNA here is from genome assembly GCF_040681575.1 of Kitasatospora sp. NPDC051702. Taxonomy (NCBI): domain Bacteria; kingdom Bacillati; phylum Actinomycetota; class Actinomycetes; order Kitasatosporales; family Streptomycetaceae; genus Kitasatospora; species Kitasatospora sp. NPDC051702. The sequence continues at coordinate 237,723 of NZ_JBFAZB010000003.1, forward strand.
GACCGGGAGGCCGTGGCAGTCCCAGCCGGCCTTGCGGGCGACGTGGTAGCCCTTCATCGTCCGGTAGCGGGGGAAGACGTCCTTGAAGACGCGGGCCTCGATGTGGTGGGCGCCGGGCATGCCGTTCGCGGTCGGCGGGCCCTCGTAGAAGACCCACTCGGGGCGGCCCTCGGACTGCTCCAGGCTGCGCTGGAAGACCTTGTCGTCCTGCCAGAAGGACAGGATCCGGTGCTCGAGGGCAGGCAGGTCGACCTGTGCGGGGACGGGGTTATAGGTGCTCATCGCTGGCGTCTACCTCCGGCGGATGCGTGGGCTGGATCCTCCGGAGGGACGAGACGGCGTGCCGTCCCGCGGTACCACCCTCCTTGGCCGCGATGGTGACTGCGGCCCTCTTGTTTGGGCTTGCTGCCGGGTCTACCGGGCCGCCGGGGGCGGCCGTTCTTCCGGCGGCTCCGGGGTGATCTTCCCGCCGTGCACACCCCCGGGCTCGCACCGTCCCCGGGTCGCTGGTGGCTGCGTACGTCGGTACTCGTCCCATCTGCGCCTTGCACGGCCAGTGTATCGGCCGGGCGAACCCGTTTGTCCAAACCGTTTCCCGGGGGCCCGTCCGGGGGGGGGGTGGGAAGGGGCGGTTAGGCGGGGGTGATCTGGGCACAAGTCTGGTCAGCGCGCGGGGCGTGGCGGCTGGGGCGGCTGCCTGGGTGGGATCATCGTGAGGCGTCGGTATGTCATGTTGTGACCGGTTTTGATCGGGATTATCGTTCCGGCACTGGAGGCCGCCGGGAACCGGCGGCTCGATTCGTTCGTAGATGGGGTCGAAGCCATGGCTGAGAAGGCAACCGGCGCGGGTACCGCCACCAAGCGGGCACGCAAGGCCGTGGCGGCCGATCCAGGGGAGGGGACCGTGACCACTACCGCACGGCAGAACAGCAGCACCGACACCGTCACCGTGACGCGCGGCGCGGAGTCCGTCGACCCGGCCACGTTGCCGATCCGGCCCGGCGAGGACCCGTGGACCACCGGCGAGGTGCACGAGCTGCACACCGAGCTCATCAGCGAACTGGACCGCCTGCGCAACGAGATCGACGCCGCCGAGGCGGCCATCTCCGGCCTGATGCGCGACTCCAACGACGGAGCCGGCGACGACCAGGTGGACGCCGGTACGAAGAACATCTCCCGGGAGAGCGAGCTCGCGCTGGCCAACAACGCCCGGGACAGCCTCGCCCAGACCGAGCGCGCCCTGGCCCGGCTGGAGGGCGTCGGCTTCGGCACCTGCGAGTCCTGCGGCAAGGCGATCGGCAAGGCCCGGATGCAGGCCTTCCCCCGGGCGACGCTCTGCGTGCAGTGCAAGGCCAAGCAGGAACGCCGCTGAACCGACCGACCGGCGCGACGCGGGGGGTCGGGCTTGCCGTACGCTCGACCCCGTAACGTCGCCCGACCCCTGCAGCGCATCCGGCCCGGATGCGCCGGGCCCGGCGACCAGGGCCCACCCTCCCCCGCTCCGGACGGGGGAGCTCCATCGGCAGCGGAGCGGATCATCAGTACGCAAGGTTCCCCCCAGACCCGGGACGACGCCGTCCCGACCCCCGCCGAAGCCGTGGAGGTGGCCGTGGCCGAGCCCACCGAGCCCACCGAGCCCACCGAGGCGCCCGCTCCGGTCGCGGCGGAGGCGCCGAAGGGCCCCCGGCGGATCGGCGTGCTGCTGGTCGTCGCCCTGCTCGCCTTCCTGATCGACTTCGGCAGCAAGCTGCTGGTGGTGGCCCGGCTGGAGAACCACTCGGCGATCAAGGTGATCGGCGACGTCGTCACCTTCCAGGTCATCCGCAACTCCGGCGCCGCCTTCGGCATGGGCCAGGCGCTGACCGTCGTCTTCACGATGATCGCCTCGGCCGTCATCGTGGTGATCTGGCGGATCGCCCGCCGGCTGTACAGCCTGCCCTGGGCGATCGCGCTCGGGCTGCTGCTCGGCGGTGCCCTGGGCAACCTCACCGACCGGCTGTTCCGCGCGCCGGGCGTCTTCCGCGGGCACGTCGTCGACTTCATCTCCGTCCAGCACTTCGCGGTGTTCAACCTCGCCGACTCGGCGATCGTCTGCGGCGGCATCCTCGTGGTGCTGCTCTCCTTCCGGGGCAGCAACCCGGACGGCACCGTCCACCAGCAGAGCGCCAAGGGCGAGTAGCGGGCCCTCCCGCCAGGGGCGGGCGGAGCTCGGCGGACGGGGGCGGCCCGGGTTTCCGGCATACTCGTACGGGTGAGTACCGCAGCGCAGATCCGCAGCCTCCCCGTACCCGACGGCCTGGAGGGCGAGCGCCTCGACGCCGCCCTCGCCCGGATGTTCGGCTTCTCCCGGACGAAGGCCGCCGAGCTGGCCGCCGACGGCAAGGTGACGCTCGACGGCGCCGTGGCCGGCAAGTCGGACCGGGTGACCGCCGGCTCCTGGCTGGAGGTCGAGATCCCCGCCCCCGCCGCCCCGGTGCAGATCGTCGCCGAGCCCGTCGAGGGCATGCGGATCGTCCACGACGACGAGGACATCGTGCTCGTCGACAAGCCGGTCGGCGTCGCCGCGCACCCCAGCCCCGGCTGGACCGGCACCACCGTCATCGGCGGTCTGGCCGCCGCCGGCTACCGGATCTCCACCTCCGGCGCGGCCGAGCGCCAAGGCATCGTGCACCGGCTCGACGTCGGCACCTCGGGCCTGATGGTGGTCGCCAAGTCCGAGCGCGCGTACACCGACCTCAAGCGGCAGTTCCACGACCGGATCACCGAGAAGCGCTACCACACGCTCGTCCAGGGGCACCCGGACCCGATGAGCGGCACCGTGGACGCGCCGATCGGGCGCCACCCCAGCTCCGACTGGAAGTGGGCCGTCACCCGCGACGGCAAGGCCTCCATCACCCACTACGACCTCATCGAGGCGTACCGCGCGGCCTCGCTGCTCGACATCAAGCTGGAGACCGGCCGCACCCACCAGATCCGGGTGCACATGTCCGCGCTGCGCCACCCCTGCGTGGGCGACCTGACCTACGGCGCCGACCCGACGCTCGCCAAGCGCCTCGGGCTGACCCGGCAGTGGCTGCACGCCGTCTCGCTCGGCTTCGAGCACCCGGCGGACGGGCAGTGGGTCGAGTTCAAGAGCGAGTACCCGGCCGACCTGCGGAAGGCGCTCGACATCATCTCGGCGGAGAGCTGACATGGCGGTGACCGTCCGGGTCGCCGAGGGCGAGGCGGACCTCGCGCTGGTGCACGGTGTCCGGCGCGCGGTGTTCATCGTCGAACAGGGGATCCCCGAGGACGAGGAGTGGGACGACCTCGACCCCACCTCGGAGCACCTGCTGGCCGTCGGCGCCGACGGCACCCCGCTGGGGACGGCGCGGCTGATCCACGGCGAGCAGGCCCTGAAGCTCACCGGCGGCGTCGAGGGGCGGGTGCTGCTCGGGCGGCTCGCCGTCGTCGCGGCGGCCCGGGGGACCGGGCTCGGCGCGGACCTGGTGCGGGCGATCGAGGCGGCCGCACTGGCCCGCGGCGCCCGTGAGGTGGAGCTGCACGCGCAGGTGCAGGCGCTCGGGTTCTACGAGCGGCTCGGGTACGCGGCGGAGGGGCCGGTGTACCAGGACGGCGGGATCCCGCACCGGACGATGACCCGGGTGCTGTAGCCGCCTCCCCCCGGAGGGCCGTCAGACGGTTCCCCGTGCCCGGTCCGGGCACGGGGAACGCGGCTTTCCGGGCGGTGCGGGGCGGAGTCGGAGGGCGGCCCCGGCGGGCGGGGCGGCCGGCTTTATCGGACGCCTACCCCTGCGGCGGATACGATCAGCCCCCATGGAGTTCGGTGGGGCGTGGCGCCGGTGGCGCGGCCGGGGTACGACGGTACGGCGCAGACTGGTGGCCGGTGCGGTCGCCCTGGTGGCGGTGGTCGGGGCCGGTACGGCCGCGGTGGCGTCCGGCGGTGAGCAGGCGGTCCAACAGGAGGACCGGTTCCTGAGCATGCCCGAGACCCCCGGCAGCGACCGGCAGGTCCAGCTGGACACCTCCTTCTTCACCACCGGCACCGGCCCCAGGCCGGCCGTGCTGCTCGCGCACGGCTTCGGCGGCTCCAAGGAGGGCGAGCGGGAGCGCGCCCAGCAGCTGGCCCGGCAGGGCTACGCGGTGCTGACCTGGTCGGCGCGCGGCTTCGGACGCTCCGGCGGCAAGATCGGCCTCAACGCGCCCGACCGCGAGGTCGAGGACGTCAAGCACCTGGTGGACTGGCTGGCCCAGCGGCCCGAGGTGCAGCTCGACGCGCCCGGCGACCCGAGGGTCGGCATCACCGGAGCCTCCTACGGCGGCGGCGTCGCCCTGCTCGCCTCCGCCTACGACCACCGGATCGACGCCGTCGCCACCCAGATCACCTGGTGGAACCTGGCCGACGCGCTGTTCCCGCAGGGCGTCGAGGGATCCGGCGCGGTGGACGGCGTCTTCAAGAAGCTCTGGGCCGGGATCTTCTTCACCACCGGCGCGGCCGGCGACCTCGGACCCTCGGGCGGCGCCCCGCGCGGCGGCGGGACGGCGGCGCAGCCGGGCGGTGCCCCGCAGGCCGGCCCGTCCCAGGACGCCGAGGTCGGCTGCGGCCGGTTCCTGGACACCCTGTGCCAGATGTACGACCGGGTCGCCACCGCCGGGCACGCGGACCCGGAGGCCGTCGCCCTGCTGGAACGCTCCAGTCCGTCCTCGGTGGCCGGGCAGCTCAAGGCGCCCACGCTGGTCGTCCAGGGGCAGCAGGACTCGCTGTTCCCGCTCGACCAGGGCGACCGGATCGCCCGGGCGGTCGCCGCCAACGGCGCGCCCGTCTCGGTGGACTGGTTCGCGGGCGGGCACGACGGCGGCACCGACACCAGCGCCCGGGTCGACGACCGGGTGACCGCCTGGTTCGACCACTACCTGCGCGGCCGCGGCAACGACACCGGCCCGGCGTTCCGGGTCACCCGCACCGGCGGCGTCGACTCCACCGGCTTCCAGGCCGTGCTGCGCGGCGCCAGCGCCGACCGCTACCCCGGACTGGGCGGCACGGGCAGCCGGTCCGTCGAGCTCACCGGCGGTGGCGGCGACGGCGAGCGGACCTTCGCGAACCCGCCCGGCGGCGCCCCGCCCGGGATCTCCACCGTGCCCGGGATCGGCGCGCTCAGCCAGGCCGCCTCGCTCGGAGCCGGGCTGGCGCTCGACTTCCCCGGCCAGAACGCCGCCTTCGACTCCGCGCCGCTGGACCGCCCGCTGCACCTGACCGGGCAGCCCACCGTGCCGCTGCGGGTGCAGGCCGACCGGCCCGACGCGGTGCTCTTCGCCAAGCTGTACGACGTCGGACCGGACGGCAAGGCCGTGCTGCCCCAACAGCTGGCCGCCCCGCTGCGGGTCACCGGCGCCGACGCGGGCCGCACCGTCACCGTCGCGCTGCCCGCCGTCGACCACACCTTCCCGGCCGGGCACCGGCTGCGGCTGGTCGTCGCCGCCACCGACCTCGCGTACGCCTCGCCCGTCGAACCGGCCACCTACCGGGTCGCGCCCGCCGGGGCGCTCGCCGCGCCGACCGTCGAGCAGCTCGTCACCGAGGCCGCGCCGCTGCCCGCGCGCACCTGGGTGCTGCCGCTGGTCGGCGTCGCGGTGGCCCTCGCCCTGGTCCTGCTGCCCCGGCTGCGGCGCCGCCGGACGCCGGGCGCCGGGCCGGCGTACGACCCGGCGCTCGCCGCGGTGCCGCTGCAGATCAGCGGCCTCAGCAAGCGCTACAAGGGCTCCCAGGACCGCTATGCCGTCAAGGAGCTGGGCTTCCGCGTCGAGCAGGGGCAGGTGCTCGGCCTGCTCGGGCCCAACGGTGCCGGCAAGACCACCACGCTGCGCATGCTGATGGGCCTGATCCGGCCCGACGCGGGCGAGATCCGGATCTTCGGCCACCTGGTGCGCCCCGGCGCTCCGGTGCTCTCCCGGGTCGGCGCGTTCGTCGAGGGGGCCGGGTTCCTGCCGCACCTCACCGGCCGGGCCAACCTGCGGCTGTACTGGCAGGCCACCGGGCGGCCGGAGCAGGACGCCCACCTCGACGAGGCGCTGGCGATCGCCGGGCTCGGCGAGGCGCTCGACCGCGCCGTGCGGACCTACTCGCAGGGCATGCGGCAGCGGCTCGCGATCGCACAGGCGATGCTCGGCATGCCGGACCTGCTGATCCTGGACGAGCCGACCAACGGGCTCGACCCGCCGCAGATCCGCGAGATGCGCGAGGTGATGATCCGGTACGCGGCGGCCGGGCGCACCGTCATCGTCTCCAGCCACCTGCTCGCCGAGGTCGAGCAGAGCTGCACCGACCTGGTCGTGATGGACCGCGGCCGACTGGTCACCACCGGTGCGGTCGGCGAGATCGTCGGCGCCGGCGAGCTGCTGCTGATCGGCGTGCCCGCCCCGTACGACCCGGAGTCGGTCGTCGAGAAGGTCGGCGCGCTGGCCGGGGTCGGTTCGGCGGAGGCCGTCGAGGGCGGGCTGCTGGTGCGCCTGGACGGGCTGGCGGCCAGCGAGCTGCTGGCCGAACTGGTGCGCCTGGGCGTGCCGGTGGAGAGTGCGGGGCCGCAGCGCCGGCTCGAGGACGCGTTCCTGTCGTTGATCGGAGGTGCGGCGTGAGCGACGTCGCGCAGGCGGAGCACACCGTGTCGGCGGACCACGCCGAGGGCTACCGGGCGGGCCGGACGCTGCCGCTGCGGGTGGAGGCCATGCGCCAGCTGCGGCGGCGCCGCACGCTGGTGATCGGCGCGGTGCTGGCGGCGATGCCGCTGGTCATCCTCGCCGCGTTCCAGATCGGCGGCACCCCGAGCCGCCCGGACCGGACCACCTTCATCGACCTGGCCACCGCCTCGGGCCCCAACTTCGCGGCCACCATGCTGTTCGTGGGCACCGGGTTCATGCTGGTCATCCCGGTCGCGCTGTTCTGCGGCGACACCGTCGCCTCGGAGGCCAGCTGGTCCTCGCTGCGCTACCTGCTGGCCGCGCCGGTGCCCCGGGCCAGGCTGTTGGCCCGCAAGTTCGCGGTCGGGCTGGCGTTCTCGGCGGTCGCGGTGGCCCTGCTGCCCCTGATCGGGCTGCTCGTCGGCACCGCCGCGTACGGCTGGGGGGACCTCAGGCTGCCCACCGGGGCGAGCCTGTCGGCCGGCGAGGCGTTGCCCCGGCTGGCCGTCGCGGCGGCCTTCGTCTTCCTCAGCGAGATCGTGATCGCGGCGCTGGCGTTCTGGCTGTCCACCGCGACGGACGCCCCGCTCGGGGCCGTCGGCGGGGCGGTGTTCGCCTCGATCATCACCGGGGTGCTGGACGCCGTCACGGCGCTCGGGGACCTGCGGGAGTGGCTGCCCGCGCACTGGCAGTACGCCTGGGCGGACGCGCTGCAGCCGCAGCTGGAGTGGGGCGGGATGGTGCAGGGGGTCTCGCTGTCGCTCTCGTACGCGGTGGTGCTGCTGGCGCTGGCGTTCCGGGGGTTCGCGCGCAAGGACGTGGTGTCCTAGGGAGGTGTCCCGGGGATCGTCGGACACGCCTCGGGGAGTGCCTCGTCGGGTCGGGGCCGTCCGGGCCCGCCGGGGTGCGGCGGGCCCGGGGCCGGTGGGGCGCGGGCCGACGGGGGCCGGTGGGGCGTCAGCCGACCGGGGTGTCAGCCGACCGGGGCGTCGACGCGTTCGATCCGCTGGGTGCCGCTGCGGGTGCGGTAGGAACGGACCCAGCTGCTCGTGGCGTCCTTGCGGGTGCGGTCGGAGAGGACGTAGTAGTCCATCTGGGCCCGCTCGGGCGTGACGTCCAGGACGCCGTAGCCGTGCGAGTCGAGGTCGACCCACTTGATGTGCGGGTTGGCCGTCCTGAGCGCGGTGGCCGCCGCCAGCGAGACGGTGTGCGGCGCGACCTTCAGGGTGTCGTCGATGTTGTCCGAGGTCGTCGAGGTGACCACGAACTCGGTGGCCACGCTGCCGGACAGCGGATACGTGGCGGCCTCGTTCGGGACGTCGGCGGCCCAGGAGGAGTGGATGTCGCCGGTCAGGAAGACGGTGTTGGTGATGCCGTTCGCCCGGAGGTGGCCGAGCAGCTCGCGGCGGTCGTGGGTGTAGCCGTCCCACTGGTCGGTGTTGACGGCCACGCCCTCGCCGGGCAGGCCGAGCAGCTTCGCCAGCGGGCGCAGCAGGTAGTCCGGGAGCGAGAGGAAGGCGACGGGGGAGATCATCACCTCGTTGCCGACCAGCCGCCAGGTGGTGTCGGACGCGGCGAGCCCGGCCTTCAGCCAGTCCATCTGGGCGCGGCCGGTGATCGTGCGGTCGGCCGCGTCGACGGCGCCGTCGCCCACCTTGACCTGCTGGGAGCGGAACGAGCGCTGGTCCAGCAGGTGCAGGTCGGCCAGCCGGCCGTAGCGCAGCCGGCGGTACGTCGTCCCGGCGACGGACGGGCGCACCGGCATCCACTCGAAGTAGGCCTGCTTGGCAGCGGCCATCCGGGCCGCCCAGTCGCCCTCGGTGCCCGGGGTGTGGTTCTCGGCGCCGCCGGACCAGGCGTCGTTGGCGAACTCGTGGTCGTCCCAGATCGCGATGACGGGGATCCTCGCATGCAGGGAGCGAAGGTCCTCGTCGGTCTTGTACTGGCCGTGGCGGGTGCGGTAGTCGGCCAGGGTGACGATCTCGTGGGCGGGGGAGTGCGGGCGCACGACCGTGCCGCGGGCGCAGTACTCGCCCGTCCGGTACTCGTAGACGTAGTCGCCGAGGAAGAGCAGGGCGTCCAGGTCGCCGCGGGCGGCGAGGTGGCGGTAGGCGGAGAAGTAGCCCGCCTCCCAGTTGGAGCAGGAGGCGACGCCGAAGCGGACCCGGGCGGGGGTGGCGTCGGTGGCCGGGGTGGTGCGGGTGCGGCCGACGGGGGAGACGGTGGCGCCCACGGTGAAGCGGTACCAGTAGGTGGTGTCGGGGGCCAGTCCGCGGACGTCGGCCTTGACGGTGTGGTCGGCGGCGGCGGTGGCGGTCACCGTGCCGCCGGCGGTGACGCGGGTGAAGGCCTGGTCGGCGGCCAGCTCCCAGCGGACCTCGGTGTCGGGGCCGAGGCCGGAGCCGGGGACGGCCTCGGGGGCGGGGGTCACCCTCGTCCAGAGCAGGACGCCGTCGGGGAGGGGGTCGCCGGAGGCTATGCCGTGCAGGAAGCGCGGGGCGGGGGCCGCGGGGTCTGACCCGGTGGCAGTGGCGGGGGTCGGGGCCGGGGCGGCCGGCGTGGCCCCGGCGGCCTCGGCGGGGGTGGTGAGGGCCAGCGGGAGGGCGGCACCGCCCGCGACCAGTGCCCCGGCCTTCAGCAGCCGGCGGCGGCCGGGGCGGGCGGGGGTCATGGCATCGACAAGATCGTTCACGGCCGAAGGCTACCGGTTGGTAAAGCGTTGGTAAATCGACGGCCTGACGGTCCGTCGCGGATCGGCCGGATCCGGCCCGGGGGCGGGATCGGGCGGGATCGGGCGGGTGCGGTTCGGGCGCGGTCCGGGTGCGGTCCGGGCGTGGTTCCGGCGCGGTCCGGATGCCGTTCGGGCCGGGAGGAGTCCGGCCCGTCCATGGGAGATCATGGAGGAGTACCCGCCCCCAGCCGTCGAAGGACCCCGCCGTGGCCCAGATCGTCCTCTTCCACTCCGCCCTCGGGCTGCGTCCCGCCGTGCACGCCGCCGCCGACCGGCTGCGGGCGGCCGGGCACACCGTCCACACCCCGGACCTCTACGACGGGCGGACCTTCGACGACATCGAGGCCGGGATCGCCCACCAGGACGAGCTCGGCGGCAGCGAGGAGCTGCTCCGGCGGGCCGTCGTCGCGGCGGCGCCGCACTCCGACGGCGGCCTGGTGTACGCCGGGTTCTCGCTCGGCGGCTCGCTCGCCCAGAACCTCGCCCTCGCCGACGAGAAGGCCCGCGGCCTGCTGCTCCTGCACGGCACCTCCGACCTGCGCGAGGACGCCGCCACCGAGATCCCGGTGCAGCTGCACGTCGCCGAGCCCGACCCGTTCGAGACCGAGGACTGGCTGAACGCCTGGTACCTGAACATGCGCCGGGCCGGGGCCGACGTCGAGGTGCACCGCTACCGGGGCGCCGGGCACCTGTTCACCGACCAGGACCTCGCCGACTACGACGCCGAGGCCGCCGAGCGGGCCTGGGCCGTCGCGCTGGACTTCCTCGCCGAGCTGGACGCCTGAGGGCCCGGCGCAGCCCGGATCTCCGGAGCAGGGAGGCGGAGCGGTGGCCGGTGAGCAGGGGACGCCACTGGCGCGCAAGCTCGGCATCCGGGCGGGCGACGAGCTGCTGCTCGCCGGTGCGCCGGACGGCTTCACCGTGCCCGAACTGCCCCCGGGCGTCAGCCTGGTGACGGAGGGGCCGTTCGACGTCTGCGTGTGGTTCCCGGCCGGGCGCGCCGCCTACCGGGCCGGGCTCGCCGACCTGCGGGCGCTGATGCGGCCGGCGGCCGGGCTCTGGGTGGCCTGGCCGAAGAAGTCCTCGGGGGTGGTGAGCGACCTCGACGGGGACGGGGTGCGGGAGGCCGCGCTGCCCACCGGGCTGGTGGACAACAAGGTGTGCGCGATCGACGCGGTGTGGTCGGGGCTGCGGTTGGTGATCCGGCGGGAGCTGCGGGGCTGAGGCGCTCCGCCGCCCGCCCGGGGGCGGTGGAGGCTCTCCCCCGATCGGGGGAGGTGACGGGCGGGGCGCCTGACCATACTGACGATCATGATCAGGGGAATCCGGCCGCTGCTGAGCGGCTCCACGTACTCGGGCGTTCTGTTCGCCTTCTGCGGCGCGGCGGCGAGCGTGCCGCTGCTGCCCTTCGCCCTCGCGCCGGCGGCGGCGTGGCGGTCCGCCCCGTACGCGGTGCAGGCCGTGCTGGTCCTGTTCGTCTGGGCGGTGCTGCTCGGCCTGCTCGGTCTGGCCCCCGCGACGAGGCGGGTGCTGACCCGGCTCGCCCGCCGGATGCTGCGGGTGCCGCTGCCGGATCCGGTGGGCCGCCGCGGGGCCGCCGGCCCGCCGGGCGTCGGGACGGCCCCGGCCGCACCGCCCGGCGGGGGCCGCTGGCGGACGCCGGCCTGGCTGGTGCTGCACACGGCCGTGGGGTGGGCGGCGGCGCTGGCGACCGGCCTGCTGCTCGCCCTGGCGGTGGCCGCGCCGGGCGGATGGCTCGGCACGGAGGCACGGTTCAGCCTGTTCGGACGGACGCTCCGGGTGACGGGCGTCTGGAGCTGGCTGCTGGCGCTCGGCTGCGTCCTGCTCGCGGCGGCCGTGTGCGCCGCCGCGACGGCCGCCCTGCGCGGGGCGGCGCCGCGGCTGCTGGGGCCCTCGCCCGCCGAGCGGCTGGCGCTGGCGGCCGAGCGGGAGTCGCGGCTGGCCGAGCGCAACAGGCTCGCCCACGAGCTGCACGACTCGATCGGCCACACGCTGACGGCTGCGACGATCCAGGCGGCGGTGGCCGGCGAGGTGCTCGCGGCCGACCCGGTGGCGGCGCGGGCCGCGCTGCGCAGCATCGAGGAGTCGGCCCGGGCCGCACTGGAGGACCTGGACTACGTGCTGGGCGTGCTGCGCGAGGAGGAGGCCGGCACGGCGCCGCCCCGGACCCTGGCCGACCTGCCCGATCTGCTGGAGCGGCTGCGGCACGCGGGGGCGGTGGTCGAGCCCGAGCTGTCCGGCGCCCTGGACCACGTCCGGGGCACGCTCTCCCGGGCGGCCTACCGGATCCTGCAGGAGGGCCTGACGAACGCTCTGCGGCACGGGTCGGGCGGCCCGATCCGGGTCGGGGTGGCGGTCGGGCCGGACGCCCTGGCGCTGACGGTCGTCAACCCGACCGGGGCGGGTGCGCCGCGCGGGGCCTTCCCGACGTCCGGGCACGGACTGCCCGGGCTGGCCGAGCGGGTGCGGCTGCTGAACGGCGAGATCGAGGCGGGCCCGCAGGGGCCGCAGCAGGGGCCCCTGGTCTGGCGGCTGGCGGTCCGGCTGCCGGTGCGGGGGGCGGCGTGACCGGCTCCGGCACCCGGGAGGCTCCGGGCCTCCCGGGCTCCCCGGGCTCCCCGGGCTCCACAGAGGCCCCGGACTCCCCGGACGGCCCGGCCGCGCAGGCCGGGCCGTCCGGCGCGCCCGTCACCCTCCTGATCGCGGACGACGACGAGGTGACCCGCAGCGGTCTGCGCACCCTGCTCGCCGCGCAGCCGGGGATCGCGGTGGTCGGGGAGGCCGCGGACGGGGTGGAGGCCGTCGAGCGGGCCCGGCTGCTGCGGCCGGACGTCGTCCTGATGGACGTGCGGATGCCGCGCCGCAACGGGATCGACGCGACCCGGGAGCTGCTGGCCGGATCGGTCGAGCCGCCGAAGGTCGTGGTGATCACCACCTTCGAGAACGACGGCTACGTCACCGCGGCGCTCAGCGCCGGCGCCAGCGGGTTCGTGCTCAAGCGGCTGCCGGTCCGGCAGATCGCGGAGGCGGTGCGGGTGGTGGCGGCCGGGGAGGCGGTCCTCTTCCCGGCGGCGCTGGGCCGGATGGTCACCGCCCGCCCGCTGGCCTCGGCCGAGGCGCTGCCGTCCGCGGCTCTGACGGGGCGGGAGGAGGAGGTGCTGCGGGCGATGGCCACCGGGTTGTCCAACCCGGAGATCGCGGAGTCCCTCGCGGTGCGCGTGGAGACGGTGAAGACGCACGTCGGGAACGTGCTGATGAAGCTGGGCGCGCAGAACCGGACCCACGCGGTGGTGATCGCGTACGAGTCCGGTCTGGTGGTGCCGGGGCTGGCGGGCTGAGGGGGCGGGGAACGGGAAGTCGTGAGGGTGGCCGTGGGGCCCGGCGCGTGGTGCGCCGGGCCCGGACGGTGCGTCAGCCGCAGAGGGCCCGGTCGATGACGGACTCGACGTGGGGGGTGACCGCGTCGTCGGGCGGGACCATGGTCACCGCGACGTTCACGGCGCGGCCGTCCTCGGTGACCCCGCCCCGGGTCTCGTAGCCCGGGATGTCGCCGCCGTGGCCCCAGTAGACGCCGCCGCAGGTCAGCGGCCGGCTGATGATCCCCAGCCCTGCCCTGGCCCCGGTGCCCGGGATGTCGACGGTGGTGAGCATCTGGTCGAGCTGCGGCCGGGCCAGCAGGTCACCCTTGAGGAGTGCGGTGAAGAACCGGTTGAGGTCGGAGTTGGTGGAGATCATCTGGCCCGCCGCCCAGCCGGCCGAGGGGTCCATCTCGGTGAAGTCCTGCAGCGGGCCGCCGGCCGGGTCCTTGCGGTAGCCGTGAGGGTGGGGTTCCCGGATGGTGCGGTCGCCGGGGGCGGGGAAGGACGTGTGGCGCAGCCCGAGGCGCTGGACGACGCGCCGGTCGATCTCCTCGGCGAGGGGCCGGCCGGTGACCCGCTGGACGATCAGGCCGGCCAGCACGTAGTTGGTGCTGCTGTAGCCGAACGCCTGGCCGGGTGCGCGGTCGGCCTTGTGCCGGAGGGCGATGTCGAGGAGCTCGCGGGGTTCGTAGTAGCGGTGTCGGAGGCCGGGCTCGTCGAGGTCCTGCTCGTAGTCGGGCAGCCCGCTGGTGTGCTGGAGGAGCCGGCGGACGGTGATGCCGCGCCCGTCGATGCCCTCGCCGCGGACCACGCCCGGCAGGTAGGTGTCGACGTCGGTGTCGAGGCCGATCCTCCCCTCGGCGACCAGCTGCAGGACGACGACCGCGGTGAAGGTCTTGGTGTTGCTGCCGATCCTGATCTGCCCGTCGACCGGGACCTTCGCGCCGGTGGCCACGTCGCCGACGCCCGCGGTGTAGCTGCGGGTGCGGCCGTCCGGGCTCCTGACGCTCGCCAGCGCGGCGGGCAGGCCGTCGGTGCGCACCAGGGCGTTCAGGCCCCGTTGGATCGTGTCCGGCCCGGGGGCCGCGGTGGCGGCGGGCGGTGCGAGGACCCCCGCGGTGACGGCGGCGACGGCCAGCGCGGCCGCGACGGACCGGACCGCGCGCCGCCCGGTCGGGCCGGTTCGGGTGGTCCGTGGCCGGGGCGCGGGGGCGAGACCAGTGGTTTGCTTACGCACGAACGTGCTCCTGAGGGGTCGCCGAAGGGAATCGGGAGGTCGGTGGCCGCGTGCTGACCTGCACGCCGGCGGGCGCTGATCGGCGGTGGCGGCGGCGCGGCGGTGGCCGTGTCCCGGCTGATCACGTGCCGTCAGTATGGTCGGGCGGTCCGCGGCGGACCTCCCTCGATCGGGGGAGCGGCTCCTCCCTCCTCCGGGCCCGGGCGGGAGCGTCAGGACGCGGTCGGCCGGTCCTGGGTGACGGCGGTCAGCAGCTGGGCGACCAGGGGGTTGCGGTCGGCGCCGCGCCAGGCCACCGCGACGCGGGTGCGGGCGCCGGCCGGGGAGATCCCGCGGAAGGCGACGCCCCGGAGGCGGATGCGCCGGATGCTCGCCGGCGCCAGCGAGACGCCGAGCCCGGCCCCGACGAGCGCGCAGACCGTCTGCCACTCCACCGCGTGCTGGACGATCCGCGGGGTGAATCCGGCCGCGGTGCACAGGCCGGTGATCCGGTCGTACAGCTGCGGGCCGACCTCCCGGGGCAGCAGGACGAACGGCGAGTCCGCCAGTTCCCCGACCGGCAGGGTGCGCCGGGCGGCCAGCGGGTGGGCCTTCGGCAGCACGGCGACGAAGGGCTCGCTGAGCACCGTCCGGAAGTCCAGCCCCGGCTCGGCGGCGGGCGGTTCGCGCAGCAGGCCGACGTCGACGGCGCCCTCGCGCAGCGCGGCGAGCTGCGGTGCGGTGGTCATCTCGCGGATGTCCAGCTCCACGGCAGGGAAGCGTTGCCGGAAGGTGTGCAGCAGGCCGGGCAGGACGGTCAGGGCCAGCGAGGCGGAGAACCCGATCCGCAGCCGGCCGGCCTCGCCGGTGCCGACGGCGCGGGCCGCCGCCAGGCCGTCGGCCAGGCCGGTGAGGGCCGCCCTGGCCGCGGGCAGCAGCTCCCGGCCGACCGGGGTGAGCGCCACCCGCCCCGGCTCGCGGGTGAACAGCGGATGGCCCACCTTCTCCTCCAGCCGCCGGATCTGCTGGCTCAGCGGCGGCTGGGCGACGCCGAGCCGGGCGGCCGCGTGGCCGAAGTGCAGCTCCTCGGCGAGGACGACGAAGGCGTGCAGCTGGGGGAGGGGGATCTCGGGGCGCTCCATACGCCCAGGGATATCAGGAGAAGGCCTCCGGAGTATTGGACGTATCGGTGTCGCCCGCCTAGCGTGCGGCGCATGACAGAGCGACGCGCGGTCCTCGGCGGTTCGACCTTCGAGGAACGGATCGGCTACGCCCGTGCCGTCGTTGACGGCGACCGGGTGCACGTGTCCGGGACGACCGGCTTCGACTACGCCACCATGACCATCTCCGACGACGTGGTGGAGCAGGCCGAGCAGTGCCTGCGCACCATCGGGGCCGCGCTGGCCGAGGCCGGCTGCGGCTTCGCCGACGTGGTGCGGGTGCGCTACCTGCTGCCGGAGCGTGCGGACTTCGAGCCCTGCTGGCCCGTGCTGCGCCGCTACTTCGGCGACGTCCGCCCGGCCGCCACCATGATGGTCTGCGGCCTCGCCGACCCGCGGATGCGGATCGAGATCGAGGTGGAGGCCCGGCGGCCGGGTGCCTGAGCGCAGGAAGTCGGACCGGCCGACTTCCTGCGCCTGGCCGACGTCCTGTGCCCGGGTGCTTCCCTGTGCCCGGGCGACTGAAGGGGACCAGGCGACTGCTGGGGCCCGGCTGCCTACTGTGCAGCGGGTGCGGGTGCGGGTGCCGGTGCGGCGGACAGCCGCCACGCCGTGCGGCCCAGCACCAGGCAGAGCGGGGTGTAGAGCAGCAGGTTGAGCCAGTAGAAGGTGTCCCCCGGGTCGGCGCCCGCTCCCGTCGCCCACACCAGCCCGACCGCACCCCGGGCCAGCAGGCCGCCCGCCACCACCCCGGTCGCCAGGCGCGGCAGCACCGGGGGCAGCCGGCGGGCCACGGCCGGCAGCCGTCCGCCGTGGGCCACCACCAGCGCCGCCCCGGACAGCAGCACCCCGGCGAGCGGGACCAGCACCTGCGGGGTGAAGGGCACCTGGAGGTTGAGCACCAGCTGGGAGAGCCGGGCGGTGTCGGAGGCCGGCCAGGTCCGGCCGGTGGCCCAGTACAGGTGGACCAGGCCGTCCACCGCCAGCACCGTCCCCACGGCGGCGGCCCCCGCTCCCGTCCGCACCGGATGTGCACGGTCCTTGGGGCGGGGTGTTCCCTCAGGTCGCAGGATCCTTCGTGCCGCACGCTGCTTCATGTCGTCACCTCGCGGAGTGTCAGGCGGATTGCCAGGACGTTCGGACATCCGGAGGAGCGCCCCGCCCGCCGGTCCGTTCCTGTGACGAGGAACACTGCGGCCGGACCGAGGACGCAGGGAACGTTCCGCCCGTTCGGGCCCTCCCTCCTCGGACCCCTGTCGCCGACCGACGGAGAGCACGCCATGCAGGAGCCGCCACCCGGCCTCGCGGAGCTGGTCCGGGCCGCCCAGGCCGGCGACCAGATCGCCGCCGGCCGGCTGCTGGACCTGGTCACCCCGTACGTCCGCCGGCTCTGCGGCCCGATCGCGCTGGACGACGGCGCGGACGCGACGCAGGAGGCGCTCATCGTCGTCCTCCGCAAGCTGCGCCAACTCCGCGAGCCGGAGGCGCTGTTCGGCTGGGTGAGGGCCATCGCGGTGCGCGAGGCCGTCCGGCACGCCACCCGCTCGGCGCGCACCCGGCCCGCCGAGCTCGGCGACCTGCCGGCTCCCGGCGACCCCCAACTCGCCGCGGACGTCCGCGACGTGCTCTCCAGGCTCTCGCCCGAGCACCGCGCCGTGCTGCTGCTGCGCGACCTCGAGGGGTTGGACGAACGGCAGACCGCGGCGTTGCTGGCCGTCGCACCCGGGACGGTCAAGTCCCGGCTCTCCCGGGCCCGACTCAGCTTCCGAAAGGCGTGGCAGCAGTGACCGAGCACCCGACACCGCCGTGGCCCGTCGCCGAGTTCGACCCGGTGCGGCGCCTGCACGTGATCGCCGCCACCGCGCCCGGCGCGGCCCGGATCGGCGAGGCCGTCATCGACGCGCCCTTCGAGCGGGTCTGGGCGCTCGCCCGGGACCTGGAGCGCACGATGCCGCTGTGGATCCCGGACGTGCGCACCGTCCACCTCGGCGCCCCCGCGCCGGACGGCTCGCTGCGGGCGCGGATCCACGGCCACACCCGGCTGCGGGCCACCTTCGACATCGACCTGGCCCCCGGCTGGTGCCTGATGCAGAGCCGCCTGGTGCTCGGCGGCATGGCGGCCCGCCCTGAGAGCGAGGGCACCACCCGCTTCGCCTTCCTCGGCGGCCTGCGCTTCCGCGGCGCGCGGCTGCTCGCACCTGCGCTGCGGCCGTTCACGGGGGACCCGTTGGCGCGCTTCGCGGCGCTGGTGGGGGAGGGGTGAGGCCGGGCCGGGAGTGGGAAGTCGGCCCGGCCGACTTCCGGTGCTGCGGGAGGGTGGCCTCCGGGCAGACTGGGGGAATGACGGACTCTGGGGTGGGGCTCGATGGTGACGGGAACGACGGGAGCGACGGGAACGGCGGGAGCGTGGAGGTCGTCGAGGGGTGCGAGGGCTGCGAGAACTGCGAGGACGACGAGCGCGACGACGGCTGGCTCGCGGAGCTGTTGGAGCGGACGGCGGAGGGACTCGGCCTCCGGCTGCCCGAGCCGGCCGGGGCGTGGAAGCGCATCGTGGAGTACGCCGACGCCGGGACGGGGCGGCGGGTGGTCGTGTACCAGCCCGAGGGTGAGCACCCCTACCAGGTGCGGATCCAGGGCCACGGCGCGCCGCTGGCAGGGGGGTTGACCGCGGACGTGGCCGAGGTGGCCCGGGCGACGGCGGCGTGGACGGGCGGCGCGGGGCTGGCGGAGACCGGGGCCGCCGCGCCGTTCGTCCGGTACCGGGACTGGGCCCTCGCCCACGAACGGGAGCGGCTCGGCCCGGTCGAACTGGAGTGGCGGATCAAGCTCGACCGCGTCCACACGCCGCCGTACGACCGGCACCCCCGGGTCCACGCGCTGGTGGCCGCGGCGTACGCGCAGCCGGTGCTGCGGGGGCTGATGCCGGTCCACAGCCACTTCAACCTGTGGTTCTCCACCGCGGTCGAGCGGCCCTGGACGGACCGGACCGGGTACGTCCTCCTCCCGTACGAGGAGGGGGCGTACGGATCGGAGGAGGGGGCGTACGGGGTGCACACCGGCGGGGAGTTGATCGCCCGCACCGAGACCGCGGAGGAGGCCGTCGCCCTGGTGGTGGCCGCGCTGCCGGAGGGCCTCGGCCCGGCGCGCTGAGCGGGGTGCCGCCGGGAACGGCGCCGTCCCCGGCCCCTGCGGGTGCCGCCGGGGCCGGGGACGGCGAGAACGCCGCGGCCCTAGCTCACGACCTGGACCTTGTCGGCCTGCATGCCCTTCTGGCCCTGGACGGCCTCGAAGGTGACCTTCTGGCCCTCCACCAGGGACTTGAAGCCGGCGCCCTCGATCGCCCGGAAATGGACGAACAGGTCGGGGCCGCTCTCCGGGGTGATGAAGCCGTACCCCTTCTCATCGTTGAACCACTTCACGGTGCCGTTCTGGCGTTCGGCCATGGCTGTCCCCATCACGATCTGTCGACTGTCGGTTCCTGCGAAAGCTGAGCCGATCATGGCACGCGTGAGCGCTGAGTGGTGGCGAATCGGCGGAGAGTCACCGGGGAGCTGCCGCCGCACCGGCCCGACCGGCGTGCGCACCCGGCACAGGAAGTCGGCCCGCCCGACTTCCCGTGCTGGCGTGCGGGTGCCCGGAGGTCGCGACCCCCGCGTCGGGGCGACGTGGCCGCGTGCGAGCAACGTTTTGCCCTCCTCGCGGCGTCAATGGGGAGAGGGGGTGCGAAGGGGGAGGGGCGCGGGAGGGGAGGGCGTCGCGCGGGGCGGGTGTCACCGGTGCAGAATTCCGAATTCCTCCCGATTGTCGAGTTCGTATGCGATGTGTCCTGTTGGGGTCGGGTTCGGAGTCTGTAGCACGGCTGTGACAGTCGCCCGCGAAAAACCGTTCGACCGGAGAGGTTCGGGAGTTAGCATTTCGCAATGGAATCGAACGAATCCCCGATAGGGAATTCCCTCGACGGTGAGGACTCCCGCTCGCCCCGGAACACTCCGCTCCGGCTGGCCCGTTTCGGTGCGACCTTCATCGGCGTGAGCGTCGTGTCCGGCGTGCTGCTGGCAGGCCTGGCCCTGCCCGCCGTCGGCGGCATCGGGCTGACCGCCAAGGGCACGGCGGAGGGATTCGAGGACATCCCCGACGACTTCAAGACCCCGCCGCTCACCCAGGCGACCCAGATCTTCGACGCCAAGGGCGGGCTGATCGCCAAGGTCTACGAGCGCGACCGCACCGTCATCACCGCCGACCAGATGTCGCCGTTCATGCGACAGGCCCAGGTCGACATCGAGGACGCCCGGTTCTACGAGCACGGCGCCGTCGACCTCAAGGGCGTGCTGCGCGCCATCAGCAAGAACGCCGAGAGCGGCACCGCCTCCCAGGGCGCCTCGACGCTGACCCAGCAGTACGTGAAGAACGTCAACGTCGAGAAGGCCGGCGACGACCAGGCCGCCGTCCTGGAGGCCCAGCGCAAGACCCTGGGCCGCAAGATCCAGGAGCTCAAGGTCGCGATCAAACTGGAGGAGGAGCTGCCCAAGGACCAGATCCTCACCAACTACCTCAACATCACCTACTACGGGAACGGCGCCTACGGGGTCGAGGCCGCCTCCCAGCGCTACTTCGGCAAGAGCAACAAGGACCTCACCGTCGCCGAGGCCGCCACCCTCGCCGGGCTGGTGCAGAACCCCTCCCAGTACGACCCGAAACTGCACCCGGTGGCCGCGCAGAACCGCCGCAACGTCGTGCTCGACAAGATGGTCGAGAACAAGCACATCACCGCCGAGCAGGCCAAGGAGGCGAAGGCCGCCCCGCTCGGCCTGAACTTCAAGGACCCGCAGAACGGCTGCATCACCGCGAAGGCCGGCATGGGCTTCTTCTGCGACTACGTGCGCCACGTCGTGAAGCAGGACCCGGTGTTCGGGAAGAACGCCGCGGACCGCAAGAAGTTCTGGGACACCGGCGGCCTGAACATCTACACGACGCTGGACCCGGACAAGCAGGCCGCCGCCCAGAACGCCGTCAGCAGCAACGTGCGGGTCACCGACAGCGTCTCCGCCGCCGCCACCATGGTCGAGCCCGGTACCGGCAAGATCCTCGCCATGGCCCAGACCCGCCCCTACGGCCTGGCGAAGGACAAGAACCAGACCGTCGTCAACCTCAACGTCGACGCGGCGATGGGCGGTGGCAACGGCTTCCAGCCCGGCTCCACCTTCAAGCCGATCGTCGCCGCGGCGGCGCTGGAGGCCGGCCTGCCGCCGACCCAGGAGTACTCGGCTCCGAACAAGCTGGAGTACCCCACGATGAAGACCTGCGGCGGCACCTGGAAGAACGACTCCCGGCCCAAGGCGGTCGTCCCCAACGAATCCTCCGGCGAGAAGGGCCCCTACCAGCTGAAGATGGCGATGGCCCTCTCGGTCAACACCTACTTCGTGCAGATGGAGCAGGAGATCGGCCTCTGCGAGGTCAAGCAGATGGCCAACAAGCTCGGGATCACCACCAAGGCCAGCGGCAAGCCGCTGGAGGAGGTCCCGGCGATGGCCCTCGGCGTCGAGGAGATGAGCCCGCTGACGATGGCCAACGTCTACGCGACCTTCGCCGCCCAGGGCACGCACTGCGCCCCGATCGCCATCACCAGGATCACCACCGTGGAGGGCAAGGACGTCCCCGCCCCGGCCGGCCAGTGCGAGAAGGCCTTCTCCGAGGACACGGCGCGGGCGCTGAACACCGTCCTGAACGGCGTGACCGAGAACGGCACCGGCAAGGACCTCGGCCTGGACGACGGCCGGCAGATCGCGGGGAAGACCGGCACCTCGGACAAGAAGCGGGCCGCCTGGTTCAGCGGCTACACCCCGCAGCTGGCCACCTCGGTCTGGCTCGGCGGCCCCGACGGCGGCGTCGAGATGCGCAACATCAGGATCAACGGGGAGTACCACACCGAGGTGTTCGGCGCCGACGGCCCCGGGCCGATCTGGCGGGACGCCATGAACGGCGCCCTGCGGGGCACACCCAAGCAGCGGCTGCCGCTGGCCGACATCCCCGACCCGGCGCCCAAGCCCGACCCGAGCAGCACCCCGAGCGGAACGGGCTCGCCGGCCGGCACCCCCACCGACCCGCAGCACTGACCGCGGCCGCACCCCGTTTTTGCCGCGCAGGAAGTCGGCCGGGCCGACTTCCTGCGCAGGGGTGTTGTCGTTAGGGGCGCTGGTATTCGCCGTTCTTGATGGCGTGCAGGAGCGCGGCGAAGGTGGTGGGAGTGGTGCGGAGGATGGTGTGGGCCTCGTCGGATTCGCGGAGTTCGACTATCCCGCAGGCTGGACGGACCTCCACGCACTCGTTGGATGCTCCGCTGAAGCTGGACTTCTGCCACCTGGTGTCGGTCATCTGGCCTCCGTGGCATCGCGCTGGGAGGCCCCTCGCGCGCGTCGGCGTGAGAGGCCGCAGCGTGTTGTGGTTAGGGGTGGTGGTATTCGCTGTTTTTGATGGCGCGGAGGAGGGCGGCGAAGGTGGTGGGGGTGGTGTGGAGGATGGTGTGGGCTTCGTCGGATTCGCGGAGTTCGATGATCGCGCCTCTTGCACGCACCTCGACGCACTCGTTGTTCGCGGCGCTGTAGCTGGACTTCTGCCATGTGGTGTTGAGCATTTGGCCTCAGCAGTGTCGGTGGCGGGTCTCCTGCTTGGGATGCGCGAAGGGAGTCGTTAGGGGTGGTGGTGCTCGCCGCTTTTGATGGCTTGGAGGAGGGCGGCGAAGGTGGTGGGGGTGGTGCGGAGGATGGTGTGGGCTTCGTCGGATTCGCGGAGTTCGATGGCCTCGTCGGCTGCACGGACCTCCACGCAGTTCTCGGTGGATCCGCTGAAGGTGGACTTCTGCCACTCGTTGTCGGTCATCGTGGGCCTTTCATAGGTCTCGTGCGATCTTGCGAATCAGATCACGGGAAGCACTCTCACCCAGCGCGACTGATTCGGTCTGCTCGAAGATGGACCGGTAGCTGCTCAGCGCGCTGATCGCATCGAGGTGCACGGAGTCGGAAGAGGACTCCCGTTCGACCGTGTCGAGCTCCGGGATCGCACCGAATGCATAGGTGAGGTTCTCGACTGCGCCCGGGAAGGTCTCGATGTCGAACGGCACGACTCGGATCGTCATCCAGGGCAGCTCGGAGTCTTCGAGCAGCGAAGCGAGTTGCTCCTTCAGGATCTCGGCTCCACCGAACCGAGTCCAGAGCGCGGACTCGTAGATGAACGCCGTCACCGACTTCGGATTTCGGCGCAGGTCAGCTTTGCGCTGCATTCTGAAGGCTGTGCGTGCCTCCAGCTCATGCCGGGGGAGCGGCGGGAAGACCCGGCCGAATACCGCCGAGGCGTAGTTGAGGGTCTGGCAAGGACCAGGCATGTGGGTGAGGACCCAAAGCATGAGTTCGCGGGAGGTCTTCTCCAACTCGGCGTTCTCGACGATGCCATCTGGGACGGTGCCGCGGTACTCCTCCCACCATCCCTTTGAGCGGTCCTGAACCATGGCTTCGAGAGCGTCGATCAGGGGCTGGTTCACGCACTGGCACGCCGATGCGAAGGAACGGAGTCGCTCAGGGCTGATGCCGACCTTGGCCGCCTCCATCTGGCTGACCTGGGTCCTGTCGATGCCGAGAGCTCTGCTCAGGGTGGAGACCGACAGGCCGGCGGCCTCGCGCATCTTCCGAAGCTCGGTGCCGATGCGGCGTTGACGGAGCGTCGGGTTGAGTCGGGGCGGCATTGGTTCCTTCCTTGCCGATGTGGGCCAAGTCTGCCGCGCTGCCGTGCGCGGGGTCCACTTGAGGATGAACCTATCCGGATTTGGGATCACATGTGATGTCGCTGCGGTATGGTCGGTGACACGTCGATCCGATGGGTCGTCAAGTCGGCTTCTGGGCAAGCCGATTACTCCTTCACGCCCCGGGAGAAGTCCCATGCGCCACCTCAACACGCCCTCGCTCGCCATCGCCCGGCAGTCGCTGCGCGACGCCATGAGCCGCTCCGGCTGGCCGTCCTCCGTCATCGCGGACGCCGAACTGGCCCTCACGGAACTCCTCGTGAACGCCTGGCGGCACGGTGGGACGCCCGCGCCGGTCGTGCTCATCCTTGCGATCGACCGCACCCTCCGGGTCTCCGTCTCGGACGAGAGCCCGCTTCCTCCCCTGCCGCAGACGCCGGCCCTCCTCGGCGAATCCGGCCGGGGGCTCCAACTGGTCGAGGGCCTCACCCACCGCTGGGGCGTCGACCCCCAGCAGCGCGGCAAGTCGGTCTGGTTCGAGCTGGACGCCGCCGCGTGAACGGCCGCCGACCGATGCTCCCCGCCGACCCCCGGATCCGTCACTACACCGACGACCACGTCCGCGCCCTGCTCGCCGAACTCCACGAGCGCGGACGGAAGTTCGGTCTCCTGTGGCCCTCCTCCTCCACCGACCGGACCCTCGACGGCCGCGTCCTCGTCCGCTTCGGCACCGCCCCCGTCTCCACCCTCCTCAACCTCCTCACCCTCCTCCTCGACGCTGATCGCGACGCCCGACGCGAAACCGAACGCGACGCGGGCACGCCGTGCGGTTCCTGATCGGCGCCGCCTTCGCCGTCCTGCTCGCCCTCGCCTTCGCCACCGTCGCCCTCGGGGTCGTCACCGCGCTGCGAGCACACCCACCCGACGAGGACGGCCCCCGCCCCTGAGGGAGGATGGGGGCGTGAGGAGACACGCATACGCCCCGGCGAACACCCTGCCGGGGCTCCTGCAGCGCGGCCGCGGCCTCGGCGCGCTGATGGCGGCCGAGGACCCGTCCTCGGCCGCGGAGCTGGTCCACGGCTGCATCCGCTGGGAGTGGCGCTGGGACACCACCGTCGACGAGCGCCACCGCTACCTGGCCCGCCTCGTCCGCGACCTCGACCTGCCGCTCCGGCCCGTCGTCGACCTCCTCTCCGCCGACGAGGACGCCTGCGAGCGCGCCACCCGCGTCCTGGAACTGCTGGCGCTCTCCGGCTCGGCCGAGGCCCGCGAGGCCCTGCGCTCCCACGTCGCCGACGGTGAGCACTGGCTGGCCGTCCTCGAATCGGTCGCCGACCGCTGGCCCGCCGAGTGGTGGGACGACCTGGCGGACACCGCCCGCGCCCGGCTGGCCCGGGGCGGGGAGCCGACGCCCTGGGCGAAGGTCTGGGCCCACTGGGGCATCGAGGTGCCCACCGCCGCGCGCGGGCCCGAGCGGCCCGACCCGCTGACCGGGCTGTCCGGCGCCGCCCTGCTGGAGCTGCTGGCCGACCCGGCCGAGCCCGACGCGAAGAAGACCGACACGCTGGCAGTGCTCCACGGGCGCGACCCGGAGCCCGCACTCGTCCCCCTGGTACCCGCCCTCGGGACCGCCGACGGCGAGTTCCCGCTGCCGCTGCTGCCAGCAGTGGTCCGGGACCTCGGCCCCCGGGCCATGCCCGCCGCCCGTGACTGGGCCGCCTCCGGCACGCCCTGGCTGGCGCGGCTCGGCCACGAGGTCCTCACCCGCCATGGCGAGGAGCAGGACGCCCCGGCCCTGGTCGCCGACCTGGAGCGGGACTGGGTGGAGCGGACCTGGTGCGGCCCGATGCACACGGCCCGGGGCCTGGCCCGGCTCGGCCCGGCCGCCGCGGACGCGGTGTCCCTGCTGCGCCGCTTCTGGCTGCAGACGCCGCACTCCTACGAGCGCCCCGCCTACCTGGCCGCGCTGGCGGCGATCAGCCCGGCCGGGACGGCCGAGGCGTACACCGAGTCGCTCTGGGACTGCGAGCGTGACGCCCGTCTCCTGGGCGTCGCCCACGCCCCCGACCGCCCGCACGTGCGGGAGCGGCTGGCCGCCCTGCGGGACGACCCGATGGAGGCGACCGAGGTCGCGAACGCGGCCGGGGCGCGACTCGCCGGGCTGACCTCCGAAGCCTTCGACCGGGAGTAGCGGGCCGCTCGGCGGGGGCTAGAGTAGACGGGTGAACGTGTGAGTGATGGTCCGGACCCCGTGAGGTGGTTCGGACCACATCTGTTTCCAGGGCATCCCCTGTGACCTGCGCGTTCGCCGGCCCACCAGACCAGCACGAGCCTCCGGAGGCCCCGCCTTGAGCGACCAGCCGTTCGCGCATCTGCACGTCCACACCGAGTACTCGATGCTGGACGGTGCCGCCCGGCTGAAGCAGATGTTCAAGGAGGTCGAGCGGCTGGGCCAGACCCACGTCGCGATGACCGACCACGGGAACATGTACGGCGCCGCCGAGTTCCACCGGCAGGCCACCGACGCCGGCATCACCCCCGTCATCGGGATCGAGGCGTACGTGGCGCCCGAGGCCCGCTCCAACACCAAGCGCATCCTGTGGGGCCAGCCGCACCAGAAGCGGGACGACGTCTCCGCGTCCGGCGCGTACACCCACAAGACGATCTGGGCCCGGAACAAGGAGGGCCTGCACAACCTCTTCAAGCTGACCTCGCGCTCCTACGCCGAGGGCTGGCTGGTCAAGTGGCCCCGGATGGACAAGGAGCTGATCTCCGAGCTGTCCGGCGGCCTGATGGCCACCACCGGCTGCCCGTCCGGCGAGGTGCAGACCCGGCTGCGCCTCGGGCAGTTCGACGAGGCGGTGAAGTCCGCGGCCGACTACCAGGACATCTTCGGCAAGGAGAACTACTTCCTGGAGCTGATGGACCACGGCCTGGACATCGAGAAGCGGGTCCGCGACGGGCTGCTGGAGATCAGCAAGAAGCTGAACATCCCGCCGGTCGTCACCAACGACTCGCACTACACCACCGAGGCCGACGCGGGCGCGCACGACCTGCTGCTCTGCGTGCAGACCGGCAAGAACCTCTCGGACCCGGACCGCTTCCGCTTCGACGGCACCGGCTACTACATCAAGTCGGCCGCCGAGATGTACGCCCTCGACTCCTCGGACGCCTGGCAGGAGGGCTGCCGCAACAGCCAGCTCCTCGTCGCCTCCCGGGTCGACACCGAGGGCATGTTCAAGTTCAAGAACCTCATGCCGCGCTTCCCGATCCCGGAGGGCTTCGAGTCCGAGGCGGACTTCTTCAAGTCCAAGGTCTGGGAGGGCATGGACTGGCGCTTCCCGGAGGGGTACGACGAGGAGCACAAGAAGCTCGCCGAGTACGAGATGGACACCATCATCCAGATGGGGTTCCCGGCGTACTTCCTCGTGGTCGCCGACTTCATCATGTGGGCGAAGAGCCAGGGCATCGCGGTGGGCCCCGGCCGTGGTTCGGCGGCCGGCTCGCTGGTCGCGTACGCCATGGGCATCACCGACCTCGACCCCATCCCGCACGGCCTGATCTTCGAGCGCTTCCTCAACCCCGAGCGCATCTCCATGCCCGACGTCGACATCGACTTCGACGAGCGCCGGCGCGGTGACGTGATCCGGTACGTGACGGAGAAGTGGGGCTCCGACAAGGTCGCCATGATCGTCACGTACGGCACCATCAAGGCGAAGGCCGCCATCAAGGACTCCTCGCGCGTCCTGGGCTACCCGTACGCGATGGGCGACCGGATCACCAAGGCGATGCCGCCGGACGTCATGGGCAAGGGCATCCCGCTGTCCGGCATCACCGACCCCTCGCACCCGCGCTACGGCGAGGCCGGCGAGATCCGCGGGTTGTACGAGACCGACCCGGACGTCAAGAAGGTCATCGACACCGCCCGTGGCATCGAGGGCCTGATCCGCCAGCCCGGCGTCCACGCGGCCGGCGTCATCATGTCCGCCGAGCCGCTGACCGACCACATCCCGGTCTGGACCCGGCACACCGACGGCGTCACCATCACGCAGTTCGACTACCCCACCTGCGAGGGCCTCGGCCTTCTGAAGATGGACTTCCTCGGCCTGCGCAACCTGACGATCATGGACGACGCCGTCAAGGCGATCGAGAAGAACAAGGGCGAGAAGATCGAGCTGCTCAAGCTGCCGCTCGACGACAAGCCGACCTACGAACTCCTCGCCCGCGGCGACACGCTCGGCGTCTTCCAGCTCGACGGCGGGCCCATGCGCTCCCTGCTGCGCCTGATGAAGCCCGACAACTTCGAGGACATCTCCGCCGTCCTCGCGCTGTACCGACCCGGCCCGATGGGCGTCAACTCGCACACCAACTACGCGCTGCGCAAGAACGGCCAGCAGGAGATCACCCCGATCCACCCGGAGCTGGAGAAGCCCCTGGAGGAGGTGCTGCGGCCCACCTACGGCCTGATCGTCTACCAGGAGCAGGTGCAGAAGGCCGCGCAGATCCTCGCCGGCTACTCGCTCGGCCAGGCCGACCTGCTGCGCCGCGCCATGGGCAAGAAGAAGAAGGAGATCCTGGAGGCCGAGTTCGTCCCGTTCCAGAAGGGCTGCCGCGAGCGCGGCTACTCGGACGCGGCGATCCAGGCCGTGTGGGACGTCCTGGTGCCCTTCTCCGGCTACGCGTTCAACAAAGCGCACACCGCCGGGTACGGGCTGGTCTCGTACTGGACGGCCTACCTCAAGGCCAACTACCCGGCCGAGTACATGTCCGGCCTGCTGACCTCCGTCAAGGACGACAAGGACAAGTCCGCGGTCTACCTGAACGAGTGCCGCAAGATGGGCATCCAGGTGCTGCCGCCGGACGTCAACGAGTCGGACTCGGACTTCACCCCGCACGGCAGCGACACCGTCCGGTTCGGCCTCACCGCCATCCGCAACGTCGGCGGGCCGGTGGTCGAGTCGATGATCCGCACCCGGAAGGCGAAGGGGAAGTTCAGCTCCTTCCCGGACTTCCTGGAGAAGGTGGAGTCGGTGGTCTGCAACAAGCGGACCGTCGAATCGCTGATCAAGGCGGGCTCGTTCGACTCGCTCGGGCACACCCGCAAGGGCCTCAGCGCGCAGTTCGAGCCGATGATCGACAACGTCGTCGGCGTCAAGCGCAAGGAGGCCGAGGGCCAGTTCGACCTGTTCGGCGGCGACGCCACCTCCGACGAGCCGAGCTTCGGCCTGGACGTGGTCTTCTCCGAGGACGAGTGGGAGAAGTCCTTCCTGCTCACCCAGGAGCGGGAGATGCTCGGCCTGTACGTCTCCTCGCACCCGCTGCACGGCATCGAGCACGTGCTCGCCGACAAGGCGGACTGCGCCGTCGCCGACCTCGCGGAGCGGCCGGACGGGACGATCATCACCATCGGCGGCATCATCTCCGGCCTGCAGCGGAAGATGACCAAGCAGGGCAACGCCTGGGCGATCGCCACCGTCGAGGACCTGGCGGGCTCGATCGACTGCATGTTCTTCCCCGCCAGCTACCAGCTGGTCTCCTCCCAACTCGTCGAGGACGCCGTGGTGTTCGTCCGCGGCAAGCTGGACAAACGGGAGGACGTGCCGCGGCTGATGGGCATGGAGCTGTCCGTCCCCGACCTGTCGAACGCGCACGCCGACGCGCCGATCATCATCAACATCCCGAGCGGGAAGATCACCCCGCCGCTGGTCGCCCGGCTCGGCGAGGTACTGGGGAGCCACCGGGGCACCACCGAGGTGCGGGTGCGGCTGGAGAGCCGCACCAAGACCACCGTGCTGCGCCTGGACCGGCACCGGGTGAAGTCCGACCCGGCGCTGTTCGGCGACCTCAAGCAGCTGCTCGGCCCGAGCTGCCTGGTCGTCTAGGGCCGGCTCCCGGATCTCCGCCGGGCCCGGGGTGCCCACGGGTGCCCCGGGCCCGTTCCGCGGGTGGGACGGGCCCGGCTCAGGACCAGCCGCCCAGGCCCGCCGGGACGGCCGCGTGCAGGGCCGAGACGAAGGCCGAGATCGCCGGGTGGGAGCCGGCGCCCGCCCGGAAGGCGGCGCGGGTGCGCCGGTACATCGGCAGCCGGGTGAGGACCACCCCGGGCGGGGGCTGCGCGGTGCCCAGGTGCGGCACCAGGGCGACGCCCTGGCCGGCCGCCACCAGGGCCAGGACCGTCGCGAAGTCGTCGATCCGGTGCCGGATCCTGGGCGCGAACCCGGCGGACTCGCAGGCCCGCACCGCCATGCTGTGGCAGAGCGTGCCCGGCGGGGACACGATCCAGGGCGCGCCGCGCTGCTCGGCGACCGTGCCGGGCGCCCGGGCCGCCAGGTACATCGGCTCGGTGAACACCGGGCGGGTCACCGCCAGGCCCGGCTCCGGATCGGCCGGGACGAGGTCGTACTCGTGGACCAGGGCGACGTCCAGCTCGCCGGCGCGCAGCGCCGCCCCGACGGCCGCCGGATCCACCTCGGTGACCATCGGCTCCAGGCCGGGGTGCCAGCCGGCCAGTTCGGCGAGGACACCGGGGATGACCGCCCGGGCCGCCGACGGGTAGGTGCCGATCCGCAGCGGCCCGGCCAACCCCTGCCGGGCGTGCGCGAGTTCGGCACCGGCCTGCTCCAGCAGGGCGAGCACCGCCTCGGCGTGCCGGACGAGGTTGCGCCCCGCCGGGGTGAGGGTGACCCGCCGCCCGGTGCGCTCCAGCAGGGGGACACCCGCCTCCCGCTCCAGCACGGACAGCTGCTGGGACACCGCCGACGGGCTGAAGGACAGCGCCTCGGCGACGGCGGCGATGGTGCCGAGGTGGGCGAGTTCGCGCAGCAGGCGCAGGCGTCGGACGTCGAGCATCGGCTCAGCTTACGAGAAGCATCACGAACGTGAACTGGACCCGGGCGATCGGCCGGCCGCAGGATCGTGACCATGGAACTCACCGGCATCCACGTCCCCCTGATCACGCCCTTCGCCGCGGACGGCTCGGTCGCGCTGGACGCGCTGGCCGCACTCGCGGACGAGCTGCTGACCGCCGGCGCGGCCGGCCTCGTCGCCCTCGGCACCACCGGCGAGCCCGCCGCGCTGACCGAGGAGGAGCGCTGGGCGGTGATCGACGTGGCCGCGGCCGCCTGCGCCGCGCACGGGGCGACGCTGACCGTCGGCGCGCACGGCGGCGACACCCGTGCCACCGCCGAGGCGGTGGCCGCCATCCGCGAGCGGGTGCCGCAGGCGGCGGCCGCGCTGGTCACCGTCCCCGGCTTCGTGCGGGCCGGCGAGGCCGGCACCGTCGCGCACTTCCGCGCGCTGGCCGCGGGCAGCCCGCTGCCGCTGGTCGTCTACCACATCCCGTACCGCACCGGGCAGCAGCTGTCCGGCGCGGCCCTGCTGGAGATCGCGGCGATCGACGGCGTGGTCGGGGTCAAGTACGCGACCGGCGGGCTGGACGAGGCGGCCGTGCAGCTGCTCGCCGCCGCCCCGGACGGCTTCGCCGTGCTGACGGGGGAGGACGCCTTCCTCTCGCCGCTGCTGGCGCTCGGCGCGGCGGGCGGCATCCTCGCCTCGGCCCACCTGGCCACCGCCCGGTTCGTCGAGCTGGCGGCCGCCTGGCGGGCCGGGGACGCCGCCCGGGCCCGGGAGCTCGGGCACCGGCTCACCGGGCTGGCGCTGGCGGCCTTCGCCGCACCCAACCCGGCGGTGACCAAGGGCGTGCTGCACGCCCAGGGCCGGATCCCCACCCCGGACGTCCGGCTGCCGCTGCTGCCGGCCGGGCGGGCGGAGGTGGACACGGCGCTGGCACTGGTCAGTGGTCTGGACCACTGATCGGTCGGACCGTCCCCTCT
Organism: Kitasatospora sp. NPDC051702; assembly: GCF_040681575.1. Classification (NCBI taxonomy): domain Bacteria; kingdom Bacillati; phylum Actinomycetota; class Actinomycetes; order Kitasatosporales; family Streptomycetaceae; genus Kitasatospora; species Kitasatospora sp. NPDC051702. The sequence continues at coordinate 268,449 of NZ_JBFAZB010000003.1, forward strand.
CACACCGTGGAATACCAGGTGGCCCCACCCGCATGACAAGGCATGATGGGCGGAGTGCGGCTGTGAACAGCACCATCCAGAGGAGTAGTCGGAATGAAGATCGGCATTGTCGGAGCCACCGGCCAGGTCGGCGGCGTGGTCCGCGAGATCCTTGCGGAGCGCGCGGGGCGCCCGGGCGGAATCGGCCCGGTGGAGCAGCTGCGGCTGTTCGCCTCGGCCCGCTCGGCCGGACGCACCCTGCCGTGGCAGGGCACCGAGGTCACCGTCGAGGACGCCGCCACGGCCGACTACACCGGCCTGGACATCGTGATCTTCTCCGCCGGCGGCGCCACCTCCAAGGCCCTCGCCCCCAAGGTCGCCGCCTCCGGCGCCGTCGTCATCGACAACTCCTCCGCCTGGCGCCGCGACCCCGACGTCCCGCTGGTCGTCTCCGAGGTCAACCCGCAGGCCGTCGCCGACCGCCCCAAGGGCATCATCGCCAACCCGAACTGCACCACCATGGCCGCCATGCCCGTGCTGCGCCCGCTGCACGAGGAGGCCGGCCTCGCCGCGCTCGTCGTCTCCACCTACCAGGCCGTCTCCGGCAGCGGCGTGGCCGGCGTCGCCGAGCTGCAGGACCAGGCCGCCAAGGTCGTCGACGGCGCCGCCGCCCTCGCCCACGACGGCAGCGCGGTCGAGTTCCCCGAGCCCAAGGTCTACCGGCGCCCGATCGCCTTCAACGTGGTGCCGCTGGCCGGCTCCATCGTCGAGGACGGCTCCAACGAGACCGACGAGGAGCAGAAGCTCCGCCACGAGAGCCGCAAGATCCTCGGCATCCCGGACCTCAAGGTCGCCGGCACCTGCGTGCGCGTCCCCGTCTTCTCGGGCCACTCGCTGCAGATCAACGCCCGCTTCGAGCGCCCGATCAGCCCCGAGCGCGCCGTCGAGCTGCTCACCGGCGCCCCCGGCGTCGAGCTCTCCGAGATCCCCACCCCGCTCCAGGCCGCCGGCAAGGACCCGAGCTACGTCGGCCGCATCCGGGCCGACGAGACCGTCGACCACGGCCTCTCGCTGTTCCTGTCCAACGACAACCTGCGCAAGGGCGCGGCCCTCAACGCCGTCCAGATCGCCGAGCTGGTCGCCGCCGAGCTCAAGGCCTGACCCCGCCGCCGAAACCCGGGCGCCGAAACCCGGGCGCCGGGCCCGGGTGCCGGGCCCGCACCGGGCCGCGCACCGGCCGGCGTGCCGGGCCCGGCCTCGCCCCGCGGAGTGACCTCGGGCGGGCCCCGTCGTTGAACGGGGCCCGCCCTCGCGTTTCCGTCGGCGGCTGTTGCGGTACCGCGACATCCTCCGAGGTTCGGCGCGCCGACCGGGGGGAAAAGGTGACCCAACGATCGGGCGGCCATCGGGGGCCCCTCACCCCGCGCCCGCACCCCGGGCGGACCGCGCCCACCCGGCCTGACCCCGAGGGCGAGCGGAAAGAGGTGTGCGATGGACCGCTGTGTCGTCCTGGTGGACGCGGGATACCTGCTGGGTGCCGCGGCCAGCCTGCTCGCCGGCGACCCGTCCCGCTCCCGGGTCACCGTCGACCACACCGCGCTGATCACCGCGCTGCGCGAACGCGCCGAGGCCGAGACCGGGCTGCCGCTGCTGCGGATCTACTGGTTCGACGCCGCCCCCGACCGCCGCCCGATGCCCGAACACCGCCGGCTGCGCGTCCTGCCCCGGGTCACCGTCCGGCTCGGCGCCCTCACCCGGGCCGAGGGCCGCTGGGTGCAGAAGGGCGTCGACGCCGCCATGCACGCCGAACTCTCCGAACTCGCCCGCAACCGGGCCTGCGCCGACGTCGTGCTGATCACCGGCGACGGCGACCTGCTGCCCGGCATGATGTCCGCCAAGGAACACGGCGTGGTCGTCCACCTGTGGGCCCTGCAGGCCGCCGACGGCGACTTCAACCAGTCCGAGGACCTGGTCGGCGAGGCCGACGAACGGCGCGTCCTCGACCGGGAGTGGATCGAGGGCTCCTTCAGCCTCCGCGAGAGTGCCACCGTCTTCCCCGCGCCCGGTGCCCGGCAGGAGATCGCCAAGATCCTCGCCGCCCCGCCCGCCGCCGCGCCCCTGCCGGCCCCGCTGCCCGCAGCGGTGGCCCCCGCCGCCCCGGCCTCCGCCACCGCCGGCCCGGCCGGCACCCCCGCCGGAGCCCCGGCCGCCGACGGGCGGCCCCAGCCCCCCGCGGCGCTCAAGGTCGTCCCCACCCCCAAGGACCTCGCCGGGCGCGTCGCCGCCACCCCCGGCGCCCACGCCGTCAACGGGCACGGCCCGCTCGGGCACCCGGCCGCCCACGGCCCGGCCAACGGGCACGCGCCCGCGGTGGCCAACGGCCCGGCCAACGGGCACGCCAACGGGCACGCGCACGGGCCGACCGGGCCCGTCCTGCGCTGGTCCTCCGACCGCGGGTGGGTCGACCGGCCCACCCCGGAACCCGCCGTCACCGCCGGCGACAGCCTCCCCACCCTCGCCCAGCTCACCACCTCCGAACAGCGCTGGGCCGACCGCGAGGAGGACATCACCACCATCGGGGGCGACGCCCACGAAGTCGGCCAGGTCTTCGCCCGCCGCTGGAGCGACCGCCTCGGCGACGTCGAACGGCTCACCGTGCTGTGGCCCGACTACCCGCGCATCCCGCACCGGGTGGACGGCGAACTGCTCCGCTACGCCGCCCGCTTCGGCCTGCTCGCGCACAAGGACGACCAGATCGACGAACACGACCGCTACGCCATCCGGGCCGGGTTCTGGAAGGAGCTCGCCGCCCGGGTCCCCGGCGGATCGATGGTCGTGGACGACTAGGGAGCGTCCAGGGAGCCCCGGCAGGTCCGTCCGGCGGGCCCGTCCTGCGCGTGCCCGCCGGGTCCGGGGAGGTTCCCGCGGCAGCCGGACCCGGCTCCCGGGGCCCTTCCGGGGCCGTGGTGATCCGGCCCCCTTGTCCGGTTCGCCCGTGTGAGCGCGTAGAGTCTCCGGTCGTGAACGAGACGGCCGGGCGAGCACCCCACGACACCCCGCCGTGCGTCGCCGTGCGCGACCTGGTCAGGACCTACCGCACCGGCCGCGGCGACGCCGCCACCGAGATCCGGGCCAACGACGGGATCAGCCTCACCGTCCGGCAGGGCGAGATCTTCGGACTGCTCGGGCCCAACGGCGCCGGCAAGTCCACCCTCGTCCGGCAGCTCACCGGACTGCTGCGCCCCGACTCCGGCAGCATCGAACTCCTCGGCCACGACGTCGTCCGCCACCCCGAACGGGCCGCCCGGCTGCTCGGCTACCTCGGCCAGGAGTCCAGCGCCCTCGACGAGCTGACCGTCGCCCTCGCCGCCGAGACCACCGGGCGCCTGCGCGGCCTCACCCGGAGCCGGGCCCGCGCCGAGGCCGCCGACGTGCTCACCGAACTCGGCCTCGAACCGATCGCCCGGCGCCCGCTCGCCAAGCTCTCCGGCGGCCAGCGCCGGCTCGCCTGCTTCGCCGCCGCCCTCGTCGGCGACCGGCCGCTGCTCGTCCTCGACGAACCCACCACCGGCATGGACCCCGTCGCCCGGCGGGCCGTCTGGAGCGCCGTCGACCGGCGCCGCGGCGAACGCGGTGCGACCGTGCTGCTCGTCACCCACAACGTCATCGAGGCGGAGACCGTGCTCGACCGGGTCGCCGTCGTCGACGACGGACGGATCATCGCCTGCGACACCCCCGGCGGCCTCAAGGCCCTCGTCGACGGGCACGTCCGGCTCGACCTGGTCTGGCGGGACGAGGCGCCGCTCGCCGTCCCCGCCGTCGCCGAACTCGCCGGCCGGGCCGAACGCGCGGGCCGCCGCTGGACCATCCGCACCACCCCCGAACAGGCCCGCGAACTGGTCGCCGCCGTCACCACCGGCCCGGCCTTCGCCGCCCTCGACGACTTCACCCTCGCCACCCCGAGCCTCGAGGACGCCTACCTCGAGCTCGGCGGCCGCCACGGAGGACTGGCCAAGTGACCCTGCTCTCCGTGCCGCCCCAGGCCGCCGCCCCCGCCGCGGACGGCACCCCCGCCCCGCTCGCCCCGCCGGCCCGCCTGCTGCCCGCCCTCGCCGCCGTCTACCGGGCCCAGCTCGCCCGGGCCAAGGTCGCGCGGATCCCGCTGCTGTTCGTCGCCACCTTCCAGTCCGTCGGCATCCTGGTGATGATGCGCGGCGTGGTGGACGCCGGGCAGACCTCCGAGGCGCGGTCCGTGGTGGCCGGCTCCAGCGTGCTCGTCGTCGCCTTCGTCGCGCTCAACCTGCTCGCCCAGTACTTCGGCCGGCTGCGGGCCACCGGCGGCCTCGACCACTACGCCACCCTGCCGGTGCCCGCCGCCTCCGTGGTCCTCGGCGCGGCCGCCGCCTACGCCTCCTTCACGCTGCCCGGGACCGTCGCCACCGCCGTCGTCGGCGCGGTGATGTTCGGGCTGCCGCTCGGGCAGATCTGGGTGCTGCTCGCCGTCGTCCCGCTCGCCGGGGCCGCCCTGTCCGGGCTCGGCGCCGCCTGCGGGCTGCTCGCGCCCCGGCAGGAGATCGCCACCATGCTCGGGCAGCTGGGCATGTCGGCGGCGCTGCTGCTCGGCGTGCTGCCCGTCGACCACCTGCCGCAGCCGGTGCTGTGGCTGCGCGACCTGCTGCCGTCCACGTACGGCGTCGAGGCCTTCGCCCGGACCTTCACCCCGGACCCCGACTGGGCGCTGGTCGCGGGCGACCTGGCGGTCTGCGCGGGCGTCGGCGTGGTCTCCCTGGCGGTCGCCACCTGGGCCTACCGGCGCGCCGTCGCCCGCTGAACACCGCCGGGCACCGGCCGCCCCGCCTGGCCCTCCCCGGCCCCGGGGGAGCGGGTGCAGGGCCCGCCGGAGCAGCCGTCGTGAAACGATGGGGCCCGTGACCGTACCGAACACACCTCCGGATCCCACCCGCGCCGACGTGGACGCGGTGCCGGGCGCCACCCCCGACCCGTTCGCGCCGCCGGCCCCGGACGCCGGGACCCAGGAGCCCCCGGCCGGACCGGCCGCGGAGCCCCCCGCGGGGCCCCGGCTCATGGAACGGCTGCTGCCGGAACTGCGGATCGGCGCGGGCACCGTGCTCGTCTGCATCCTGGTCGGGCTGGTCATGGCCGGCGTGTGGGCCTGGCTGGCGCCCAAGGTGCCGCTGGTCGTGGACGGTGACCGGATCCTCTACGCCGACCCCGAGGGCGAGCAGCGGGCCGGCGCCGACGCCGTCTTCGTGCTCGCCGGGCTCGGCGCCGGCATCCTCACCGCGCTCGGGGCCTTCCTCGTCACCCGGCGGCGCGGCGGCGGCATCGGGGTCACCCTCGGGCTCGTGATCGGCGGACTGCTCGGCTCCGTCGGCGCCTGGCGGCTGGGGCGGTGGCTCGGGCCCAGCGACAACCTGATCGGCGAGGCCCGCCGGGTCGGCAACGGCGGACACTTCGACGCGGGCATCGACCTGGGGGCGATGGGGGCGCTGCTGGCCTGGCCGATGGCGGCCATGGTGGTGCTGCTGGCGCTCTCGGCGGCCTTCGGGAAGCGGGAGGAGGACCCGCCGCCGTACTGGGCCGGGCCGGCCCCGCACGGACAGCAGCCGCAGGGGCAGCACCCGGAGCCGTACCCCGGGCAGCCGCAGGGACAGCCGTACGGGCAGTCCTACGGGCAGCCGCAGGGGCCGGCGGGCGGTTTCCCGGGCGGCGGCACCACGGGGCCGGAGGACCGGGCGTAGGGCTTGCGTCGACGCCGGGCCGCGGCGGCCCGGGGGGGGGGGTTCCCGCCGGGCTCAGCGGGCGATCGCGGCGGTGGCGGCCCCCGTCAGTGCCACCAGGTCGGCGGGGGCGAGCTCGACCTCCAGACCGCGGCGGCCCGCCGAGACGTAGACGGTCGGGTGGGCGAGGGCGCTGTCGTCGACCACGGTGCGCAGCGGGCGGCGCTGGCCCAGCGGGGAGATGCCGCCGCGGACGTAGCCGCTGCTGCGCTCGGCGGCCGCCGGATCGGCCATCGCGGCGCGCTTGCCGCCGACGGCGGCGGCCAGGGCCTTGAGGTCGAGCTGCCCGGCCACCGGGACCACGCCGACGGTGAGCACGCCGTCCACGTCGGCGACCAGGGTCTTGAAGACCCGCTCGGCGGTCACGCCCAGCGCCTCGGCGGCCTCGCCGCCGTAGGAGGCTGCGGCCGGGTCGTGCTCGTAGGCGTGCACGGTGAACGGGACCGCGGCGCCCTCCAGGGCCACGGTCGCGGGCGTTCCCTGCCCGCCCTTCTTCGCTTTCCTCGCCATCACGGGATCCCTGGGTCGTCGGGGCTGTGCTAGTTGGGGCTGAAGGACTGGCGGGTGAGGTCGACCGCGGGCAGCGACGGCAGCCAGCTGAGCACCGAGGTCTCCCGGCGCAGCAGGTCGAGTTCGGCGCGCAGCCGCTGGGCGGTGTCCGGGCAGGCCAGCAGCTGCTGCTTGACCGGGGTCTCGAACACCGAGGCCGCGGCGACCAGGTAGGACAGCACCTGCGGGTCGTCGGGGAGCTCCTGGCGGCCGACGGTGCTCGCCTCGCGGGCGCCGGCGAGGCGCTTCTGGTAGACCCGGAAGGCCCGCTCCACCTCGGCCGCGAGCGCGCCGGAGCCCTCGCCGGGGGCCTCCTCGACCAGCTCGGCCTCGCCGGTCAGGTACGGGCCGGAGACGTCCACCGAGCGGAGCCGGAACCGGGTCGTGCCGGTGACCAGCAGCTCGTACCGGCCGTCCGGCTGCTCCTGGACGGAGGCGACGTCGGCGACGCAGCCGACGGGGAAGACCGCTTCCAGCGGATCCCCGGTGACGGTGCCCAGGCCGTCCAGCGGCCCCGCCGGGCCGTCCCCCGGGCGGACCGGGGCGACCTCCCGGCCGTCCTTGATGGCGAGCACGCCGAAGCGGCGCGGGGTGTCGGCCGGGAGTTCGAGCAGGTCGGCGACGAGACGGCGGTAGCGCTCCTCGAAGACGTTCAGGGGCAGCACGAGGCCCGGGTAGAGCACGTTGTTCAGCGGGAAGAGCGGCAGCCGTTCTGTCACGGCGGACAGCGTAGTTCCCCGCACGCCCCCGGCGCCCCGCGGTCGGCCCCGCCGGAGCGTCCGCCACCCCCCGTCGGAGCGTCCGCCACCCCCGCCCGAGCACCCGCTATCCCCGCTGGAGCATCCGCGAGGCGCCGGCGACGACCGTGGTGGCCAGCAACCAGCCCACGATGACCAGCCCCGCCGAGACGTACTGGCTGAGGCCGCCCGGGTTCCAGCCCTGCTGGCCGAGGTCGACGACGGGGACCAGCTGGCTCAGCGTGTACAGCACCGGGTTCCAGTGCGGGCTCTCGTCGGCCTTCAGCGGGGCCAACCGGTGGGTGGCGAACCAGACGCTGCCGAGCGCCCAGGCGAGCAGCAGCCACAGGCCCGCCCGGCCGGGCCGGTAACCGTAGCCGACGCCGACGTCCTGGACCAGGCCCCAGATCCGGGCCGGCAGCGGCAGGGTCCGGCGGCGGCGGCGCTGCTTGGCGTAGAGCACCTCGCGGGCGTCGTCGTCGGCGCCGTCGCGGCGCAGCGCGGCGGCGAGCTGCTCGTAGGACTCCGGCTGGAACTCGGTGGTGGACCCCTCCAGCCAGGCGATCCGCTGCTGGACGGTGAAGGGCGCGGCCGGGCGCAGGTTCTCGTAGACGAAACCGTTGAGGCCGAGGTGCCGGCCGAGCGGCCAGGCGTCCGGGTCGTCGACCAGGTTGCCGACCCGGGCCCGGGAGAGCGAGACGGTGCCGGTGGGGCGCATCCGGCAGGTGAACCGCAACTCGGGGGTGTGGATGCGGCGCAGCGACAGCTCGTCGTCACCCTCCAGGTGGAATTCCCCGGAGATCAGGCAGGCGCCGTCGAAGCGGGCGTCGGAGAGCCGGACCTGGCCGTGGGCGCGGAACGGCAGGCCCGGTGCGTCGGGCGGCGGCGTCTGCCCGTAGCCGGAGCCGTAGTAGCTGCGGGAGCCGAACCAGCCGCCGTCGAGGGAGCTGGTCAGGTAGCAGGTGTGGCCGACGGTGATGCGGACGGCGTTGAGGCAGATGCGGTTGTCCGGGACGGCGTGCAGCTGGGCGCCGCGCAGCGAGAGCCGGCCGCCGATCCGGGCGGTGCGCAGGCTCAGCTCGCCGTGGACCTCGATCCGGTCGGCCTCGAAGTCCTGGTGGACGGTCATGCCGTCGGCGGAGAGCGCGCGGCCGAAGCGGTCGCAGCCGAGCCACGTCTGGTTGAGCAGCAGGTCGGTGCCGATCCTGGCGTCCGTCAGCCGGACGCCCTCGCGTATTCGGCACCGGGCCAGGTGGAGGTCCCCGGTGGTGGCCAGCCGGGAGGCCTCCATCCGCGGGGCCAGGCAGTCGACGAAGCGCAGGGTGCTGGCCTCCGCCTCGGAGATCAGGATCTTCTGCTCGAAGCGGCACTCGCGCAGCTCGACGTACTGGCGGATGGCGCCGCCCGCCAGGTTGAGCGCCCCGGTCACCCGCACGCCCGTCATCCGCAGCGAGGACACCCGGCCCGGCGCGGCGGCCGGGCCGGCCAGCAGCAGGTGGGCGAGGACCTCGGCCCGGACGGTGCGCCCGGCGCCCCAGACGGCGTCGCCGAAGGGGTCGTCGGTGGCGTGGACCCCGCACCGCCGGTCGTACACGTCACCCTGGCGGAAGGCCTCCCAGAGCTCCTGCTCGGTGTCGGTCCAGCCCTCCGGAGCGTGCTCCGCCATGGTTTCCCCCGTCCCCCCGGTCGTCTCGCCTTTCGTATCACGGACTGAAATACGGGACCAGCGATTCCGGCCACTCCTTACACTGGGTGGCGTGATCTCTCGAATCGACCTCCGCGGCTCGCTGGACGACCCGCGTGACCTGCTGCCCCGTGCCGAGTTCGACGTCGCGGCCGCCCTGGAGAAGGTGCGACCGATCGCCGAGGACGTACGCCATCGCGGGGTCGCGGCCGTCATCGAGATCACCGAACGCTTCGACGGCGTCCGGCTGGAGTCCACCCGCGTCCCGGCCGGGCAGCTGGCCGAGGCCCTGGAGACGCTGGACCCGAAGGTGCGGGCCGCCCTGGAGGAGTCCATCCGCCGGGCCCGCACCGTGCACGCCGACCAGCGCCGCACCGGGCACACCACGCAGGTGGTGCCCGGTGGCACCGTCACCCAGCGGTGGGTGCCGGTGGAGCGGGTCGGCCTGTACGTGCCGGGCGGCCTGGCGGTCTACCCGTCCTCCGTGGTGATGAACGTCGTCCCGGCCCAGGAGGCCGGCGTGCGCGCCATCGCCGTCACCTCCCCGCCGCAGCGCGAGTTCGGCGGCCGGGTGCACCCGACGATCCTGGCGGCCTGCGCGCTGCTCGGCGTGGACGAGGTCTACGCGGTCGGCGGCGCCCAGGCCGTCGCGATGTTCGCGCTGGGCACCGAGGAGTGCGCCCCCGTCACCATGGTCACCGGCCCCGGCAACATCTACGTGGCCGCCGCCAAGCGCCTCTTCGCCGGCCGGATCGGCATCGACTCGGAGGCCGGCCCGACCGAGATCGCCGTCCTCGCCGACGACAGCGCGCTGGCCTCCGACGTGGCCGCCGACCTGATCAGCCAGGCCGAGCACGGCCCGACCTCCGGCTCGGTGCTGGTCACCGACTCGGTGGCGCTGGCCGACGCGGTCGAGGCCGAGCTGGCCGAGCAGGTCGCCCGGACCAAGCACGCCGAGCGGGTCGCCGAGGCGCTCGGCGGCAAGCAGTCCGGCATCATCCTGGTCGACGACCTGGACCAGGGCCTCGCCGTCGTCAACGCCTACGCGGCCGAGCACCTGGAGATCCAGACCCGGGACCCGCACGCGGTCGCCGACCGGGTCGTCAACGCCGGCGCCGTCTTCATCGGCCGCTGGACCCCGGTCTCGCTGGGCGACTACGCGGCCGGCTCCAACCACGTGCTGCCCACCGGCGGCTGCGCCTGCCACTCGGCCGGCCTGTCCGTCCAGACCTTCCTGCGCGGCGTCCAGGTCGTCGAGTACGACCGGGACGCGCTCGCGGACGTCGCCGCGCACGTCGTCAACCTCGCCGACGCCGAGGACCTGCCCGGTCACGGCGACGCCATCAAGGCCCGCTTCGATTGGACGGTACCCGGCTCGTGACCGCCATCGACGACCTCCCCATCCGCGACGAACTGCGCGGACAGTCCCCGTACGGCGCACCGCAGCTCGACGTGCCCGTCCAGCTGAACACCAACGAGAACCCGTACCGGCTGCCCGAGGAGCTGGTCGCCCGGATCGCCGAGCGCGTCGCCGAGGCCGCCCGCGACCTCAACCGCTACCCCGACCGGGACGCGGTCGAACTGCGCGAAGGGCTCGCCGCCTACCTCGGCCGCACCACCGGGTTCACCGTCGCCCGCGAGCAGGTCTGGGCCGCCAACGGCTCCAACGAGGTGCTCCAGCAGCTGCTGCAGACCTTCGGCGGCCCCGGCCGCAGCGCACTCGGCTTCGAGCCCTCCTACTCGATGCACGCGCTGATCTCCCGGGGCACCGGCACCGCCTGGACCTCCGGCCCGCGCAACGACGACTTCACCATCGACGTGGACGCCGCCGTCGCCGCGATCGCCGAGCACCGGCCCAACGTGGTCTTCGTCTGCTCGCCGAACAACCCGACCGGCACCGCCGTCGCCGCCGACACCGTGCTGCGGCTCTACGAGGCCGCGCAGGCCGCCCGGCCCAGCCTGGTCGTCGTCGACGAGGCGTACGTCGAGTTCTCGCACCGGGCCTCGCTGCTGCCTCTGATCGAGGGCCGCCCCAACCTGGTCGTCACCCGCACCATGTCCAAGGCCTTCGGCGCGGCCGGGCTGCGCCTGGGCTACCTGGCCGCCGACGCCGCGGTGGTGGACGCCGTCCAGCTGGTCCGCCTGCCCTACCACCTGTCGGCCGTCACCCAGGCCACCGCGCTGGCCTGCCTGGAACACACCGACACCCTGCTCGGCTACGTCGGCCGGCTCAAGGCCGAACGCGACCGGCTGGTGGACGCGCTGCGCGGCCTCGGCCTGGAGGTCACCGACTCGGACGCCAACTTCGTCCAGTTCGGCCGCTTCGCCGACACCCACGCGGTCTGGCAGGCCATCCTCGACCAGGGCGTCCTGGTCCGCGACAACGGCGTTCCCGGGTGGCTGCGCGTCACCGCCGGCACCCCGGCCGAGAACGACGCCTTCCTGGAGGCCGTCGCCAAGGCCGTCCAGTCTCCCGCCCCCACCCTTGATCGTGCGCGCTCCGCGCGCGCAGCCAGTCAGGAGCTGTAACCCCGAATGTCCCGCATCGGACGCGTTGAGCGCACCACGAAGGAGACCTCGGTCCTGGTCGAGATCGATCTCGACGGCACCGGAAGGACCGACATCTCGACGGGCGTCGGGTTCTACGACCACATGCTCGACCAGCTCGGCCGCCACGGTCTGTTCGACCTCACCGTCAAGACCGACGGCGACCTGCACATCGACACCCACCACACCATCGAGGACACCGCCCTCGCGCTCGGTGCCGCCTTCAAGCAGGCCCTCGGCGACAAGGTCGGCATCTACCGCTTCGGCAACTGCACGGTGCCGCTGGACGAGTCGCTCGCCCAGGTCACCGTCGACCTGTCCGGCCGGCCCTACCTGGTGCACACCGAGCCCGAGAACATGGCGCCGATGATCGGCAGCTACGACACCACGATGACCCGCCACATCCTGGAGTCCTTCGTCGCCCAGGCGCAGATAGCCCTGCACGTCCACGTCCCGTACGGGCGCAACGCCCACCACATCGTGGAGTGCCAGTTCAAGGCCCTGGCCCGGGCCCTGCGCTACGCCTCCGAGCGCGACGTGCGCGCGGCCGGCATCCTCCCGTCCACCAAGGGGGCCCTGTGAGCAAGACCGCCGTCGCCCTCCTGTTCGTCGGCCTCTTCCTGGCCGGCGGCGTGATCTCGTTCTGGAAGCAGAAGCTGCCCAAGGGCGTCATCCTGGTGCTCGCGCTCGGCTCGGTGATGTGCCTGGCCGCCGGCGCCATGCGCCTGTAGGCACGCCGCCCTCCGGACACGCAGAGAGACTGGACACCTGAACATGGGCAAGAACGTCGTCGTCCTCGACTACGGATCGGGCAACCTCCGCTCGGCGCAGCGCGCGCTCGAACGGACCGGAGCGGACGTCACCGTCACCTCCGACTACGACGCCGCGATGAACGCGGACGGCCTGCTCGTCCCCGGCGTCGGCGCCTTCGAGGCCTGCATGCGCGGCCTGAAGTCCGTCCGCGGCGACTGGATCGTCGGGCGCCGCCTCGCCGGGGGCCGCCCCGTCATGGGCATCTGCGTCGGCATGCAGATCCTCTTCGAGCGGGGCGTCGAACACGGCGTCGAGACCGCCGGCTGCGACGAGTGGCCCGGCACCGTCGAGCCGCTGGACGCCCCCGTCGTCCCGCACATGGGCTGGAACACCGTGGACGCGCCCGCCGGCAGCCGGATGTTCGCCGGCCTGGACCCGCAGACCCGCTTCTACTTCGTCCACTCCTACGGGGTGCGGCACTGGGAGCTGGAGATCCACAGCGAGCGGATCAACGCCCCGCTCGTCACCTGGGCCACGCACGGACAGCCGTTCGTCGCGGCCGTCGAGAACGGCCCGCTCTGGGCCACCCAGTTCCACCCCGAGAAGTCCGGCGACGCCGGCGCCGCCCTCCTGACCAACTGGGTCGACACCCTCTGACGACCCTCTGACGACAGAAGAGTCCTGACAATGAGCCTCGAACTGCTTCCCGCCGTCGACGTCCGCGACGGCCAGGCCGTCCGCCTGGTCAAGGGCGCCTCCGGCACCGAGACCTCCTTCGGCGAGCCGCTGGCCGCCGCCCTCGCCTGGCAGAACGCCGGCGCCGAGTGGCTGCACCTGGTGGACCTCGACGCCGCCTTCGGCACCGGCACCAACTACGCGCTGCTCAAGGAGGTCACCGGCCGCCTCGACATCAAGGTCGAGCTGTCCGGCGGCATCCGCGACGACGAGTCGCTCGCCAACGCGCTCGCCACCGGCTGTACCCGCGTCAACCTCGGCACCGCCGCCCTGGAGGCCCCCGAGTGGGTCGCCAAGGCCATCGCCGAGCACGGCGACAAGATCGCCGTCGGCCTGGACGTCGTCGGCACCACCCTGCGCGGCCGCGGCTGGACCCGCGACGGCGGCGAGCTCTTCGACGTCCTCGCCCGGCTCGACCAGGAGGGCTGCGCCCGCTACGTCGTCACCGACGTCAACCGGGACGGCACCCTGACCGGCCCCAACCTGCAGCTGCTGCGCGACGTCTGCGCCGCCACCGACCGCCCGGTCGTCGCCTCCGGCGGCGTCTCCTCCCTGGACGACCTGCGCGCCATCGCCGGCCTGGTCGGCGAGGGTGTCGAGGGCGCCATCGTGGGCAAGGCACTCTACGAGCAGAAGTTCACCCTCGAAGAGGCCCTGGAGGCGGTTTCAGGATGACGGAACGTCGGATCGTACGCGGCAGGGTCGCCGGATGCTCCCCCTGGGAGGACGCCTTCGGCTACTCGCGGGCCGTCGCCGCCGGGGATTACGTGCACGTGGCCGGCACCACCGCCTGGGTGGACGGCCGGATCGAGCACGAGGGCGACCCGTACCGGCAGACCCTCGCCGCGTTCGGCGTCGGGCTGCAGGCCCTCGCCGCGTACGGTCTGACGGCGGACGACGTGGTCCGCACCCGGATGTACATCACCCACGTCCGCGACGCCGACGAGGTGGGCCGCGCCCACCGCGAACTCTTCGACGCCGCCCGCCCGGTGGCCACCATGGTGGTGGTCGAGGGCCTGATCGACTCCCGGATGATGGTCGAGGTCGAGCTCGACGCCCACCGTACCGGGCTGGCAAAGACCCTGGAAGGCAAACAGCCGTGACCCTCGCCGTACGTGTCATCCCCTGCCTGGACGTCGACGCCGGGCGGGTGGTCAAGGGCGTCAACTTCCAGAACCTGCGCGACGCCGGTGACCCGGTGGAGATGGCCAAGCTCTACGACGCCGAGGGCGCCGACGAGTTGACCTTCCTCGACATCACCGCCTCCTCCGGGGACCGGGAGACCACCTACGACGTGGTCCGCCGCACCGCCGAGCAGGTCTTCATCCCGCTCACCGTCGGCGGCGGCATCCGTGCCGTCGAGGACGTCGACAAGCTGCTGCGGGCCGGTGCGGACAAGGTCGGCGTCAACACCGCCGCCATCGCCCGTCCGGAGCTCGTCCGCGAGATCGCCCAGCGCTTCGGCCGGCAGGTCCTGGTGCTCTCCGTCGACGCCCGGCGCTGCCCGCCCGGCACCGAGACCGCCTCCGGCTACGAGGTCACCACCCACGGCGGCCGCCGCGGCACCGGCCTCGACGCCGTCGAATGGGCCGGCCGCGCCGCCGAGCTCGGCGCCGGCGAGATCCTGCTGAACTCCATGGACGCCGACGGCACCAAGGACGGCTACGACCTGGAGATGATCCGGGCCGTCCGCAAGGCCGTCTCGGTGCCCGTCATCGCCTCCGGTGGCGCCGGCCGGCTCGCCGACTTCGCGCCGGCCGTCGAGGCGGGCGCCGACGCGGTGCTCGCCGCCAGCGTCTTCCACTTCGGCGACCTGCGGATCGGCGAGGTCAAGGACGCGCTGCGCGAGGCCGGGCACCCGGTGCGCTGAGGCAGGCCCGAGGGCCCGTCGTGCCGGAGTGGTGCCGGTGCGGCGGGCCCTCGGTGTGTGCGGTCGTCGGCGGGCGTCGGGGGTGGGGGTGGGGCTCCGGGGTCCTGCCGGGGTCCTGGACTGCCGGGCTCAGGACTGCCGGGGCTCAGGACTGCCGGGGCTCACCCTTGATCAGCGCGAACGGGGCGCCGTTCGGGTCCGCCAGCCAGGCGAGACGGCCCACGTTCGGCACGTCCTCGGCCGGCATCATCACCGAGCCGCCGGCCGCCGTCGCCCTCGCGATCACCGCGTCCACGTCGTCCGCGGCGAAGTACGGCGTCCACGCGGACGGCTGCTCCGCGGACATGACCGGCGCGATGCCGCCGAAGCTGGTGGCCTGCTGGTCGCCGTCGGCCGTGGAGAGCACCCGGTAGTTCATGCCCGGCGACGGCTCGAAGTTCTCCACCCGCCAGCCGAACAGCGCCCGGTAGAAGCCGAAGCCGGCCTCCGGGTCGGCGCTGTGCAGCTCCGACCAGACCAGCGTGGCGTCCTCCGACACCACGTCCAGGCCGCGGACGTCACCCGGCTGCCAGACCGCGAACTCGGCGCCCTGCGGGTCCGTCAGCTGCGCCATCCGACCGGCCGTCATCACGTCCATCGCCGGCACCCGCACCGTGCCGCCGGCCTGCTCGACGGCCTTCACGGTGGCGTCCGCGTCCGAGGTGTGGAAGTACGTCGTCCACGCGGACCTGGCGCCCTGGTCCTGCAGCGGGCCGACCGCCGCGACCGTCCTGCCGTTCAGCTGGAGGAACCCGTAACCGCCCGTCTCCGGACCGGCGGACTCGAACGTCCAGCCGAACACCTTGCCGTAGAACTCGGCGGTGGCCGCCACGTCCGGGCTGCCGAGGTCGATCCAGCAGGGTGCGCCGGCGGGAAAGTCGGTGGTGAGCATGAGGTGGTGCCCCTTCGACGGAGAAGTGACCGGAACGGCCCCCCGAGGACGCGCACACGCCCCCTTCCCGGCCACCTGCGAGTCTGCACCCGACCACTGACATCCGCAGCCGGGACACGGCTGACCTCGCGGATTCGGCGGCTCGGGCGGGGCGGGGCCCCCGCGGGCGGCTACAGCCAGCCCCGCTGCGCCGCCTTCAGCCCGGCCTCGAAGCGGCTGGCGGCGTCGAGCCGCTCCATCAGGGCGGACATCTGGCGGCGCACGGTGCGCACCGAGATGCCGAGCCGCTTGCCGGCGCCCTCGTCCGTCAGACCCGTCCCGAGCAGCCGGAGCAGGTCGCGTTCGGCCGGGGTGAGGCCGGTGTCGTGATGGGTGGGCTGGTCGGCGCCGAGCGGCACGGCCGTGGACCAGGCCTGCTCGAACAGGGCGACCAGCGAGGCGACCAGCCCGGGCTCGCTGGTGCAGAGCGCCCCCAGCCTCGTCCGGGTCGGGTCGATCGGGACGACGGCGGTGTGCCGGTCGAAGACCAGCAGCCGCGGCGGCAGCAGGGGAGCCGTCCGCACCTGGCCGCCCAGCCCGGTCAGCCACTGGGCGTACGCGTGGGTGGCCTGGTCGTTGCGGACGCTGTCCTGGTACAGCGTCCGCATGGCGACCCCGCGCTCCAGCGCGTCCCGGTCGAGCGGACGGGCGGCGTCCATGCTGGCCTGGGACTGCGCCCCGCCCGAGATGGCGGCGAGGAACTCCTCCCGCAGGCCGCGCGCCAGCGTCTCGAGCCTGGCCTGGATCGCGTCCATCCCGACCAGCCGCTCGGTCGCCTCCGAGGTGGTGTTGGGCATCAGGTCGGCGTAGGCGGCGACGGCCCGGGCCACGGCGGCCTTGCTGGCGGCCAACTCCTGCTGGCGGCGGGCGAGGTCGTCCTCCTGGCGGCGGATGACGGCCTCCAGGCCGACCGCCGGGCTGACCGGGCGCAGCGCGCCGTCGACCTCCTGGGAGGGGCGCAGCAGCGTCAGGTCCGCGAGCCGGTCGAGGGCCTCCCGCGCGGCCGTCTCCGAGAGCCGCAGGCGGCGGCAGAGGTCGGCGACCCCGCACCCGGGCTCGACCAGCAGGGCCGCGTAGACGGCCTCCGCCGCCGGGTCCAGTCCCAGCACTTCGAGCACGATTCCCCCCGGATTCGCCGATGCGCGCGGCCAGGTGGTGTCAAGGCCGTCTGCGCGATTCTCACAGTTCACTCATGTGTGTGCAAGGAGATCTGACGGTGCATCGGTGGGGCGGCAGGGGCTGCCGGGCCGGGGCTGCCGGACCGGGGGCGCCGGTCGTGGCGCGATGCTGCCAGGCCTGATGCTGTCGCGGGAAAGGCCTTCCGGCGCGCCGGTCGGGCCTGCAGGATATGGATCACCGAGCCGCAGGGGCGCCGAGCCCCGGGCCGGGTGGGACGACGGGAACCAGAGCCGTCCGTCCCGACGAACCGACCGACCAGCAACCAGGGGGTTGTTCTCCATGCGGATCTCCGCTCGCGTTCCCGGCGTCCTCGCGGCCGCGGCAGTCGTGGCCACGCTCGCCCTGCCGGCCGTCACCGCCGTCGCCGCCGCACCGGACACCGTGGCGGGCGTGTCCGCGGCGAGCGACCCCGGCACGGGCGACCTCGGCACGGGTGGGGCGGGCTCGGGCGGCCAGGGCAAGCCCGGCCTGGGTGACCCGGGCAGCATCAGCTGGGACAACAAGAAGTGACCGCCGCCGCCGGCGACGGCCGCTCGAACCCGACCCGATGCACATCGTCCGCCTGACGCTCACCAGCCCCGACCGGCGACCGGCCAGCGACGCCGACGCCCACGTCCTGAAGGACGTGCTCTGGGCCCACGCCGATCCCGGCGCCGGCCTGGAGCACGTCCAGTCGAGAGCCCGTCAGGACTCCATCGACCTCGTCGTCTTCACCAGCGGCGGAAGTGGCGACCGCGCCCCCGCCCACTCGTTGGCCCTCTGTTCCGCCGCGCTCTCGCGCTCCCCGGCCTTCCGGGCCTGGCGCGTCACCGTCGCCGGCTGACGGCCGTCCGCATCCTGCCGGAGCCGCTCCGGCATTCCTTCCTGCCGGAGTCCCTTCCGGCGCTGCTTCGCGCCGGAGTCCTTCCGGCGTTGCTTCCTGCCGGGGCCTCTTCGGCGTTCCTTCCCGCCGGACTCACCCCGGCGTTCCTTCTTCCGGTGATCCGGGCGCCTGCGCGCCGCGCCGGTCCTCCGCATGCCACTTCCAGGAGCATCCATGTCCCGCAAGGCCTATCTCCGCACGTCCGCCGTCGCCCTCGGGCTGGCCGGCTCGCTCTCCCTCGGCCTGGTCGTCCAGGGCGGCACCGCGCTCGCCGCCGATCCCGCCGCCACCGCCGTCACCGCCGTCGCGGGCGGCGAGTACGGTGGCGCGGGCCAGCCGGTCGGGGCCGCCCAGGCGCCCGCCGCCGGGGCCTCGTCGGCGGCCGCGTCCGTCCTGGCCCCGGCCGTCACCCGCAGCGAGGCCATCCGGCGCGCCAAGACCTGGGTCGGCATCGGCCTCGACTACAGCTGGACCGGCTCGCACAACGGGTACCGCACCGACTGCTCCGGCTACGTCTCGATGGCCTGGAAGCTCGACGACTCGCTGACCACCGACACCTTCGGCCCGCGCGGCGTCACCGAGCAGATCGGCAAGGGCGACCTCAAGCCCGGCGACGCGCTGCTCAACGACAACAGCGGCGCCAACGGCCACGTCGTGCTGTTCGAGAAGTGGACCGACTCCAGCCACTACATGGGCTACGAGTTCACCGGCAGCGGCGTCCACTACCGCGAGATCCCCTACCCCTACTACCCCGGCTACGGCACCTACGTTCCGGTCCGCAACAAGTCCATCCGCGAGGACGGGCCCTCCGACCCGGGGATGACCAACCTGACGGCGGGTGACTTCAACGGGAACGGCAAGAAGGACCTGGTGGCCGTCGAGGTGTCCACCGGCAAGCTGTTCTCCTACCCCGGGACGGGGACGGGGACGTTGGGGAGCCGGGTGATGATCGGTTCCGGTGGCTGGAACGGGATGAGCAACCTGGCGGTGGGCGACCTGAACCGGGACGGTCGGGACGACATCGTGGCGACGGAGAAGTCGACGGGCAAGTTGTGGCTGTACCTGGGGACGGGCAGCGGTGTGGGTGACCGGGTGGAGATCGGGTCCGGTGGCTGGAACGGGATGAACAACACCGCGGTGGGTGACTTCAACGGTGACGGCAAGGACGACGTCGTGGCCAGTGAGAACTCGACGGGGAAGCTGTGGCTGTACCCGGGGACGGGCAGTGGTCTGGGCAGCCGGGTGGAGATCGGTTCCGGTGGCTGGAACGGGATGAACAAGATCGTCAGCCCGGGGGACATGAACAAGGACGGGAAGGACGACCTGGTCGCCACCGAGACGTCGACGGGCAAGCTGTGGCTGTAC
Organism: Kitasatospora sp. NPDC051702; assembly: GCF_040681575.1. Classification (NCBI taxonomy): domain Bacteria; kingdom Bacillati; phylum Actinomycetota; class Actinomycetes; order Kitasatosporales; family Streptomycetaceae; genus Kitasatospora; species Kitasatospora sp. NPDC051702. The sequence goes on from NZ_JBFAZB010000003.1 coordinate 287,480, forward strand.
CCGGGGACGGGGCGCGGTCTGGGGGACCGGGTGGAGATCGGCACGGGTGGTTGGAACGGGATCTCCGACTACGCGGGTGCGGACTTCACCGGTGACGGCATCGGCGACCTCGCGGCCGTGGACTCCGACCCGGGCGAGACCGGGAAGCTCTACCTCTACAAGGGCACCGGCAGCGGGCTGAGCTCCCGCACCGAGATCGGCTCCGGCGGCTGGTAGGCCGCGGCACCGTCCCGAACCCACTTGCTCTGCACCACCTCCAGGGGGAGAACACCCATGTCCGCACAGACCCGTACGCCCGCACGGTCCCGCGTGCGCAGGAGCACCGCCGTCCTCGCACTGAGCCTCGCACCCCTCGTCGTCGCCGCAACCGCCGGAACCGCCGGCGCCGCCTCCGTCAGCACCTGGGACAAGGTGGCCGCCTGCGAGAGCAGCGGCAACTGGTCCATCAACACCGGGAACGGCTACTACGGCGGCCTTCAGATCAACGAGGCCAACTGGCGGCACTACGGCGGCACCCAGTACGCGGCCTACCCGCACCAGGCGACCAAGAAGGAACAGATCCTGATCGCCGAGAAGATCCTCGCCGACCAGGGGGCCGGCGCGTGGACCTGCAGCCCCGGCACCGGGCTCTCCACCGACCACGCGGACCCGTACCCGGCGGGGCCGTCCGACCCGGGGATGACCAACCTGACGGCGGGTGACTTCAACGGCGACGGCAAGAAGGACCTGGTGGCCGTCGAGGTGTCCACCGGCAAGCTGTTCTCCTACCCGGGCACCGGCACGGGGGCACTGGGGAGCCGGGTGATGATCGGCTCCGGCGGCTGGAACGGCATGAGCAACCTGGCCGTGGGCGACTTCAACGGCGACGGCGTGGCCGACGTCGTGGCGAGCGAGAACTCCACCGGGAAGCTGTGGCTGTACCCCGGCCTCGGCGGCGCCCTCGGCAAGCGGGTGGAGATCGGGTCCGGCGGCTGGAACGGGATGAACAAGATCGTCAGTCCGGGGGACATGAACAAGGACGGCAAGGACGACATCGTCGCCACCGAGAAGTCCACCGGCAAGCTCTGGCTGTACCCGGGCACGGGGCGTGGCCTGGGGGACCGGGTGGAGATCGGCACCGGCGGCTGGAACGGGATATCCGACTACGCGGGTGCGGACTTCACCGGTGACGGCATCGGCGACCTCGCGGCCGTCGACTCCGACCCGGGCCAGACCGGCAAGCTCTACCTCTACAAGGGCACCGGCAGCGGCCTGAGCTCCCGCACCGAGATCGGCACCGGCGGCTGGTGACCGGAGCGTGGGCCTCCTCCACAGGGGAGAGGAGGCCCACCCCCGGGTGGGGGCCCCCCCCCCCCCCCGGGGGGGGCGCAGGGGGGGGTGGCCGGACCCGGGGGCCCGGGGCGGCCCGCGTTGGGGGGGGGC